>PKCN01000189.1 GCA_002862205.1 Planctomycetaceae bacterium | reverse complement strand
AAGATTTCGTCGAGTGTGACAACGTGATCAAGATTCTGGTCTGCTTCGACCACGATTTTCCAGAGACTTTCGTCCAAGTCAGTTTCTGCCAGTGCGAAAGTTTGTGACGTTTCAAGTTGATCGATGAATGTTTCAAGCATCACATTGGGGCTCGTCATTCCCCACTCATCGGCCGTGACCTCCAATTCCATCATCGAAACGGCGTTGTCTTGATTGGTGTCAGCTTGACTGATCCAAGTCCAAAATCCACCGCCAATTTCGCCTTCGGTAAGCAAGCCGTCTCCATTTTCATCAAACTGGGCAAACAATCGATCCAGCACAGGAGCGTCGCAAACGATGACCTGCGGATTTTGCATTCCCTGCAACTCATCGAGAGAGATCGTACCGTCATGATTGTGATCAGCGGCAACGATGCGGTCCCAATTCCGGCCGTCAACTTCATCCTCAGTTAAAAAACCATCATCATTTACGTCGAAACGTTCGAACAGATCGTCGCTTTGGGGTCCCTCATGCTCTGCATCACGTCGTTGTCGCAATTCGTCGATTTCATCGAGAGACACCCCCGCATCCTGGTTGACGTCAGCTGAGATGATGCGATGCCAGAGTTTTTTAGTCACTTCACGTTCGCTGAGCAGCCCATCCTGATTTACATCCAGGTTTTCAAAATGCGCCTGCGTTCCGACAGGCAAGAGGGCGAGCATTCGTTCGCTGGGGCGGGCTGCCTTCACTTCGTCTTTGGTAACCGCTCCCGTCTCGTCTGCATCGGCATCTGAAATTCGATCCCAGTGTTCCTCGCTCAACTCATCTTGCGTCAACTCGCCATCCTCGTTCTGGTCGAGATGATCGAACGCATCACGCCGCAGCTGCGGCGTTTCCAGTTTCTGGTGAATTTTGGCGAACCACGCATGAGCGGTATGAGGTCGCATGCCGGAGGGCAGATCCTCCGTCAGGATGGCGGTTGCAAGGGCCGTCAAACCTTCGAGGATATGCTCATCTCCCGCTTCGTCTTCCGCCAGGAGGTTGACGACTTGCAACACGTCATTGACCGACAAACTCCCGTTGTTATCAACATCAACGAGCCGCTCGGTTCCAGCCAAAGCAGCCGTGTTCTCGAAAGCAGCCGTGTTCTCCAAAGCAGCCGTGTTCTCCAAAGCAGCCGTGTTCTCCAAAGCAGTCGTGTTCTCCAAAGCAGCTGTGCCGCTTTGCGAAATACTCTCGCGGGACAGCAGATTGATCAACAAAACGGCGTCAAGCGGGCTGACGCTGCTATCAAGATTCACATCGCCAGCTTCCACAAAGTTGTGGCAGATATCACCCGCAAGCAAGTTTCGCCCTTCTAATTGCTGAACCTGCAATCTGGCACGACGTCGTGAGCGATTTTGAAGGCGATTGGATTTCACAGCTCGACCTCTTGTCGAAAAAAGGAAAACGAAAGCAACGAGGCGTGTCGCAGGATACCCCAGATCGGATCACCATGGTTACCCAAATTGCCAAAAAACAGCCTTGGAATGCTATAGCATCATGCGCTTTTTGTGACCGCAAGAACCATCCCGCCTGCCCTACCGTGTATCCACGCGGCCCAGACTCCAATGCTATCGGCGTGAATGCAGCAGCTTATCGTGCGTTTCACCGATCTTTTTCGCATGAGAGGCAGTCCAACGATCCGAAACCAAACATGAACCGGAAGAACCGTTTGAAGGGTGAGCTACCCCGATTATTGAGAACACAAGCCCAAGGAGTCACGTGCACTCCTGCCACGAACTCGAGATTGGTATCCAAATCAGCGAACCAAGCTGGGATTCGCCAACGTATAGCTGATGTTCTCACTAGGGACGTTTTCCCCGTTGGGCTGGCTCGCACCTTGTCATCATGTTTTGATTGCACGATGACGAAATCGTTTCATTTGCCCAAACCTGAACGCACCGATACCCGAGTCATCGACCTGCAGAACGGCGAAATGTGAGTTGAGAGCCGAGCCCAATATGATCACAACTCTCAAAATTCCAGCCAACCATATCCACCTCTCACAGCAACCATATCAGTCGCGAGGCCGACACTTGCCAAAACCGTTTTAAAGCCACAGCGCGCGAAGTCTCGCTCCGCCCAGCCACACGCCGCCCAGCTACCCTAATTACCTGAAAACCCCAATCTGCTCGTTTTACAACTGGAAAGTTGTGACTATTATCAGCCACCTGACGACAGATGACGAAACTTATGTGAAGATATCGGCGTCAAACGTTCATCGTCTCACCATGTTGCAGACGGGACTTCCCCACTCGGGGATGGCGAATCGTCCGGGACGCTGATGCCCCAACAAGACAGAAACCTAATTCTTTTTCTATCAACACCCTCGACAACGAACCCACGTAAGCAAGAACATGACAACGCAAGCCCTGATTTACGATGAACTCCACGCTCTGGATCGCGAGCGGCACCTGAATTGGTCAATCAAAGCAGGAGATGATTGCAGTTTTGCCCGCGAAGTAAATTCCGTGCCACTGTTGGCAGCTGAATTCGCAAAAGCAGCAGAGAACTACCCCATCATCTTCGCTGGGACCAAAGAGAGCGTTCTGCCGTGCGTCGTCTTGGGCTTACAGAAGAACCAGAATCTGTTTGTGACCGATGACGGGAAATGGGACACGGATTATCTGCCCGCATTCATTCGCCGCTATCCATTCGTCTTTAGCGAGTCACCCGAAAACTCACAATTCATTCTTTGCATCGACGAAGACTTCTCGGGCTGCAATCAGGACGGCAAAGGCGAGCGTTTATTTGACAGCGAAGGACAGCAAACCAATTACCTTGAGGGGGTTGTCAAGTTCCTGAAAGACTACCAACTCAGTCATCAGGCTACCACGCACTTCTGCAAGCAACTGATCGAGCTTGACCTGCTTGAGGAAGTCCGTGCCACCTACACTGGTCCCAATGCCCAGCCCGGTGTGCTTACCGGTTTTTATGCCGTCAAACGAGAGAAGATCAAAGAACTCGCTGACGACAAGTTGGTTCAAATGGTCAAGTCAGATGCTCTTGAATTGATCTACTATCACATTTTGTCTCTTGGCAACTTCAAGTCACTCGCCAAGCGACTTCCCGCAGAGGCGAGTGGGGATGCAGCAAGTGGAGATGCAGCAAGTGGAGATGCAGCAACGGGGGCAGCCGCTTCAGCAGAAGCCGACAGCTGATCAGCGAACATTTTGCCTCGCAAATCAAGGTCGCGTTCTACTTCAGAACGCGACCTTTTTTCTTGCACGAAGAGACGCGGCCCCATCCTGCTGCCCTCAGAGCCATTCCTGATTCAGCGCAGCCTCTCTGGCTCAGCGACGCCACATCGCAACCAGTTCGCCGAGTCGGATAAATCTGCACCGGCCTTGAATCGGGGCCCAGATTTGGTGCCCTCGGTATCACCTGAATCATCAGAGACCCCGGCATCACGGGGACTAAACCAGTCGGATCGCAGTTCAATTGGCAGGTACCATTGAATCACTCCAAGAACCGCTCTTTGCAAGTCCCCAATTGAGAAGGAATTGTCGGTGACAACGACTTTCACATTCACCGCATTGAGACCTTTTCTGCCTTCGGCGGCAAGCGTCTCCAGCGAAGCGAAAGAGAACAACAAAGCAAAAGCGATCAGACACATTCTAAATGATAAGTACATAATTTCAGACAGTGAGAAGGATGGGAAAGGAAAAGCACATTCAGAAGAAGAGAGAATCGAACGCGTGGAGTTCACGTGTTCAATTCCGCAGTAATACTTTCGTGCAACACCGCAACCCACCGCCGTACATGGAACTGGTTGAGAATCCTGGAACCGGCTTCACATTAAAACCCAGTGAATCCCAAGCTTGAACAGCTGCACGGTCAAGTTTTGCGAAACCATACTGGGGCAGGTAAACGACAGGTTGATTCTGCCGCATTTCAACGAGCACATTGCTGTAGGAGATGAATGGGTAGCCAACCGCATCACGCTGGAGATCATCAGCAGCGGGGTTTTGGCATGGAATCAATGCCGGAACACGGACAACCGAATAGCCTGCATGCGACAATTCTTTGGCAATCGCATCGAGTTTCGGAGCAAGATGCAGGCTGGCGGAAATGACCTCGTCTGTTTGCCCTGTTACTTGAGGCTTTGTCAGGGTATTTCCGTCTCTGTCTTGCAACTCAGACACATCTTCTCGGCCAAAGAACATTGCCTCGCAACGCCCTTCAAATTTGTGGACGCCACCCGGATTCTCATCAATCGCTGCTGCTGCCAACCTTGCACCAGCACGACTATCGGCAACAGCCACCCGCCTGCCACTGAGGGGCGTGACAATCAAATCAATATGGGCAATGGCTTGACTTGATTTACCCACAACCGTAACCGGTCGTCCAAAAAGCTTTGAAAAACGTTTTACAATGGAACTTGGCGTCGAATCCAGCAGAACCGTATTATGCTGGATGGTGTCGTAGCCAATAAAAACGGAATCTTCACCGCACACGATATTCCCACCCTCAAAGTGCATTTCCGAATGGATCACTTCGAGGTTTAAAATACTGGCAAGTTGTTTCGGCATGCGTTCATCATCTTCACGATTGAATGAACAGGGTGTAATCAATTTGGTGGTCGATTTTCCCTGAACCACCACGAACGGATCCTGCGGCCAGATGGAGATGTCACTCTCAGGTGGCATTTCCACAAACGTCACACGACGGTTGTTGGACGAGGTCGAGAAAGCAGATCGATCATTCACCAACAACAGAATATGAACATCCTGCGGCAACCCATTCACGATGTTCGAAACAAGCTCTGCATTACGCAGCGATGACGTTCTTGCACTGGTCGCACTGCAGGCGACCAATCGAATTTCGGATCCAACATCTGACAGAATTTTCTCGCGATCGCGTGAAAAGAGGGATGGTATCAGATAGGAAACCGAGATTATCGATAGCGTTGTAGCTGCCGTGAAGAAAATGTTTTTCATCGGATGATCCAGCGGGATGAGGCGTCAACAGATCGATTGGTTGGCACGGGGCATGGGGATCGCGGAACAACAATCCGCTTGCCGTATCGAATGAAACAGCTTTCAGCGATGATCGGGGATCAGTAGAAAGAGAGGCACCCAGCATCGATGCTTCATGCATCCGTAAACTGAGGCCACGCATCGGCAGTCATTGCCCTCCGCTCTAGAACTCACTGAGGACTCCGACTCATTGACGCAGTGACATGCGTTTGACCATTTCAGCCAACGAACGCTGTTGTGCTTCGAGTGTCTTCGCTCGTTTTTCCAGTCTGCCAATACTCTCACTCACCGCTCTGCCGCTTCTAGCCTGAGCTCGGATGTCGGCATCGTTTGCATTGATACGCGCGTTCAAGTCAGCGAGCGTTCGATCGACAAGCACAAATTCGACGTCATTCTCATCCTGGCGGTCTTCAAGATCCGCGACGCGTTGCCGAAGATCACCCCCTGCACCATCGTTGCGTTGCTCAGCATTGACTGAGCCATTGAACATTGCTTGGGTCATCATGACGGCAACCGCTACCATGCAGACAGTGGCAGCGTTGAAGAAGATTTGTTTGGTTTTCATATCAATCTCGAATTCTGGAGAGCGTGTTGTGATCGGAGACATGGCAAGTCCAGTCTCCGCGGATTAGTTCCGATGCTGCGGAACAACGCAAAGAGCGTGCCATTCAGGAAAACACGTTTAAAGGCCTGCAAAAACGGAAATCCGTCCAGCCCTGAGATGCCTGTATCAATCTGAGACCAGAAGGCGTGTCCCGACCGTGAAGTGCTTTCTCACCTGCTTGAGAGCCAGATTTTGCTTCGTTTTGCGTCGAAGACCGAGACGCAAGTCATGCTCCAGAGCGATCTGCGAGCGTGTCGCGTGAGGCCTGGCAAACCGGCTTCCTACCAAGCTTTGCTGGAAAAGCGTTTGGCCTCATGTTGATGACCGGGGCCGGTTTTGATGACAGGAAACGGTCTTGATGACAGTGGCCGGTCTTGAGACGCAGTCTTGCACGCTGTGAAAGAAAACGTGGATTTTTATCTGCCAAAGCCGCTGTTTTTCTCTCTTTCAAACTTATTGCGGCATTACGCACAAAAATATCGTTGAATTTCTTGACATCGGCATTATGTGACCAATGTTTCCAAAGGTAACAGAAATCACAGCCCTGTTGAGACGGAGGATCGCGACAACCAAACGCATCAGCACTTTTCGGCCATCGCGGCCAGGACAGATACGCCACCAACCGCGTCCGGGTATTCACCCAACCGCGGATGCATCACGAGCACACCTCTCATCCCCGATCTCATCTCGCAGAGTCAACCCGCATGCTTCGTGCTAACCCTGAAGTCTCTTCTTCTTCCACTTTCAAATCATCACGCCGACGGCGACGCAGGAAACCCTCAGCAAGACGTCACGGTTCAAGGGCTGCGGTAAAAACGGTTCCTCGCGTCGAACCTCTGGAACCTCGCCACCTACTCAGTGCCATTCTGCCAGCTTATGTGAACGATGAATTCACGTTTGGCGATGCCACCTCTCTGGCTCCCTACGGTTTGGAGAACACGTTCTCGCTGGAAAGCCGCCCGAGTGCGACCAAGACCATCTACTTGGACTTTGACGGCTACCACAGTGCGGGCAATACCTGGGGGCATGACATTCAATTCCCCGCTTTTAATCGGGACGGGAATCCCAACAGTTTTTCTGACTCGGAATTGATTGAGATCCAAAAACAGTTTCAGAATGTTGCGGAAGATTTTCTTCCCTTTGATGTGAACGTCACCACGATTGACCCGGGTGTCGCTGCGCTGGTCAAGAGCAGCGTCAATGATTCAACATGGGGCATTCGGGCGGTGAACACGCAACCGACCGATGGGTTTGGTTCAGGCATTGGCGGAATCGCATACTTGAATTCGTTTTCCTACAACCAGGACACTCCCGTATTCACCTTCAACAAGGGAGCAAGAAACGGGGGAATGACCAATTCTCACGAAGTCGGTCATGCGTTGGGTCTGCGTCATCAAGGCCTCAACAGCCAAAGCTATCACCCCGGAACGGGAAGCGGACAAACCAGCTGGGGTCCGATTCTGGGTGCCCCTTTTGGCAAACGCCTGACTCAATGGAGTAATTCTGATTACGACGGGTCGACGATCAATCAGGACGACCTGACGGTCATCACCAGCAATCGCAACGGTTTTGGTTACCGCGAAGATGACCACGGCAGTAATCTTCAATCTGCCACGGTAATGACAGCCAACGAAAATCAGGAGGTTTCATCATGGGGGATTGTCGAGCGGACGGAGGACCAGGACTGGTTTTCTTTCCAGACCGGCGCTGGCAACGTGACCCTCAGCGTTGATGCGTTTGGCCAAGACCCCAACCTCGACATTGAAGCGAAACTTCACGATGCTTCCGGTAATGTCATCGCAACCAGCAACCCTGTGAACGAAACCAACGCCGCCTTCGACTTGGAATTGGCAGCCGGCCAGTACTTCCTGTCTGTCGATGGAGTCGGCGTGAACGGTCAGAATTCTGACTATGGCAGCATCGGATTCTTCTCGCTTCAGGGCACCATCGTCGAATCAAGCACAAGCTCCGTGGTGGGTGAAGCAGGTGAGATCAGCGACCTCAATCACGAATGGAAGACCGTCCAGCTAGAAAATCAATACTCCAACCCTGCGATCGTGGTTGGCCCTCTCTCTTTCAACGGCAGGCACGAATCAACCATTCGCATCCGCAATGTAACCTCAACCTCCTTCGACGTCCGCGTCCAGGAGTGGAATTACCTTGATGGCTGGCACACCAACGAAACCGCAAGCTACGTGGTTGTGGAATCAGGAATCCACACGCTGGCTGATGGCACCGTGATTGCTGCCGGCGTCAGCGGTACGGGAACGGCTTGGAAGTCGCTTGGCTTCGGCCACGAATTTGACAACACACCTGTCGTCTTTTCACAGCCCCTGACCGAAACCGAATCAGACGCAATTGTGACACGGCAGCGTGATGTGACGTCCACTGGTTTCAGCCTCCGACTGCAGGAAGAAGAGGCTTTGGGAGAACATGCCGAGGAAACGGTCGGTTGGATCGCAATCGGAGACAGCACAAGTACAGGGGCAGATTCTCCACTCCATACCTTTGTGACCGACAACGGCGTGAATCATCGTCGAACGCAACTTCAATTCCCGGGCATTGGCACAGAATCACCCATCATGGTAGCGGCCATGCAAACCAGCGAAGGCACCGACACCGCCAACCTGCGAGTGACAAATTTCACGGCAGATGGCGCGCAAATCTGGGTAGATGAAGAAAAGTCCCGTGACAGGGAAACACGTCACGCCCAAGAGGTTGTCGGCGGAGTCGTGTTAACCAGTGGAGACCTTGTCGCCACGTCATCACGGGAAGGTGGCGATGACGACCAGCCACCCTCCGATAACGACAATGCTGTCGGTGAAGCAGGCTGGGTTTCCAACCTGAATCACGAGTGGCAAACCATTCAATTGGATCATACCTACGAGAATCCCGCGATCGCCTTTGGCCCACTTTCATTCAATGGCAGTCACGAGTCCACGATCCGAATCCGCAACGTCACTGCAACCAGCTTTGATGTCAGAGTTCAGGAGTGGAATTTTCTTGATGGTTGGCACAAGACAGAAGCAGCCGGCTTCATGGTAATGGAGTCGGGCGTGCATACCCTCCCCGATGGCACCGTGATCGCCGCGGGTGTGAATGAAACCACCGATTCATCGTGGCAGGATATCCAGTTCGCCCACAATTTTGAAACCACGCCCGTCGTGCTTTCCCAAACCACCAGCATGTCAGAGATCGACGCGGTCGTGACCCGACAACAGGACATCACGTCCACGGGATTTCGCATGATGCTGCAGGAAGAAGAAGCAAATGGGGAGCATGGCATCGAACATGCATCGTGGATCGCAATCGCCACACCCCAGGACACCAACTCATCTGACATCTCCGCCTACACCACCGACCATTCGATCACTCATCGCAGGTCCACACTTTCGTTCAACGCAAATTCGGAGGCCACGACGGTATTCCTGGCCGCAATGCAATCGTTTGCAGGCGCTGACACCGCCAGTCTCAGATTTGACAACCTTGGAACAGACACGGTTCAAGTCTGGGTTGACGAAGAACGATCCGCCGACAGAGAAACACGTCACGCCGCAGAAGCTGTCGGTGTGATCGCCTTGTCCCAAGGCCTCATCGTTGCTCAGGACAATTCCAGCGGCAGTGATAACGGATCCGGCAATGGCAACACCGGCAATTCAGCCTCCAATGACATGCCCGTCCCCAGCATCAACTATGTCCCCACTGACGGAACGTTGGGCGAGGCGAACTACCTTGCTCCCGGTCACCCGGACCACGACTGTGATCACGATCACGATCACGCCCACGATCACGATCACGACCACGAGGACGATCACGCCCACGAGAACGAGGACGAAGACGAGGACGATCACGACCATCATGACCATCATGATCATCATCATCACCACGACCACGATCACGACCATGACCCTGGCTGCTCCTGTGGCCAATGCGTCCCTGTACCTTCCAACTCATTCACCGAGCAAGCAGAAGAACCAGAGCAAGCCAAGCAAGATGACGCAGCACAACTGGTTCCATCCTTCGCCATTGAGCGAGCGTCTCAACCATGGACTTCGACAATCCAACCGACATCGCACTTCAGCAGCCAAGGCATCTCTGAAAATCAGGATCAGGCAATCCGATCGCATGCCAGCAGCTTTACAAACCAGTCACAATTTACAACTGAAACTCATTCAAAATCACTGGTAACCGGCAACTCCAACGGAGCTGAAATCATGGGAACGCAAGAGAGCAAGTCAGAGACCACCCAAGTTGAGAAATCAAGTCGTTTGACCAATGCCCTGCATCGCAGCAGTCCCATGGACTCAGCCAGCAACGACAATACGAAAGCCATTGATTCATTCTTTGCCCAATCAGCCTCGGACATCAATTTTCGCAACCTGGCTTGAGTCGTCCTGACGCGATAGCCTCCGCGGGCATCCCGGTCCCTGATATTCTCAAAGACAAGAATACCTTTCATGGGTACCGATCGACGGGGTGCGGTCTGCTGGACTTCTCCATTAGCACCATTTGGCGGGTGTGGTGCATCCAGCAAAAGGTTTTCAGTTTCAAGCTACTGTTTACACCCCAAACAGTGGTTCTGGCATCCAACGGATCATGCGTGGTGGCAAAGGATCGATTAAGATCCAGTAGCCTGCTCGACATCATCTCGTTTCCACATCGGACCCGATGCCCTTTCTGATGAACAAACAATGCCTCGTTTTCCTGTGCTGGTTGGCTGGCACGTGTGCGCTTGCCTCTGCACCACAATCGGCACCCACCGAGCAGGCGCCTGCTGTCGAATTCACGCCTGCTGTCGAATTCACGATGGTCACGGCGAATGAGTCGCCCTACCCGTTGAATGACCGCAAAAACCTGAGTGTCCATTGTGGCGGCGGCAAGGGTGTCCTGATTTCTCCTCACTGGGTTCTGACTGCATCGCACTGCATTACCACGAGAAAGGCGAAGGCCGGTGACGTAAAAGTTCGCTTCACCACCTCCAAGCGAAAACCTGCGACGATTGGTGTCAACAAGGTCCTGAGACACAAAACAAAGGACCTCGCTCTTCTGCGTTTAGTGCGTCCTGTCAAAATGGTTGATCGTCCCCCAGTGCTGTTACTGCGTCAAACTCTCAGTCGTGACGACGGGAAACTGCTGGTCAAAAAAGTTGCTGGCAACGAAATATGGCGTGACATTCCTGCGATTGGTGGGTCCGATAACCTGCGTGTTCCCAAGAAAGAGGACCGACATGGCAAAGCGGGCAGCAGCGGCGGGCCGTGGTTGATCCATTCTCAACAAGTCGGTGACGTGTTGGTGGGAATCACTCACGGAGGCGGTTTTGCTCCCCAGGTTGCTCATGCTGCAAAGTGGATTCAGGAATCGGTTACCACGCACAGCAATGACCAATTGATCTGGGCGACAAAACAACAAACCCTCGATCGCTAAAACTGGATGATGCCGTGATTCTGTCGCCAGACGCAACACGCTACATTCACCGCTTCATCGGGTGACCGCAGGAGCGACTCCCTTGATGCTCCATTGGTCGCCGCTTCTCGCCTGTCCCTGCCTCCCCCTTTCCTGATTGTCCTCTTTGCACGATTGACTGACCCATGCATCGTTATTTTGAATATTTAGCCATTCTGTTCGTGGCAATTTCCGCTCCGACTCTGATTGCCGTTGAGCCGATTCCACGCCCTGCGACAGAGAAGCCGAATGTCATTTTGATCATGGCAGATGATGTCAGCTGGGAAGCATTTGGATGCTATGGTGGCGAAGACTATCGAACCCCCAACATCGACGCATTGGCGAAACACGGCATTCGATTCCAGCATTGCTACTCCACGCCAATCTGCACCCCCAGTCGCGTCAAGCTGATGACCGGCCAATACAATTTCCGCAATTACACTCACTTCGGCTACCTGAATCCGAGTGACAAAACCTTTGGTCAACTGATGCAGTCGGCAGGTTACAAGACGGCGATCGCGGGCAAGTGGCAACTCAACGGACTGTACAACAACTTGCCGGGTTCACAGGACAGCCTGCGGCCGCTCAAAGCAGGATTTAACGAATCCTACCTATGGCAGGTCACCACAGGAAAGCAGGTCAAGGCAGGCGGTGGAGAACGCTTCTGGAGTCCACCTCTGGAACGCAACGGCAAGCTGCAAACGGTGCAAGAAAATGCAGGCAAATATGGCCCTGACCTGCTTTGTGATTTCTTGTGTGACTTCATGGACAGAAATCAAAACACACCTTTTTTTGTTTACTACCCGATGGTGCTCGTCCACGATCCCTTTGTGAAAACACCTGACACGATCGGTGACGATCCACGAACGCAAGCTGCCAACAAGGCGCCCAAGAGCAAGACCGCACAGAAAGCAAATTTTGTTGCAATGGTGGAGTACATGGATCAAATCGTCGGTCGATTGGTGGACAAGGTGCGTGAGCTGGAAAAGCTTGAAAATACCATCATTATTTTTACGGGTGACAATGGTACCAGCACACGAATCACGTCCAGCTGGAAAGGCCAATCGATCACTGGCGGGAAAGGGGGCATGACCGACATGGGGACCCACGTACCGTTGGTCGCTGCATGGGCGGGCACCTCACCCGAGGGCAAGGTCTCCAACGACCTGATTGAGTTTACTGATTTTTACCCCACCCTGGCGCAGGCGGCAGGCACCTCCCTGAAAGCCGATGACCCGATCGACGGGCGTAGTTTTCTGCCCCAACTCACGGGTCAACCCGGAACGCCGCGTGACTGGGTGCTGACACATTACCAGCCTTATTGGAACAAACAGCCAGGGCAGTTTGTTCGCACCCAGAACTTGAAGCTGTACCGTGATGGCCGTTTTTTCAGAGTCCCGGCCGACCTGCTGGAAAAAAATGATCTGGGCAAAACAGCTCAAGAGGAAACAATCAGCAAGTCACGAAAAGAGCTACAAAACGTCCTGGATGCCAGCCCACCGCCGCCCATGGAGCTTGGTGACAAAAACACCAAACTTCGCCCCACCTATCCCAACTGGCGAAATCTGGTCGATCCCAATGACTGAGCAAGACTGACTGAGCAAGACTGACTGAGCAAGGCTGACTGACTGAGCAACACCATTGCAGTTCACTTTGCATCCGGAGAGGTCAACATCCGGAGCATCGTGTTTCCCATGGCATCGCCAATCAGAAAGTAGCTTTCGGCGTTGCCGAACCAGTGATGCCCATGACCGACATTGGGCGACAGTTCTTTGGGACGTGCAAAGTCGGTAGTGGAAACGAACGCGGCTGATCCTTTTGGTCTGGTGTCTTCTGCTGCCTTGGCCTGTGCCACACGAATCGCCAGCATATTCTGCCCGGCATCGGCTCCCATGTTGCCTGTTTCGCCAATCACCACCGGCAGTTCCGGCACCTCAAATTTGTTTCGAAAATCATGAATGAGGTGCACAAGATTTGCGGCATACTCAGTTCTTGCACTTTCATCAAACATATCATTCCAACCCTGAAACCAGACCAAACCGGCAAGTTCCAGTTTGGCACCTTTGAGGGAGGGTATCTCGTCACCGGCATGAGCCAAGACGTGTTGAACGTCTTCCACCATTTTCAGATAGAACGCCCCTGTTTCTCCACCTGCGCCAGGCGGACGAAAGTCTTTGTAAAGGCTTTTACCGCCCCAGCATGTTTTGATCAGTAACACGGGTTCGTCAAAATGATCGCCCAACAAATGACCAATCTGCAACTCAGGTCCCATATGGTGCTTCCCGGGATACACAGCAAACCCAATTCCAAGTTTCCCAACCTTCAATTCGTTGGGGGTTTGATACCGCACCCACACATCATCTCTGACCCTCCAGTTACCTGAGGCATCCTTCAGATGCCTCATTTTTGCTTTTGTTTTTCCCTTTTCCATCGACCAGATCAAAGTCCCCTTTCCCCCGTTGTAGTACTCGGGATGATCAAGATCGACAACGCCCTGCCCTTGCATGTTCGATTGCCCGGCAAGCACGAACACTTTGACAACGTCTTCTGCGGCATCAGCTTTGGATGCATACCCCAGCAAGACCGGCAAAATTAAAAGTCGCCACATCAAATCACCTCTTGGACTAGCCATTTTCATTTATTTTGAAGCCGATACAAGTTGCTCGCGGTCGACTCAATCCACCCGCCAGCGATTCCAATCATGATCGACCAGCCCGGTGATTGCCACCGGTCCGCTCCCGCATTCGAACGAAATCCACTCATGACGATATTCTGAGACCTGGTTATCAGCGTGATCGCTGGGCTCAGACCTTCTGGAATTCATCGCGATCACTGAATCAGGTTTGCGAGACACCGTTTGCTGACCGCGGAATTTTGCACAGCTTGATGTGACAGAGTCACGCGGTGCGAACCTCAAACCAGGAATGATTTTTTCGATAGAATGGGCGTCGTCGGGCCACCTCGGTCCGCTTTCGGTATCAAGGTCACTCACTCCCCACGAGCAAAAACAACGTGCGTTCCCTTCGATTTCATTTGGTGTTGATCACACTTTTCACATGCTGCAGCATTCTCCACGCGGAGCAACGTCCGAATATCATCTTGATTTTCATTGATGATCTGGGATGGAAAGACATTGGTTGTTACGACAACGATTTTATTGAAACACCTCGTATCGACGCCTTGGCAAGCGCGGGCATGCGTTTCACGGACTTTTATGCCGCAGGCGCTGTCTGCTCTCCAACACGGTGCGCGGTCCAATCCGGGCAGAATCAGGCACGGATAGGGATCACGGCACATATCCCCGGCCATTGGCGTCCTTTTGAACGAGTCATTACTCCGCTAACAACCATGGCGTTACCGTTGCAAACCGTGACTGTCGCCGAAGCATTAAAGCAGAGTGGCTACGCAACCGGCTACATAGGAAAATGGCACTTGGGGACAAGTCGCAGCTGCCAACCAGAATTCCAAGGCTACGACTTTACTGCTGTGATCAATGGTCCACATCTGCCTGGCAAGTACCGGGTGCAAAACAATCCGGAATTGAAGCCAAATCAGGGTCAGTACCGGACGGAGTTTGAGGCGGACCTGTCGGTCAAGTTCATTCAGCAAAAACGTGACAAGCCGTTCTTTTTGATGGTATCACCCTTTGCGGTTCACATCCCCTTGGGAGCGATGTCCGAGAAAGTAGAAAAGTACAAAGCCAAAGGCAGGCAAACAGGCGACTCCCTACCCCACCCCGTGTATGCAGCCATGGTTGAACACTGCGATGACATGGTTGGCAGGATTGTTGATGCAGTGGAAGACGCTGGCATCGAAGACAACACCATGATTGTATTCACATCAGACAATGGTGGCCTTTACCGCCGCTATGACTACCGGGAAGCCGCAGACGATAATGTGACAAGCATGATGCCGTTGAAGGGCGAAAAAGGTTCCTTGCATGAGGGTGGTGTCCGGGTTCCTTTGATCATCAAGTACCCCCCTATGACTGAGCCGGGAAGCGTCAGCAACGAACCGGCCATCAGCTATGACTTTTATCCGACATTCATCGATCTGGCTGGGGGCAAACTTCCCGAAAACCAGGTCATCGACGGCCAGAGCCTGATCCCACTTCTGAAAATGCCAGTCTCGAAGCTGAACCGCAACGCCTTGCATTGGCACTACCCTCATTTTCACCACGACCGCCCTGCCAGCAGCATTCGCGAGCGGGACTGGAAACTGATCGAGTATCTTGATGGCAGTGGCGATATTGAACTTTACAATCTCGCCGATGACATTGGAGAAACAAACAACTTGATTCAGAGCAAACCGGGACGCACCGCTGATCTGCGAAAGAAGCTTCAGAGTTGGCGGACGGAAGTACTTGCAAGGATGCCCATCCCCAACCCTCACTATTCAGCCGAGCGAGCTGGCGAGTGGTGGAGCATGCGAACTGGGAAACCTGTTCCCAGCGATACGAGAAGACGTTTTCCCCCCACCGAACTCGATTTGTGAACCGACGATGGGTTTCGAAATTTGATTGGCATTGGTTTCAAGACGGGAAACTTGCAGGGTAGCCGCGACCTGCACATTTCGATTGGCCAGGGCAAACCCGATTCATTACGCGAATTGTCAGTTCGAGCCGCGAACCCGGCACACCGATTCACAATGCATGTAATGCCCACTGATCGACAATCCACAACATCAGGATGCGACTCTCGTCGGCGCTAAAATGCATCTCAATTCACTTCCGCTTCTGCCCCAATAGCCAGTCGTAGAATTTAGGATTGGAATAGGCTGCGGTCCATGAATCGTGACCGGCTTCGGGATAAATTGTGAACTTGGGATTGCCACCTGAAGCTTTCATGGCGTCTACCATTCGCTGTGATTCCCGCAACGGCACAACTCGATCCCGCGCGCCATGAAAAACCCACGCAGGCTTGTGAGCAAATGATTTCGCGGACGCTGGATTCCCTCGACCACAAACCGGCGCGATGGCCGCAAACCGATCAGGATCGCTGGCAACCAGTGCCCAGGTCCCTGCCCCGCCCATGCTTAATCCTGTAACGTAAATCCTGTCCTTGTCGACGCTGTATTTTTCTTCAACCTGACGAATCAGTTCACCCAACTGCTCTGAATCCCACCTTTTGTCACGAGGACATTGTGGTGATGCCAAAATGAATGGGAACTGCCGACCTGCTGCCACCAATTTTGGCGGTCCGTGCTTTTTCACACTTTCTATCTTCGTTCCCCGTTCCCCTGATCCATGCAAAAACAGCACGAAAGGCCAGCTTTCCGTAGGCTTGTAGTTCTCAGGCAAATAGAGCAGATACTGCAAGCCATTCTCTGCCCCCGACATTTTCTGTACGGTCTGTCTCTCACCCTCGTTCTCTGCCTGTACCGACAGGGAAGGGATAGCCAATACGCAAATCGCACAAATCAGGTGCCTCATCAGCAAAGTGCCTTATCTTCATAGGAAATCGAAATGTCTTGTCCACGGCACAAACCATAACATTAGCCGCACCACCCATCAGAAATCGTTACGATTGGTTACGTCAAATGTTCCAGACAAGCCAAAACCAGCCGCACCGGCAAACTAATTACCCAGCGATGCGTGCCCCAGGACCAGCACCGTGAAAGGGGGGAGACACGACATCACGTTGGCACCCCGCCATTGCGGGACATGCACGAGTTCACCCCGGGTTGATTGGATCCCCACGTAGTGAAAGGCTGAGGCTACAAACCTGATGTTACGCATTGCATCGGCGGCGACGACGTTCACCGTTTCATGCGAGCCCGTGGGTATCACACCGAACCAGCAAATTTGAACTTCAATTCATCCCTTAAAAATCTGGCAATGAACAGACGTCCCCGCATGCCCCCCAAACTTCCAACCCTGTCTGACTGCGATTCATGTGGGATCTGCTGCCTGCACATGGGCTACCCAAGTTATGTCACTGGTGGGCCGTCCAGTGAATCCCCAACGGGACAGGAGGTTAGCAGTGAAAAGGCGTGGATCGAAATGCCTTCGGCATTGAAACAGGAATTGATCGAATTCATCGGCAGCTATTCTGCCCCCGTTGATGGTGAGTTGGACGGACCCTGTGTCTGGTATGACGCAGAACGCCGATGCTGCAAACACCATCAACACCGGCCTCAGGTATGCCGTAATTTTGCTGTGGGCGGAGACGGTTGTCTGGAATGGCGTCACCACTATCGCCTGGAACATCCCGGGTATTTACCTTGAACACCCACGTTTCTGACGATGACCGGGCTGAGGCAGCAGCCCCACAAACAACGCAACACTCTCAAACATCGGATCAGCGTGAGTTGCCCCAGTGCTGGCTGATTTTCCGGCGGAGAAAATCGGCGCTCCTGGCAAGCTGATCCATCCCCTCCACACCATCTTCAATGCTGATCCAATTGTCATCAAAGCCAACCCTTTTGAGTTCCGAAAAGATCGCGTCATAGTCATTAAGTCCTTTGCCAACTTCACCGTGACTCAAACGCTTTGCGTATCCTTCGACTCCCAGTTCTTCGTTTCGTAGATCTTCGATGGTCCCTTCCATGAGGTAACGATCACTGGCATGCATGGTGACGACCCGCGAGGAAACGCGGCGCAGCAATTCCAACGGGTCCTCGCCTGCCAGGATGGTATTACTGGGATCATAGTTGACCCCAAAATTTTCGGCCTTCACCTCGTCCACCAGTTCGCAAAAGACATCCATCATCTGCGCAAACTCCGGGTAAGTCCAAAAATCATCTTTGTAATGATTTTCAATGACCAACGTGACACCACGTTGCTGGGCATGCTTGGCACAGACATCGATACATTCTGCAGCAAACCTGACCCCGTCCTTGCGTTCCACCTCAGGACGCCGCTGTCCCGAGAGTACACGACAGAACTGGCCTCCCATGGCGGCCGTCATATCGATCCAGAATTTTTCCTTTTCGATCTGTTCTGAACGGAACTCAGCATCGGGATGTGTGAAATCAGGCGAACAGCACATCATTGGAATCACGAGTCCCTTCTCTTGCACCTTACTACGAATGGACTGCCAATTCCCCTGGTCCTGCATCTCAATGAAGCCTGCATACCACTCCAGACCATCGATGGGCAACTCCGAAGCCAGATCAATCCATTCGGCTAAACTCATCGACCCGTCTTTACACAGGGCTTGCATGTACAGTTTTGGAAAAGCAGCAAGTTTCGGCATGATTGAAGTAGCACCGTAAGGAAGGGATGGTTCGCGATTTGTGGAGATATTTGCCCGATTCATTGCTGGTAACAGCACCTGCCCACCAGCCTAGATATCAGCAGCCTAGATATCAGCAGGCTACCTATCAGCAGCCTACATCATCGTGTCCGAGGGCACAGTTGCGGGCAGTTGCTTCACCAGCGAGGTCACAGACCTGGTTTCAGAATTGCTTTGACGATTTCGCCAGCATGCATCTGTTCAAAACTTTCATGCCAATCTTGCAACCGCCAGCATCCGCCGATGATTGGATTGACATCCAATTGCCCGCTGGCAAGTAAAGCAAGGACACGTTCCCAGATCGTCCAGTGGTGGCTGAAACTGCCTTGCAGTGTGACATTCTTCTGGACCAGTGGATCGACCGAGAAGCCAAGCGGCTTGGGCCCCCACCCCACCTTGGTGATCCATCCGGCTGGGCGGACCAGTTCCATGGCCAACTTGAGTGTTTGAGAGACACCGGCCGCATCGATCACCACATCTGCGCCCAGCCCATCGCGTTCCAGGCACCAAGCCTCGGCGTCGGTCAACGTTTCACATCCGTACTGTTCAGCAACACGAAACCGCTTTTGATCCGATTCGAGTCCCAACACAGCGACATCACCACCACGCAATTTTGCCATTGCGGCACAGAGGATCCCGATGGTCCCCGGTCCAATCACGAGCACGCGATCACCAGGGTTGATTCTCGAATTCTCAACGACCGAGTTATAGGCAACGCAACATGGCTCGGTCAGTGCGGCATGCTCAAGCGGCAAGCCAACGGGCACACGATGTAAACACCGAGCGGGGACGCGGGTATACCGCGTCATGGCCCCATCGACCCCATACCCAAAACCTTTGCGAGTCGGATCAAGATTGTACAATCCACGACGCGACATCGGATTATCAGGGTCAATGACTGCGGCGGTCTCGCTGGCAATCTGATCACCCTCGGACCAGTTGGTGATCCCCGATCCCACCTCGACCACCGTGCCTGCAAATTCATGCCCCAAAACCACCGGATAATTCACCGGCCAACTATGAGATGCACTCCACTGATGCAAGTCACTTCCACAAACTCCCACAGCAGCAACCTCAACCAACACATCATTCGATCCGATGGCTGGCTTGGCAACTTCGCGTACCTCAACACTCCCCGGCTCGGGTGAATAATTAACAACGGCGGCGGAAGTACTCACTGGGATTTCTCTCTTCTATGTATCGACTTGCATGCTTTTGGATAACGCAAACTGGGACATTGCGTTGCCCGGAAATTCAGTTTCAGCTTTCTTGTGCGTGCACTTGCTCACAGATCAGACGCAATGAACTTTCAAGATCACCATCTGCTGTTTTGAAGGCATCGGCATCGATCGTGAGCGGAGCACCGAGCACGACCAATGGCGCTCCATGGCGAGGACACGCGATCGCCTGCTCGATCGACAACCCACCGACCGCCTGAACGGGAACATCGACCGCATCGACGACCGCCCGCAAGTCATCCATCGGACTTGGCATCCGCTCTCCACGTGCCGCAATGCCCCGTCGTTCGTCATACCCAATATGGTGGACGATGTACCCGCAACCGAGGTCCTGTAGTCGCTTTGCCCCGTCGACCATGGTGTGATAGCCCAGGTTGTCACCCATCACACCAATCCCGTAATCCTGCCCGGCTTTGACTACACATTTGATGGTTTCTTCATGTGCCTGCGCCATCACCACAACATGCGTGGCCCCTGCCTTGGCCATCATTTCCGCTTCGAGATAGCCACCATCCATCGTTTTCAGGTCGGCAACGATCGGTACCTCAGGAAACCGTTCGCGAAGCTTCCGCACACCATGCAATCCCTCAGCCAAAATCAACGGTGTCCCGGCCTCCAGCCAATCGACGCCAGCTCGAATTGCCAGTTCGGCAGTCTGCAAAGCCTCCTCGATTGTCGTCAAATCAAGGGATATCTGTACAACAGGTTTCATACTGACACGGAACCATCAAAAAAGGAAACATTACTTGGGATACGAAGACGCGACTCGACCCTCTTAAGATCGAAAAGGCGTCTACCGAAACCGATGACTGCTCAAACGACGCCAGTGATGAAGCATGTCTGGAGGCAGGAAACACAGCGAGCCAAAAGACACAGCGAGGAAGGAAACACAGCGAGCAAGGAAACACAGCGAGCAAGGAAACACAGCGAGCAAGGAAACACAGCGAGGCAGAAGACACAGCGAAGCAGAAGACACAGCGAAGCAGAAGACACAGCGAAGCAGAAGACACAACGAAGCAGAAGACACAACGAAGCTCTGCAATTGATTGACATCGCTTGGCTACACGGCACGAGCCTGACCACCCACCTATCCAACGAAAAATTCACCCGCTCCAAATCAACCACAGCTGCAGGATCCACCAGTGCTTGGCGGGGTCACCCTACTTTTCAAGAGTGTACCGCAAATTGAATATCTGGTGGGTCTTAGTCAACCTGCACCACGTGCAAACAGCAGAATCCAGCTCACCTCTTGATCGGCGTGATTGCCACCAAAAACTCTTGCCTGACGCCTGACGCTGACGAAGCATGCCTCAAAATCAGTTTGCCATCAGCATAAATGGGTGAGGCAAATGAGCTATTTCCCAGAACGTTTTTCGCCAGCAGCTCAAACTTCGAAGGAGAAGCGCGAAACACGAATGTGACCCCACGTTCATTGGATGCGTAAATACGATCCCCTACCAACAGTGGTGATGCGCTGACTGGGCCACCGAGCCGCTGCCGCCACATTTCCTGACCATCTGCACATCGCCAGCAGTAAGCGATGCCGTTATCAGCGAACCCATACAAATACTCTCCTGCCACCAGCATCGACTGCTCGTAACATTTCACGCGATTCTGCCAGACCACTTTCGCGCCCTGCTCATCGACCCTGACCCCGTAGGTCCCGGCCTCGGGAAAACCTCCACTGGCAAAAATCATGTTGTTTTTCCAGACCATGGTGCCACACGTCGTCCGACTGGTCGCCTCAACCTGCCACAGCAGGCGACCATCCTGAGGCTGATAGCTGGCGATGCGATAGCCTCCGCTGATCAGGATCTGAGGCCGGCCGGCTATCTCCACCAAAACCGGCGACGAGTAACCTGTTTCTTGAGGCCGCTGGGCTCGCCACATCGGGCGACCATCAATCTTGCTGAGCGCAAATAGCCCACCCTCGCTGTTATCTGTTTCCACAGGAATGACCAACACCTTTCCAACCAATAATGGCGAGGCACCATAACCGAACCAACCATTGCCGGCGTGATAGGGAGCTACCACTCTCTGCCAAAGCAGTTGTCCCTGCACGGAGACCGCCGATGCATGAATCGCGTCACCAACCTGCACGACGATGTAAATGACTTTTCCATCACTGGAGGGTGTGCCCGAGGCACAGGTGTTTTTTTTGTGCAGGTAGCTGGGGGGAACCACCCCTCGATGCAACACAACTCTGCCGACAGGAGTCCCATCGGCGGAGTTGTATTTGAGTAAGCTGACCGTCTTACTCTGCTCTTCGCAGGTAACCAGAAACACGCTTCCACCGACGACAATCGGGGTAGCATGACCCTTGCCTGGTACGGCTGATCGCCACAGTACATTTTGCTTTTCCGACCATTCCACCGGAACGGTTGCGGCAGCGTTTGCGGGCGCATGCCCATCCAGACTCGGCCCTCGCCAAACCGGCCAATCCTGGGCATGGGACACAGCGATGTGCAAATAAGCAAACGCACTCACCGCAACAAGGTTTCGGACACACATGTGGCGTGGCTTCATAATCATTCCTTGAACGTCATCTCAGATCTCAGGAACAGTTTTGGATGGTGCGAACGCTACTTGTTTTTCGCCGCATCGGCTTTTGCCTTGGCCGCTTCAAACTCAGCCAATTGCCGTTTAAGTGGTGGAGAATGGGGTTCCTTGCCTAACGCCCGTTTCTGCATGCGGATGGCGTTATCAAAATCTCCCACTGCGAAATAGCATCGGCCACATGTATCAAGTTTTGCACTATCCTCGACTAAATTGAGCGAACTGAGACTATATTCGAGCGCCAGTTCAAGATCACCTTCCGTATTGCAAACCAACCAAGCGTAGTTATTGAACGCGGTTGCCAAGTTAATACGTGAAAATTGGTTTGGCATTGTTTTCATGTCCGCTTCTGCATTGATCACGCCTGTTTTGGCGTTACGAATTGCCCGAGCAAGCTGAGCTTTAACGACACCCCGCCATTCTTCGTCACCCTCCGTTCGATACATTTTGATCAAGATATCGATATCGCTGCGATTGTCCAGAAAAGCAGCAAGCATGCGTTGCCGCGCCTTTTCACGGTTCGCCTCCTCTGCAGCGGCGTTGTCTGCAGGCATTTCGAGTTCAAGCAAGGCGGTGTGGTAAGCGACCAAAGACTTCCAACTGGAGACAAACGGCCCCAACCTTGGTTGCGTCATGATTTTCATGCGAAATGCCTCATCCTTGCTCATCCGCTCGACCACCGGCGTGAGCAAGTCAACCACATCCTGATGACGCTCCAACTCACGATACATCATGGAAAGGCTCACCCGCACGACGATCGTATTGAGATCATCCAATGGCATCGAATCAACGACACTTCTGTATTCCCGTTCGGCCCATGGAAACATACCTCGCTCACGCAGCTTTTGAGCCAGCTCCCGCCGCAGTCTGGCATTTTCTTCCAGCTCCCGGGGCTGCATTTCACTGATTGCTTCTTTTGTCCCGGTCAGCGGGTTTTTCAGGAATGCCAACTCGGCAATCCGCTCTGCTTCGACCTCATCTCCGCCCAAGGACAATGCTTTGGCATATCCATAGAGTAAGTCCGGCGAGCGATTGAACATCGGTCGATTTTTTGAGTACAACTCAAACACGAGTCCATGCAGGTCATTGTCGATTGCCCAGTTACTCGCTTCAACCAGACCCATAGTGGAAGCGGGCACGAGATCTGCATTTTCGATCGCAAGCCGCAAGCCTTCCTCCGGATTACCCATCGATGCGGCATGCAAAGCACAAGTGCGTACCAGGCCCAGAACACTTTCTCTCGATCTTTTCTCTGACGCCAGAGCGTCAACTTCATCACGCTGCGAACGAATCAAGGATCGCCACACATCCGTCGAATACTCACCCGAAAGCAGGTCGCCTGCGTACACCCGAAGCCACTCCACGGAGTCCCGCTTCGCAGAGCCCAAGCCATTGCTAACCAGCTCAGCGTTGGCTTTACGTTTTTCAGGATCTGCATTCATCGCTTGTCCGATGATTTCGATGGCAGCTTTCCGGCTCAAAGGCGGCGACCTTTCGTAACGCGTGATTCGCACCAACGCTGCCAACCCCATTCGATCAGGTAACTCCGAAAGCATCAGAATCCTGCTCCTCCGCTCAAGCTCCCGTTCCGCTCCATAACCATCCAGAGCGGCGCGCACCAACGGCGGATCATCTTCGGCAAACCACGAGATGGAATAACCCGTCAAGATCGCCCTTGCAGACAACGCGACTTCATAGTCCAAGTCATTCTCTGCTTTTCGCAATTCATCGACTGCCTCGAGCCCCATTCGTCGGAGCCTGGCTCGGGCCTGCATGCGCGTGGCATAGCTCTCAGCACCCAGAGCTCTGATCCACCGTCGGGCCTCAGCAGATCCGCTAGCGTCAGCAATTTCGACCTTCACCCTCGCCGTAGGACCGGACTCTTGTCCCAATGCAGGCCGCGGGACCAACAATCCCATCAGGATTACCACCCCAAGTAGAAGGCCATCATCGGACAGCCGGCAAAAGCGTCGATCACCGTACAGAGTGCGCATGTCTTATTCACCTGAATCAACCTAGAAGTCTCTCCCCTCCAATTTAACGATTCCGCAAACCACCGGAACACCGAAGTGGGGAAATTTGCGTGAAGAGCGATCCTTTCCACAGCCCTGACAGTCAATTCTGACCTGAATTTGCCAATCTTTGCACGAAACTTAGTCCCTTGAAAAAGTTGAACGTCGTTGCAACGCCTACTTTTTCACTGCATTTCACTGCATTTCACTGCAAGGAACGTGCCCAAGGCCACGCATACAACCGCCTCTGATGCTTCCCAAACAGTTCGCCAAATGAGGGGATGTCGAGCCGCGATTCGAAACCCGACTGCAACGATCCGCTTCACGCTCGAACATCAGCTCAATGCTTGTCCATAAGCTGCCGCCATCTCGCGGACTGAATCAGCGACCGCCTGGCGGAATGAGACGGGCTCCAGAACTTCCGCATCGGCCCCCAACGACAGCACCTTGGGAAGCACTTCCCGCGGATGCGAGACGGGAACCGTCAGCAACGCAGCCCCATCTTCCTCAACCTCCAGTTTCTGCTCGGGGTGCCATGGATCCTCCCGCACCCACGCCGCTGCTCGCTGCCCCAGTTTGATTCGCACCAGAGTGGGCTCCTCACCGGAAAAAATCCCGATGGATTTGCCAAGATGTTCCGAAAGATCCACATTCGGATCAGGCTTGAAATACTCGTCCAACGCCGTGGCATGACGAAAACGGTCCAATTTCCAATGCCTCAGTCGATCCGCTGGATCTTCTACTTCCGGGGCCGCCGCAACGACATAAATACTGCTTTGATAAACAGCCAGACCATAGGGCTCTACGCGTCTGGTCGCGGCTGGCTTGCCAACCGACTCGTACTCGATCTCCACCACTCGATGCTCAAGAATCGCACGATGGACCGTTTTCAACATCCCTTCCTGCTTCTCATAACTCTTTTGCGGCGAGCCAAACACGTGCAGCGTTTTTCGATAGCGGGCGTAATGGTCAAAGACTCCATTTGGAACTGATTCCTGCACCTTGTTCCAGAACGACTCAATGCCACGCCAGTACTGCGTCCCGATCAGTGGGTACAGCAGCTCTCGCCCGATCGATAGAGCGATTAACTCCGTCGCCGAGATACCGATTTCATGCACCCCAGTATTATTGGGTCCGAGTTTATAAACCTTGCCTCGTTCGACGGTATCATTTTGGATATCAAAACCAGCTGCCTGCAACGCCTCCACATCCCTGCGAACCGTGCGTTCATGCAAATTCGACAATCCCAAATCGGCAACCAAATCGGCCCGCAACTCATCAAGCGTTCGACCAAAACGCGAGTACTCAAGTAGCTGCAACAATTTGTGCTGGCGGATCAGTTGTTCGTTTCGAGCCATCGACGTGGACCTTCCTATGGGACGTTCAGACTCGTTGATTGTCAGCGATCCGCCGCACTCTGTGTACCCCGCTGCAATCTGGTTACCGAAACTTGCTTACACGGCGCAATCAGGTCCCCCCAACTTGAGGACGAAGTCGCCGGCTGACAGAACCGCGTTTTTCGGCTCAAGCATTGATTTTTTGGATGCAAGCCGCTTACCGGCGATCAGGAAAAAATTTCCATGACAGGTTTTCCTTTACCATCCTCGGTGACGTAAAACGGGCGGCCCTCGATGTCGAAGCCAGTCCTGGGGCTGACCCCCATCGCATGCATGATTGTGGCATGCATGTCGGTGACCGTGACCGGGTTCTCGATCGCAAGCAACGGTCGCTCGTCCGCAGTCTTGCCATACAGAAACCCTTGTTTTGTGCCGCCACCAAACATCACCACGTTGGTGCCACCGGTGAAGTGACGATGAAGCCCGTAATGCTTCATGTCTGCCAGCTTGTCGACTTTGTGCGTTGCCTGATCATTCGCCGATGAACCGGGACGCCCCTCCACAATCGCATCACGACTGAATTCAGATGCAATGATCACCAAGGTCCGGTCCAGCAACCCGCGCGATTCAAGATCAAGGATCAGTTGTGCGATCGGGCGATCCATCTCGCTGTGCATCCGGGCAACCGTCCGATGACCGTCGGCGTGCGTGTCCCAATGCAGGAACGGGACATACTCCGTGGTCACCTCGACAAATCTTGCCCCCGACTCGACCAACCGCCGCGCCAACAGGCATCCACGCCCGAACCGCGAAGTATCGTATTTTTCATAACTTTCCTGCGGCTCTTGTGTGATGTCAAAAGCCGATCGTTCCTTGCTGCTCAAAAGCCGAAATGCATTGTCCATCGAACGCAGAATCGACTCCTGATGAAAATCACTCGCAAACTCCCGCTGTGGACTCTCGGACACAAGCTTCCTGAACAAGCGGTCCCGATTGGAGAACCGACCGGGACTCATTCCTTTGGGTGGCAGGACGGATTGTGACGCCTGCTCGGGAAACGGCAGATTCATCGGTCCGTATTCGCTGCCAAAGAAACCAGCCGTGGTAAACGCTTTGAGTTCCTCTTTTTCACCGACGCCCTCGAGCCTTTGGCCGATGTTGATGAAGGGTGGAATGACTGGATTTTTTGGCCCCAGCACTTTTGCCATCCAGGCTCCCAGATGAGGGCATGCCACCGTCTGTGGCGGGACATACCCGGTGTGCCAATGATACTGATGCCGAGAGTGCAGAATGCTGCCCAGATCAGGCTGCACTGCCGAACGAATCAATGTGGCTCGATCCATCACGGATGCAATGTTCTCAAGCCCTTCACAAATTTTGATATGGTCGACCGCTGTATCAATGGCCGGGAACGTGCTGACCATCTTTTCAACCGGCAATCCCACTTCGTAGGGAACATACGTTTTCGGATCAAAGGTGTCCGGGGCGGCCATTCCACCACCCATCCAAATCAAGATACAGGAATCAGCCGTTGCCTCTGGTTGCACCACCTCTTCATTGGCAGATAACGTTTTTGGCGCGCCCATGGCCATGGTCGCTGCACCTGCGGCAGCCATGCTCTTGAGAAAACGACGTCTCGCGATCGCTTCTTCCAAATCCACTTTCATTACCTCTCGCCTGGTTATCATGGCTAGCGAAATCTCACTTCCAAGGGCAGCAACACTTTTCCGCCCCGACTCATCACCACCTGGGCAGTTGAAACCTTATCTTACCATGATGAACTCGGGCATCATGAAAACCGCCCACAACAGATCCTGCACCACGGTTTCCTTTGCAGGCAACCCATTCTTCCCTTCCACGTTTGCCAGCTTCAACGCATCAAGACAAACCGACAGTTCCTCGTTCGTGGGCGGTCGGGTCAAAGCTGCGATAAAAATCTGCTGCACCAGTTCCCGATCCGACAATTCGGTACCTGCATACTGCCGAGCACCCAACTGTAGCGCTCGGGCGAACGTTTCTCCATTGGAAAGATCAATGGCTTCCAAAGTGGTCAAGTCTGCCGGTCTGGACGTTACGATCTGATCACGATTGGGTCGCCCCAGCGACCGCATCAGGAAATCACTTTTCACCAGCCCAGCGCGAACCATCAGCAAATCACCCATTTTTCCACGGGCCAAGCCGGTTCGCAATTTTTCATCGACGCCTGCATAGACCGATGGGCGTCCGGCACTGACCACCTTCTTCCAAGGCCCCAGGAGTTTCCCCGCCCGCAATTTCTTTTTCGCTTGGCCCTCACCGCTATAAGTCCAGTCCGCACCCGATGCGAGCGTGATGCTGGAGCCATCTTCCAGGGTCAGATGTGCTTCAAAAAACAAACCAGCCAGATTCGGTCCCGCACCAGCGTTGCGGGCAATGATTTCGATCTGATTCGCCGGTTCCGAGTCATTTTCCTGCACCTTCAACCACTTGGTCAGTGCAACCGTCTGTGGCTTGCTCCATTCATCCCCGGATACAACCTGACGTCGATTGATATACAGATCAAAGGCATTATCAACGCTCAGCACTGCCACACCCGTTTTGATCGGCATGGGAACACGTAGCTCTGTGCGGAAAACCAGTGTTTCACCCGCTGGCGCTGGTTTGCCATCCGCCTGAGACTGCCCCCAGATCCACTCACCCTGTAAATTAACCTCACCTGCCGCTTGAGGACCAGCTTTGCCTCGCACAACGGGAGCATCGATGGTTGCAGGTGCGGCCCCGGTCAACTGCCAAACCGCATCCATGAATTGCTCAGCCGTCATTCGGTGAGCTCTGCGACCGACAAACACATCTTCCTTGGATTCTGCATCCCCGCCCAGCACTTCAGAGGAAGCGCCATAAACGCTTGAGGTGGCAATGAGTCTTAGTACCGATTTGAGATCGTAGCCTGAATCGACCAGGTAGTTGGCCAGATAATCCAACAAGTCTTCGTTCCACGGCTCCGTGTGCATCGCATCAAGTGGATGCACAATGCCCCGGCCCATCAGTTGCGCCCAAAGGCGGTTGACAATCGTTCGAGCAAAGCGGCCATTGCGTTTGTCCGTCATCAGAGCGGACAGCTGTTTCAAACGTTCGTTGGGTGATAGCTTTCCGTCGATTTCGCCAAGCTGAGGAAACAACCATGCAGGCGTGGCAACTTCGCCCGTTGGTTTATCGCACCGATGAATGTCCAAAGGCCTGTTGGAATAGACAGCAGCCAGAGAATAGGCATCGGTCAATTTCCATTGATCAATGAAGCTGTCGTGACATGATGCACACTTGAGGTTAATCCCCAGAAACGACTGAGCGACACTTTGAGCGAACTGAATTTCAACCGTCTGACCCGCGCTGACCGTCCCTCGCCACTTGATTCCATCAATGAACCCGCGGCTATCATTCGTCGGCGGCGCAATCAATTCTCTGGCAAGTTGATCGTAAGGTTTATTGTCAGCCAGCGAACGATACAACCATTTACTGATCTGCTTACGACCACCAGTGATGAAACCAGTGCCGGTGTAGTCATTGCGTAACAAGTCATTCCAGAACGTCAGCCAATGCTCGGTGTAATCGACGTCTCTGGACAGCAACTCATCGACCAACTCTTGCCGCTTACTCCCATTCACACTGGTGAGAAACCCCTGTCGCTGGTCGGGAGTCGGCAGCAATCCAACCAGATCCAGTGAAGCTCGGCGTAAAAAAGTAGAATCATCAACTGGTGCAGGCGGCGTTTGCCCTGCCTGCTTGAAGTACTGTGCCAAAATCTGGTCGATCGGATTGAGCTCCTCAGGCCCCGGCAGACTCACTTGACGTGGCAACAGCGGTGGTACGTAGGAATTTTCACGGAAGGTAAAACCACTCGTCCACGGCAGTCCTTCATTGACCCAGCGGGCAAGTACCCGCCGTTGATCCGCTGAAACACGCGGCAAATCCTTGGGCGGCATTTGCATGTCGAGATCCGCGGATGCGATCAGATTAAGAAAATGTGACTCTTTGGGGTTCCCCGGCTCAGCAGCGTCGCCCTCGAGAAATAACTTACGGGTGTTCAGAGAGAATCCGCCTTTTGCTTCATCTCCACCATGACATTTCACGCAATGGGCACGCAGGATGGGTACCACCTCATGCACGAAATCGATCGCCCATGCAGGTGTTGAGAGTACCAAGAAAAACACAGTGAACGACGCGGCAGCTCGACCATCCACGCAAATCGTCGATACGCTCATGACTCCACCACGATCGTTCCGGCCATCTTGTCGCACAATGTTTGCCGCTTAGCCCCAAAAATCAACAACACTCCGACCTGGCCGACAATTGGTACCAATTGCCCCAACCATGACCTGACGACGACACCTTTGACAAAACCGGGAAGTTGTTTGTTGTCTGCTCGGACAATCCGCACCTTGCAAAGCTTCTTGCCGGGCGTCTGCCCCGACTTGGTCACCATGATTGCGTAAATTGTGCCTGGAACAATTGCGCCCAATGGTGTCGCGATCAAGTAGAACAAAACTAGGTCCATTAACCATCCCATAAAGATATTGCTTCTTTCCTCATCGGTAGTCGCAGCCGACACCGCTGCGTCCATGGCCTGCGTGTCGACTATCATCGGCCCCAACGTGATTAGCAAAACGAACACTACCGGAAAGAACATGACGCTGACAATGATCTGATCGATGAACGCCGCACCGAATCGAACCCACGGCGAGGCCAGTGGTCCGACACGGAAATTGTGACCAGAACCTCCCCCAGCGGTGGCTGCATGCTCTTGCAACAGCTTATTCGTGTTCCCGGATGGCCCCGCCGCAGCCGAGGGCATTCCCGGCTGGGCAATCGGCTGCAGATCACCTTCGGTCAGCTCATCAAAAAGTCCAGCATCAGCGACCGAAGATGCTGACGCTTGGGGAGCGGCTCTTTGGGGAGCGGCTCTTTGGGGAGCGGCTCTTTGGGGAGCGGCTCTTTGGGGAGCGGCGGCACCTGCTGCCGTTCCACTGGAAGCACCGGTGGCAGGCGTGCCGGGAGCACGCAATTGAGTCCCACAAGGACACTTGACGACCTTACCCGCAGCTTCCGGAGGAATATTCAAAACGGCCTGACAAGACGGGCATTTTATTTGCATGCTACTTTCAACAAAAACTGTAACGATCAAAACAAGTTAAAAGGCAGTCTTTGAACGACAGACCAGTCGACCTACTGCGAAAAAAATCACATTTCAATGCAACGAGTCGGCCCCTTCTCCTTGACTGTATCAACTTGCCTGCATCAACCCTTCATGTCTTACGAAAGGTCTTCCACTGTTATTTCAAAAATCAAGGGTTGAACATTGGCGGAGCATTACCCAGCCCTTGAGGGGCCAAGGCGAACATCACTCCGTAAAAGA
>PKCN01000301.1 GCA_002862205.1 Planctomycetaceae bacterium | reverse complement strand
GTCTGATGACCGCAGTCTGATGACCGCAGTCTGATTGCTTAAGCGAGAGCAGCGGGCCGCTGTCCCTGGTAGCGTGCGCTGGCGAATTGACGATACCAGCTCGGTAGTGCCTCAAGACGCTTGGATGCCTGCTCTCCCAAAGCCGTATCCTTTGTATTGCAAAACGCATCAATCCGGTCAGCGAACTGATTGAGCGTTTCGCTCGGGTGACGTACCAACTGGTGTTTTCTGCATTTGCGATCCGCCTGCTTCAGCATGCGACGACTTACAAGGTCGTGGTCTTCGCCTCGATTCGGTCGCAGGAATTTGGTCCAAAGTAAAAATACGACCACACAAAAAAGTGGTAGCTGTGCCACGCGGAACAGAATTATCAGTGGATCGGTGATGCGAATGGACATCAGCCAACCAAATGCTCTGCCCAGCCATGAGTCACCATAATCGTCACCGCCGCTGTAGAAAACGTCAAACAGTCCGTCCGTGTCGGTTGATTGATTATCTGCGGTGATCGTTTGATACTGTCGTCCGGGTGTGGATTCGACTGCGAACCAACGTTGGCTGTCAGCGTCATAGGCTTCTACCCAAGCGTGGGCGTCAAGGTTGCGGGCGAGCCAGGATTTCGCATCGGAGTTATATTCGTCAACCACGTATCCCGTAATGTACCGTGCCGGGACGCCAAGGCTTCTGAGCAACAACACCGTGGACGTCGCAAAGTACTCACAATGCGCGGGGTGGCCCGTGTCAAGAAACTGGACGATGGGGTCGATGCCTCGCGGAACGGCGGGCAAGTCCAATGAATACTCAAAATTGTCGCGTAGGTAACTGCTGACCGCATTGGCCTTTTCGGTTGCAGTGCGAAGGTTTGCCCATTTTTGAGCCGCAAACTCCAGCAGGAAAGTTTCGGTGGAGGGGGGAAGGTTAAGCAGGAACCGCCTTCGCTCGTCAGACATCGATTCGAGAGGCTGCCGAGTACTCGTTACCGCGATGTAGGGTTCAGACATGTCTACCCCCAAACGTACGATCCCATGAGGATTGACGGTCAACTCGTTGCTTTTTGCTTCGATCCAGCTGGTCGCATGGGGAAGAAAAACAACGGTGCCTTTCATGGGATCATTGTGGATTTCCAATTCCACGGTGGGACCGTTGGGCTCATTCAGCAGAAACGTACTGAATCTCTGGGAACGATTCTCTGATTTCAAGGTTCTGGCCGAAGTCTTGCCAGGGGCAATGTCGCGGTCCCGCATGCTGGGGTCATCTGTGTCTCGCTTGAAATCGGTCTGGATTGTCAACCACTTTCTTCGGCTATAGGTATCAAATGCATTTCCGCGCAAGTACCCGGGTATGGGATCGGAGTAGACCGTGAGTGCTACTTCGCGGGGATTTCTGATCATCACCTTTCGGACCGAACCCAGAGCGCTTCCGCGTACATATCGTGTGCCACCAATGATTTGCTCATCGCTGGCCATATTCAGAGACACCTGAAGTTGTTCTTGCAGCTTTTTCTGAATGATAGGTAGCACGACTTGCGTACCACTGGCAACGACGCTGGTTGCCATCAGAAGCAGCGAAAGTGTCAGCAGCACAAGCAGCGGCGTCAAAGCAAAGTGAGACTTGCGTTGCAGCGTTTTCTTTGTATCGGTTGCTTCAAAGTCGGTCGATCTGACCCCCAGCAGGAAGTGCGATGCGAGGCAGAAACCAGCACAAGACGCCAGTGCAACCGTTGTCTGTGCTGCCTGTGATGTGCTGGCTCCACCAGCAAACACACACAGCGTGATGATCAATAGGCCGATCGGAAGCATCAGGAAGTGTCCCCGAAGCGGTCGAGCGATCCAGATTAGCAGTGACAGGATCAGAAATGCATGGGCAGAGATGTCCAATGCGTTTTGAACGCGGCCCTGCTGTAACGGGATTTCTGCTGTGGACCGCCAAAACCCACAGACGGCCAGAGTCAGGCCCAACACAAGGATAAAAACAAACCATTTCAACAGGACGACAAGCATGCGGCGTGGGTGTGGCTTGCGACGCCGTAATAGCCATCCACGTACTGATGCCATCAGGATAGCTGCAAGGGCAACCGATACCGTTGTTAATGCGGAGCGAAACGTAGAGCCCACAAACATCGCTTGTGCAATGAGGAGAAAGGCGATCGTGCGGGTGGCATACGGGGCCATCTTGGTCTTCGGATTGCAGGAGCGAAACGGGGAAGCCTTAACGCGATACAGCGCGAACTCGATTCTCTTGTGGGTGATTGAGTGCTTTCAAGGGCATGGTCAAACGGTTTGTGGTTGTGGTCGGGGTGAGCGTTGGCGTGAGCTGGGTTGGCTAGCCGGTGGCTGTCCGGGCGTGTCGGTCCGAATCACCGTGCAGCTCTGGTATGCGCTGTTTTTGAGCTCCGGGAGACTTCGTGTGGTCAAGACCAGGACGGGGGAGCGTCCAGCGAGTTCCAGTGCAGAACTGATTTGGTGATCGGCCTGCCCGGCGTCGACCGGCGCGGCTGCAGCCAGCTGAATCAACATCGATTCCGGATCCGTGTCGGTCAGGTAAATGCCGGATGATTCAACCTGCTCACTCCCTGAATCGGTCAAAAAAAACTCGATTTTAACCGTCTGCTTCGCCAAATCGTAAATGGCAGTCGTTGTCAGAGACAGCATCTGTTCAAAAGCAGGGTACTCCCCGGCGTTGTCGGGCTCGGCATGTTCGCTCAAAGCGGTGTCGATGATCAGGAACACTTGAGGAACCGAAGGTGATTGAAACTCCCGCACGATGGGAACCCCAAGACGCGCCCATGATGGAAAATCCCACCGTCGAACTTGCATTCCAGGTTCATATTCCCGACTCCCCGTGTAGTCGAGCTGGTCACCTGAAAGCAGTTTGTGCGACCAGCCTCCAAGATTATTCAACAATCCTTTTGCGTATTCGTCTTCACCTGTCAAAGGCATGGGAGTGATCGCGATACTCGCTGGTGAAGGAGCAGCCACTTGTGATTCAAACAGATGGAAAGGAAAACTTCCGCTGACGAGGGTGTCAGGAAGGGTATGGATGCCCCGCCGGTGAAAGGTGAGGCTGGCGCTGAGGGCCGCCGAATCCCCGGGGCGGAGAAAAAGATGCTGTTGCCCGCTTTGCTCAACAGAATAAGAGGGAGGTGACTGAGCCTTTCTACGCATCCAGCGTTTCCTGGTCAGGACCGGTTTGGCAAAGGCGAGTCCGAAATCGAGTGCAGGAAGAATGCTCTGATTCTTTGCATGAATCGTGACTTGAAATGGCTGTTCCTTTGCTGCGGAATTCGGCAGTGTGAAACTGGTGTCCAAAGATGGACGGGTCAGAAAGTGGATGAGGCAACCTGCACCAAACATGCCAACGCATGCAGAGAAGAGCCCCGTCCATGGAAACCCCCAAATGATATTGAGCGTGACAATGCCGAACAGCAACGCACTGACTGACGCCGGGGTCATGGCCCGGCGGACGGCCATGAACGCACGCAAAGGAGCGAACACTACCAAGTAAACGATGCGTAACACTCGCCAGACCCACCCCGGTTTGCTGACGGAGTGGGGGGTGGTCATGCGACTGCCATGTTCGGTCACACCGGTACCTCAGTGGATTTGACCACATCCCGGACCACATGAGCGGCATCATCGCTGCTGACGCCGCTACTGCGTAACGAGATGCGATGGGACATGACATCGACAGCCAATGCCTGGACGTCGTCCGGCAACACAAATTCCCGTCCTTGAAGTACTGCTCGTGCCTGTGCGGCACGAAGCAGCATTTTTGAACCCCGAGGGCTGCAGCCAATGCGGACCCGCGTGTCGGTTCGGGTCGCATTTACCAACATCACGATGTAACTGGCAACCTTTCTGTCCACGGCCACATTGCGAACCGACTTCTGAAGTGCAATCAGGTTGTCTTTATCCATCAGCGGCGGCAAGCGAAATCCAGGCTCGTCAACGGATCGATCAAGCAATAAATCAATCTCGCTGTCGCGGTCAGGATAATTCATTGAGAGACGAAACAGAAAACGGTCTAGCTGTGATTCTGGAAGTGGGTAAGTGCCTTCAAATCCACTCGGGTTTTGCGTCGCAATCACCATGAATGGCTGATGTAACTCATGACGCGTGGCATCAATAGTGACCTGAGACTCTGCCATCGCTTCAAGCAATGCGCTTTGAGTTCGTGGAGAAGCCCGGTTGATCTCGTCGGCAATCAGCAGGTCGCAGAAAATAGGGCCGCGGCGGAATTCAAAGGTGCCCGTGGAAGGTTGGTAAATAGAACTGCCCAGAATATCTGCTGGGAGCAGGTCAGGAGTGCATTGTACTCGCTGAAATTCGAGGTTGAGTAACCCGGCAAGCGACTTTGCCAGTGTCGTTTTGCCAACTCCGGGTACATCTTCCAACAGAACTGACCCTTCGGCCAGTAATGCGATTAACAGTGAATCAATCACATCGTTCTTGCCACGAATCACGTTCTGCAAGGCTTGACGCACGAGTTCAATTTGTTCAATCGCCAACTGAGTTGAGGAAAGAGCAATCGTGGGTTGAGATTGGGAGTCTTGTAATGGCATCGATGCGTCAATGTTCGAAGGTGTGCCGGTGTCGGTTGTGTCAAACCGTCTCATTCATGAAAACGGTTTGATGCTTGCTGTTTGTAGTGTCCGTTTTGATGCCCTTGAAAAAAGCCGCACCCGGGCAGCAGTTGGACGCTCCCTACCGGCGGTTCGGGCAGACATCGAACGAACAGGATTCTTGATGGTAGGCATGTGGTCAACGCATGCAATCCGGGATAAGGCCACCGGTGGTTCAGCTTGCATCATGTGATCTGGGAGTATGATAAGACCTGTGTAACCCAAGTTTACGCTTTTTTGACGCTCTCGTGTTGTTTTGTGTTGAGTGATTCCGATGCCTCCCCAACGTCCGCTCCTGAAAATTGCTGGCTCACAGCGATCAATCCAAATAACGGATGATGCTAGTCGGACTTTGATTGATCCTGTCACTGGCGTTGCGTTTCATAGTGCCTCAGGCGCCTTGGCAGAAACACGCCATGTCTATCTGAATAATAGCGGGGTTGCGGCAACTTTGGCGTCCGGGAACTCTGCCTGCGTGCTGGAAATCGGATTAGGGACGGGAATGGGAATGTTGCTCAGCGTGGATGATGCCGTGCGCGGGGGCGCAAAGTTGGAGTATCACGCTTTGGAGCTGGATTGGTTACCAGTTGATGTGTTGCGGCAACTCGACCTGCAGGCAGGTTTGATGACGCCCGAACTCGGTGACCGTTACCTCGCCTGGCGTGAAAAATGCGGCAGCACGCCGGATCCCGGTAGCTATCGCTGGCAGTACACTCAGGACATAAGCGTTTCCATTCATCATCATGATGCCAGGCAGTTCCGGTTTGAGGGGTCGGTCGCTTTTGACGCGATCTACTTTGATCCCTTCGCGCCATCGGTGAACCACGATCTGTGGACCCCGGAATTTCTTGGCAGGATGCATGGGCTGCTGCGAAGCGGTGGTCACCTGGTGACCTACTGCGTGAATCGTCGTGTTAAAGATGCACTGCAGTGCTGCGGATTTGAAATCAAGTGTTTGCCAGGCCCGGTGGGTGGTAAACGTGAGGTCATGCGAGCCACTCGGCGAAATTGATTGCCAGTGACTCTTGCGACGTCAGCGTCTTAGGCGGTGTGAATGGCGCGTTTGTCAACGTCCATTGCCGCCTCATGCACGGCTTCGGCGAGAGTCGGATGGGCATGGCATGTTCGTACGATGTCTTCGCTGCTTGCCCCGTATTCCATGGCCGCAGCAGCTTCGGCGATCAGGTCACCGGCACGCACACCAATGATGTGAACCCCCAAAACGCGGTCAGTTTCCTGATCTGCCAGAATCTTTACACGCCCGTCTGTCTCACCGAGTGTTCGCGCCCGACCGTTAGCACCGAACGGGCTGATGCCTTTGTTGTATTGAACGCCAGCTTCCTTGAGTTGCTCCTCCGTTTTACCGACCATGGCAATTTCAGGGTGGGTATAGACAATGGCAGGAATGACATCGTAATTGATGTGGCTCTCGATTCCGGCCATCCTTTCTACGCACACAATCCCTTCTTCCATTGCCTTGTGTGCTAGCATGGCTCCGCCGATGCAATCACCTGTGGCAAAAATACTCTCAACTGCGGTTTCAAAACGACTGTCCACGGCGATGAAGCCGCGTGCATCGGTTTCCAAACCAATGGACTCGAGTCCCAAGTCGTCGGTCGCTGGTGTTCTACCCGTTGACAGTAACACACGATCACAGTCGATAGGCTCTCCATCTTTGATGGCTACCACGCACTTGTCACCATTGCGTTTGGCCGAGTCGACAAAGGTATTGGTGCGAAAATCAATTCCTTGTCGTTTAAAGGTGCGATGCGCAATCGTTGCAATTTCGTTGTCAATGCCAGGCAGAATACGATCCATCGCCTCCAGAACGATGACTTCGCTTCCGAGACGATTCCAGACACTGCCAAGCTCCAGACCGATGTAACCACCACCGATCACGACTAGTCGGCCAGGCACATCAGGAAAAGAAAGCGCGGTGGTGCTGTTACCGATACGGTCGTTGTCTTCTTCCACCGATCGCAGTTTTGCCGGGTGACTCCCGGCGCAGACCAGGACGCGTTTTGCCTCAATCAGCAGCGGTTCGTCACCGTCCACTTGGATCGTGTTCACATCCCGAAACCGGCCTCGACCTTTGTAGGGCGTGACTCCGCGTTTTTTGAACAGCATGTCGATACCGCCAGTAAGTGTGTCGACAATCTTATCCTTGCGAGCCATCAGCTTGTCGAGGTGCAACTCGACTCCGTTGATTTGCACACCGTGATCGGACATCCCATGACTCGCTTCCTCATACAAATGGCTCGATTCCAACAGAGCCTTGCTCGGGATGCAGCCAACACGCAGGCAAGTACCGCCAAAACGTGGGTTCTCGTCGATACAGGCTGCGTCAATTCCCAGTTGTGCCGCTCGAATTGCAGCAACGTACCCTGCAGGGCCGCCACCGAGAACAACCAGATCATGCTGCACCGTTTTCATCTTATCTTGCTCGATTTTAAGGGCTGGTTTTCGGAACTGTTTACAATGAAGCTTACGTTGTTGATCGAGAGCGGGTGAGGTGACTCTTCACGCAATGCGATGTACCGTGTGACAGAAACTTTCGATCCAACCGCCGCTCCGGACCCATGCGATCCGCCCGCCAGAGTTGTGCCCTGTTTCCGGGGCATGCAATGCAATGGGGTGGGTTGCAAGGTCACCGGGACCGGTTGTCATCATGCAATCTACAGCTGCGACACACTGCCTCGGGTGTCTTTTCTTCATTCGGGCATTGCTTTCGTGAATTCAACAATACACCTGCGGCCAAAATACACCTGCGGCCAATATAACCGCAGCCACTGCCTGTCTTTAAGTTTGGCTATGATGGGTGTTGTTGGCTACAGGGCACCTTTTAGCCAATTCAGCTTGGCTCGGATAGACAGGATGAAAGCCGGTCTTGTGTTGCAGGCCGCGTGATTGTGTTGGTGATGGCACGCAGGTGCCCCATTTTGACGTTTTTGCCCGATGTGGCCCTTGCGAGCCTTGCCGTTGCATCGACAATATCGCGTCGCGGTTCCCTCCCTCATTCCATTGGCGGTCTCCTTGCTCACGCGAAGATTACGTGCGATTGTCGGACCGGCGTTTGCCGCCGTACTTTTCGTATTGGCGATTCGCTTGTTGTATCGAGAGGTGCAAGGGATCACTTGGGAGGAGTTCATGTCCGGATTGACCGGCGTGAGACCTCTGTATATCTGTTTCGCGGCATTTCTGATCGCACTCAATTATGGGCTGCTGACGGCCTATGATCTGTTAGCCCTGCGGTACGTTTGTCGGTCACTTCCCCTTCGACGGGTCGCTCTGGTTTCGTTCCTGGGATTCAGTCTGGGGAACAACCTTGGCACCTTGCTGGCCGCAACGCCTCTGCGATTCCGCTTTTATTCGCGTTGGGGACTCTCTCCCAGCCAAATTGTCGTGATGATGGCAATCCTTGGACTGACATTTTGGAGCGGTTTGTGGTTTCTTGGCGGAACGGTTCTGGTCTGCGTGCCTGTTGAATTGCCAGAAGAATTAAGTTTGCCGTTCGGGACCCGTACGTTGGGCGTGATTCTGCTGGCACTTGCCATTGGGTACCTGTTGGTTTGTTGCCTGTGGCGTAAACCTTGGCCAATCGGAAAATTGAACCTGCGGCCACCCGAGCCGGGTTTGATGGCGGTGCAGGCTTCGGTTGCTGCGATTGATCTGCTGATCTCCGCCACCGCTCTTTATCTGGTTCTGCCCACGGCTGCCTCGGTTCCGTTTGCCATGGTGCTGGGAGCCTATCTGGTCGGCATTTCGGTTTCGTTGCTAACCCAGGTCCCAGGCGGACTTGGCGTGCTGGATCTGATCCTGCTGACGCTTCTGAAAGGAACCGTCGGTGATTCTGTGCTGGCGTCTGTATTGATCTTCAGATTGCTCTACTACATCCTGCCACTGTTGGTGGGGATGGTGGTGTTGGCCGCCCACGAGATCTACGGCGGAGCGGTGGAAGCCCGGCAGGCGAGACGCGCACGTTGAAGTTGCCTGCGGGTTGGGATTGAGCGAGGCAGCTTGGGTCGGGCTGCTGCCGGAATCGATCATGTTGTGGTCGGTTTTGTGGGAGCCGTAGCCCGTAAAATGCTGTGATGGATTAGACTTTGGTGATCCGCGATGCTGTCAACAGAATCCGGTTTCAACCTAGGATTCAGCGTTCCGTTTCTTGTTTGTTGAAAGGTGACCACCGTTTGATGCTGTTCCCCAATCATCGAGTCATCCAAGCTTTCATACGCTATTGCGGTGGCTTGGCGTTTTTTCTGGGCATGGGTGTGGCAAGTTGGGGCAGTGATTTTGCTCGCGATGTTCGGCCCCTGTTGGCTCGGCATTGTTTCAAGTGCCACGGACCGGATGATCAAGCCAGAGAAGCGGATTTGAGGCTTGATCATGAACGGGGTGCGAAGAAAGATTTGGGTGGTTATGCGGCGGTTGTTGCAGGTGATATTTCTGCAAGTGAGATGATGCAACGTATTTGTACTGATGATCCCGATCTTCGGATGCCTCCGCCGGACTCTGGGCGGGGGCTGAGTGATAGTGAGACTGCGATTCTTGGTGAGTGGATTGAATCAGGTGGCAAGTTTCAAACACACTGGGCGTTTGTCCCCCCGACGCAGCCGAAGGTTCCGACGGTGAGCGACCTGAATTGGTGTCAGAATCCGATCGATCACTTCGTTCTCCGTAGGCTGGAGGCAGTCGGGTTGCGACCTGCCGAGGTAGCAAAACGTGAGCTTCTGATTCGGCGGCTTTCACTTGATTTGATTGGCACAACGCCCGATCCCGCTGAAGTCGAGCGATTTATCAAGGATCAAACGACGGGGGCGTATGCGAGACTTGTTGACCGGTTTCTCGCTTCACCTGCCTATGCCGAGCGATTTGCCAGACCTTGGCTCGATCTCGCCAGGTACAGTGATACCAATGGGTATGAGAAGGATCGCAGGCGGACCATCTGGCCTTATCGGGATTGGGTCATCTCATCGCTCGGTTCAGATATGCCGTTTGATCAGTTTACAGTCGAGCAGTTGGCCGGGGATATGTTGCCGCAGGCAACCAATCAACAGAAGATTGCCACTGGATTTCACCGCAACACCATGTTGAACGAAGAGGGTGGTATTGATCCCATGGAATACCGCTACCACGCGGTTGTTGATCGTGTCGCAACCACTGGCACCGTGTGGATGGGGCTGACGACAGGCTGTGCACAATGTCATACGCACAAATATGATCCGATCACGCACTCGGAATATTTCGCGCTGTTTGCGTTGCTCAATAATGCGGACGAGCCTGATGTGATCGTCTCGGACAGGCGTCGGGACCAATTGGCCGCAGAAATCCAAAGTCGCATCACTGAAGCAGAAACTGAGATGATCGAGGCGTGGCTGCCCAGTTATGAACAGTTTCAGAAAGTCAATCGATCGCAGCACAATCAGCCGACAATTCGCCGTAAGCAAGAGTGGAAATCCGAGAGCAAACTGGCACCCGTTTTCCAGGGCTGGGTTGAATCGCGAGTGGCCCAGTCGCAAGCATGGACGTCCCTGAAACCGAGCAGCATGGAGTCCACCAAGCCACTGCTCGAGGTTTTGCCGGACTTCTCCATTCGTGCCCGGGGTGATGTCACGAAGCGTGAGGTGTACCGGTTGAAGTATCCGGTGCCCGCCGGACAAGGACGGTTTACCGCCTTGCGTCTCGATGCGCTGCCTGACCCATCCTTGCCGGCAGGGGGACCCGGACTGGCATTTTACGAGGGAAGACGCGGGGATTTCTTTCTTAGTGAATTGAAAGTCAACCGTGATGGGCTGCCGGTCGCCCTGCAGGATCCGTCGCATAGCTACGGAAAAATAGGTGTCGGTTCCGGCAATGCTGACGCAGTGAATGTGATTGATGGTGAAGGGTCCACCGGATGGTCCACATCAGGAGCAGAGGGGACAGCCAACCAGTGGGTGGTGAATTTTGTGGAGCCGCTTCAAGCCGGTAGCGAACTTGAAATTGAGCTTGTTTTTGAACGGCACTTTGCCGCGGGCCTGGGCCGTTTTCGGTTCGCGCTGACGTCTGGCAAAAAGCCTGTGGTTGCATCGACGCTGCCAGAGACGATGTATGGCTGGCATGTCAGTGAAATTGCTGAGATTTCAAGACAAGACTACACGGCGTTGCAAAGACACTTCGTCAAGACAGCGCCTGAGCTGAAAATGCAAAGAAAAAAACTCACACCGCTGGAGAATCGAATTCCGACAGAGGTTCGCACGTTGGGGATGCAGGACCGGGGAGCGGAGGATCAGCGAATCACTCATCGGCATCATCGTGGTGAGTATTTGCAGCCACGTGAAGCTGTCGAACCGGGCGTGCCTGCGGTCCTGATCGGGCAGTCGAAGTCACGCCCCAATGATCGGCTGTCGTTTGCCAGATGGTTGGTGAGTGAAGAGAATCCGCTGGTGGCGCGAGTGACCGTGAATCGCGCGTGGCGAGAGTTCTTTGGACGCGGCATTGTTGATACCGCCGGTGATTTTGGAACTCAAAGCGAACCCCCATCACATCCGCAACTGCTCGATTGGCTGGCCGTCGATCTGGTGCAGAAGGGATGGTCGTTGAAACGACTGCATCGCCTGATTGTTTTGTCAGCGACTTACCAGCAAGCCATTCACACTCCGAGGACGGTTGATCCCAATAACCGTCTGCTGGCAGGCATGACCAAGAGGCGACTTGCCGCGGAGCAAATCAGAGATTCGTTATTGGCTGCATCCGGCCTGCTGACGCGACACATGGGGGGGCCAAGCGTCTTCCCACCCCAGCCCGACGGTGTCATGCAACTAGCTTACGGGGCTCCCAAGTGGACAACCTCGCAAGGCGCGGACCGCTTTCGCCGCTCGGTTTATACGTTCAGCAAACGTACTGCACCTTTCGCGGCCTTTGCAGCCTTTGATGGCCCTTCAGGAGAAACGTGTCTCGCGCGACGGGAGCGGAGTACAACACCTTTGCAAGCATTGTCGCTTCTGAATGATGAAATGTACTTGGAGTATGCGAGCGGATTGGCAGATACAGTCACAACCAAACTTGGTGCTGACGCTGAGCCTCGCGAAATCGCCGCGGTGATGTTTCGTCGGTTGCTCTCACGCTCTCCTGAGAAGCAAGAATTGCAAGCCATTTTGGAGTTTTACCAACGCCATAAGTTCAACCCCCAAGTCTGGATGCTAACGGCAAGGGCTTTGATGAATACTGACGAAGCGATTACATCGCCTTGAGTTGATAGCAAAGGCTTCTGGCCGACGACTAGCGTTGTAACGGGATAGCGTCTCCCTGTAAGCTATCGGCTCTGCTCGCTTCATGAATCCGCGATGTACCAAGGAAGGTCTCGCTTTGTCCGGTCACAAAAGACAATCGCAACACGCCTTGGCCACCGATGTTTCTGCGCCCGCTAGTTTGCTGGAGCGTTTACGGCTGTTGCGATCGCATGTGAGCACCGAGGGGCAGGCGATTGTGTCGGCGTCCTCATCCTTGGGGCCGGAAGCTGTGGTTGCCGCAGAGTTGACCGCAGCCTGTCAGGGTTGTGTGGTTGTGACCGGTGTTGGCAAAGCAGGGTTGGTGGGACAAAAGCTGGTTGCGACGCTTGCCAGTACGGGATCACCTGCACACTTTTTACATCCCACGGAAGCCGTTCACGGTGATTTGGGACGTGTCCGTAAATGTGATTTGGTGTGGGCGATCAGTAATTCCGGTCGCAGTGAAGAAGTCGTTCGCATTGCACCTCATTTGCGAGCCAACTCATCTGGTTTGATTTCCATTACAGCCGACCACGACAATCCGTTGGCTGTGGCTGCAGATTGTTCTATAGCGATTGGAAAGCATGAGGAGGCTTGTCCCAACGGGCTGGCTCCTACCGCAAGCACCGCAGTGATGATGGCGGTGGGGGACGGGATTGCGATGTTGGCCAGTCAATTACGCTCGTTCACCGCCCAGGATTTTGCACGCTATCACCCCGGAGGGGCCTTGGGCAGAAAATTGACGGATGTTGACCATGTGATGCGTCCGCTGGCAGTTTGTCGCGTTGCTTCGAGTGGTGTTTCGATTCGCGCGGCAATGGTGGCGACATCGCAATCAGGGCGTCGCACCGGTGCTGTCATGTTGGTTGATGAGCACGGCAAGCTGGCGGGGCTGTTTACCGATAGTGATCTGGCTCGGTTGTTGGAAGCTCGGGAAGAGACCGCGTTGGACGCCTCGATCAATTCACGGATGACTGTGAATCCATCAACCGCACTCAGTGGGTCACTGCTGCAGGATGCCATGGCATTGATGTCCCACCGAAGAATCAGTGAATTGCCCGTGGTGGATGCCAATTCAAAGCCGGTCGGGTTGCTGGACATTACCGACCTTGTCTCACTGACCGAATCAAGACCGGGACCTGCTACCGTTCCGTTCACCGGTGTGCCAGATCACACCGGTGTGCCAGATCACACCGATGTGCCAGATCGGGCCTCTTGAATCTTCAGCTGTTTGTTTGTTTCGTTTTTCTTGCCTTGCTTTTCCAGTCCTGACGCTTCATGCCAGCCCTCTTGAAATCTGATTCTGAACTTGCTGAACCGATCACTTGCATCTTGTCCGATGTTGACGGAGTCATGACGGATGGAAGGATCGTGTATGACAATCGTTGCGTTGAGACCAAGCGATTTCATGTGCGAGATGGTGTGGCGATCAAGGCCTGGATGAAGAGTGGCTTTGGTTTCGGCATTCTGACGGCACGCACCAGTGACATTGTCAGTCATCGTGCAGCCGAATTGGGAATTGAGCATGTCCAGCAAGGTTACGAAGATAAGTGGCCGGCTGCCGAGGCCATGATGTCCGACTTGGGGTGCCGGCCCGAACAGGTCTGCTACATCGGTGATGATTTGCCCGATATTGCTGTCATGCGGCGTGTTGCCTTGGCTGTTGCGCCTGCCGATGCCGCGTTTGATGCTCAAGAAGCAGCGGGCTGGATCATGCGTTCAAAGGGCGGCGAAGGCGTGCTGCGAGAGTTGATCGAACGTCTGATGCGATCCAAACATCGTTGGGAGGAACATTTGAGGTAGTGATGTCAATTCCTGCTGCCAATGCGTCTCGTCTGAGGTCGCATGTGGTCCGCATTTTTTTGATTCCGCCATGGGTGGCAAAGCACCTCAAACAGCACCATGTTTGAAAATATCCGACAGTATCTGATTTCTCTGGTCGTCGTCATAGGAATGGCGGTGGTTTATCAGAGTTTTGTGACGCCTCATCTGCGTCCGCCCATGGTCAAAACCATGCAGTTGGCAACCATGCCACCTTTGGACCGGTTTTCCGAGAGTCTCAAGGAACTGTTTCCTGATGAGGACTGCTGGCAGCGGGGTGGGTGCAAAATCCTGAAGACCGTCGATGGCATGCTGTTGTTTGAAGAGTTCGTTGATCTGAAAGACAACAAAGTGAGGCTTTCCCCGCTGTCGATCGTCGTTGGTGGCGGATTGAAGTCGGGAGTTGACGCCAAGCCGATTGTCATTGACGCCATTGAGGGAGCGGAAATCCAGTTCACTCAATCGTTGGTGATTGGCAGCGGCCCGGCGCCTTCCATTGAACGCGGCCGCGTTATCGGGCCCGTTGTTGTGACACGCCGCGGCGATGACAACGGTACCAGTGACTTGCTCCTCAACACTTCCAACATTGGGATCGATAGCAAGAAGATCTGGACCACAGACGAGTTCGATCTGAAGTCAGAGGGGCTTTCAATGCGAGGTCGAGATCTTACTTTGCATTTGACCAAATCCGGCAATGAGGTACCTGAGCTGGAACGGGTTGAGCTGATCTATTTGTATCAGCTCAATTATGCTGTTGATGAACAGAAAACGATGGCATGCGCCTGCGATGGTCGGGTGGAATACCGTTTCGACGATCGAACGCTCGTGATGAGGGATGATGTTTCGCTTGTTTATCGCGACGGAATGGAAGCCAGCACGTTTGCCTGCGACACACTGGAGTGTGTTTTGGCGGACCCTGAAGTGCAGGCGGTGTCCGATTCTCCACGCACCGCGCTGACCGAACAGTTCGAAAAGATCACGGCTTCAGGGCAACCCGTGGTCTTGAAATCTGGGGCCGTTGGAGCCGAGTTTTCGGCTCAAAACATTGAAGTCACGTCCGGAAGTGGTGGGCGAATCGCGGTTGTGGCAAGTGGCCCCAGTGGCGTGAAGGTCAATGCTGCTGACTGGGGTGGGGCGTTCGAACAGCTCAAATGTACCTTGCAAATGGGGAAACAGCCCAGGCTATTGCAATTGCTGGTTGATGGCTTTGGGCGTGCGTTCTTTCGGGATGATGCGGGGTCGGTGGGGGATATGAGTTGGCAGAAGTCACTCAAACTTAGTGAAGCAGCTGCCGTTGCAAACGCGATCGGTGCCTCACCCTCGGCTGGCAATGCGGGGCCACAATCGTCACAGCAAACTTTTGGCCCAGCAAACGTGAACCAAACGGCACCTCGCAAATTTGACTTTGTGATTAACGGTGATGTTAAAGGTCGGTTTGGGTTGAGCAGCGCTGCTGGCGAGGATCGCAAGACCTCAGGCCAGCTTGGATCGCGTACACTTGCTGGCGCTGTCAAACTGATTGTCGGTGAGCCACAGACAGGAACTGGTAATGGGCAACCGGCGGCTGGGAAAACAACATTTGTGCCCGAATGGATCAGCCTTCAGGAGCAAGTCAGTGTCTCAACCGACAGTGTCGATGCGATGACGGATGAGTTGCTGCTTTTCTTTGACCAAAAGCAGTTTGTGTCCAATGCGAAACGGAATCGGGCCGCTCCCACACAGTCGCCAGTAGCCGTGGTGTCACCCGGAGTCGTTGAGCCAGTTGTCAAGCGGAGTCACGAGCGGCAGCGGATACGGGGGCGGCGAATCAGTGCCAAGTTGGCCGTTGCCAATGACAATCGCTGGGCACCCCAAAAGGTTACCGTCGAAGGCGACGTCGCGATCGATTACATGCATCAGCATGAGGGTGTCTCCTTGCCCGCCACGTTGACGGGAAATGATCTTCAGTACGAGGGACAACTCGGTAGCGATGTGGTGCAGTTGCGGGGTACCAACAAGTCGCCTGCCCGTCTTGATGTGGGTGATGGCTTTTTTGTGGGACCGATGATCCAGTTGCGGCCCACGCAAAATATTCTTTGGATCAATTCAGCGGGTGAGTTTCAGTTGCCCTCGGCCATGATGGGGGGACCGGATGAAGCGGCGGATCCGAATTCGCTGCGATGGGTGAAAGCTCCCCATTGTCGGTGGCTAGGTGAGTTATTGTTTGATGGGAATACGGTCGTGCTGTCCGATGGTATCGATATCACTGCCTCGGTGGTGTCGCGCGGGGATGCGATGGACTTGCACCTGACGGGAGATCGTTTGCAGGTGGACTTGGCTGGCAAAATCGAAATGATGAAGCCTGCCGAAATGGAGCAGGTCAATATACAGCGGGTTACGATTACCGAAACACAGCAGCGACCTGTCGAAATTCAGGTGTTGCGACTCGCGGCAAAGGAGAGCGTGCAGTCGAAACACCTGCTGTATACCAGCAAACTTGAGTTCACGCCGACAGAACTGGGTGGTTTGATCAAGGGATTCGGGCCTGGATGGTATCGTGGTTGGCTTCCGGCAAAGGAGGGCCCTTCGCCCTACACGGGTGTGCATTTGCTGTTCAAGGATTCCATGCAAGTCAGTGTTGAGGCAAAGACACTGGATTTTCTGGGAGGAGTTCGAGTGGGCAAACGCGGTGTCGGTGGCTTTGATGCGCCCTTCTTCAATGCAGCGGCAATGGATTCGATCTCGGTGGGTGACTCGACGTTGGATTGCGAACGGATACGAATCAATGCGGATCCTGCAGGCAGCACACGTGGGAGCTTTGGAGCAACAGCCAGTCCCTGGGAACTGGAAGCGGTTGACGGAGTCGTGTTCCGCGACATGGGAGCAGAAAATGGTTTGCTGGTGGGTACCGCCAGTCGAGTGACCTACTCAAATTCGAAAGACCTTTTCAAACTTGACGGGTCGCCAAATCGACCTGCTTTCTTTGAACTCACTAATCCAGACGGCACACCGCGCGCGAAGGGAACGGTACGCACGATGACAGTGCGGGTTTCGACAAAGGAAGTTGAGAACATGATTCTGGAAAGTCTTGATATTGCGACTCCGCAAACCAGAGACATGCGTTGAGCATGGGCATGGGCTCGCTTAGTTCTCGGGATCCTCTTGGTTGTCCAGCATATAGTCTTTGATTTTCTTGTGCAGCGTGTTGCGGTTGATTCCCAATTTGGAAGCCGCCTTGGTTTGGACTCCGCCGCAGGACGCAAGTACTTGCGCGATCAGTTCCTTTTCAATGCGTTCGACGATCACCGAATGAATCTCGCCGGTGATTGCTCCTGCATCACTCAAACCCCGCATCACCACTTCACGCGTCAGGGAATCGAAGTCTCCCGTGGGAAGTCGCGTGCCTGTTGGTAGTTCGCGGGAGGTTACACATTTGGGTAAAAGGTCCAGTGTAAGTTCGTCGGTTTCCGCCATCACGACTGCCCGTTCTACGTAGTTCTGCAGTTCCCGAACGTTGCCCGGCCAATGGTAGTCCTGCATCGCCTGCATGGTGCCAGGTCCGATGTGAACGACATACCGATCGTTGACCTCGTTGTAGTGTTCCAGAAAAAATGAAATCAGGCTGGGGATATCCTCCCGGCGGCGGCGTAATGGTGGAATCTCAATTGGGACAACATTCAGACGCCAGTAAAGGTCTTCGCGAAATCTTCCTTCTTTGGATTCCTGCATCAGGTCCCGATTGCTGGCGGCCACAACCCTGGCATCCGTGCTAAGCGTGCTGGTGTCACCTACCCGTTCGAATTCGCGTTCCTGTAAAACTCGTAGCAGTTTCACCTGAAGTGTCAGTGTGGTGCTGTTGATCTCGTCAAGAAACACGGTGCCGCCGTGCGCGGCTTCGAAACGACCGGTCCGATTGGCGACAGCACCGGTGAAAGCACCACGGACGTGGCCAAACAATTCGCTCTCCAGCAGACTCTCGCTCAGAGCGCCACAATTCACTCGAACGAAGGGACCGTTGCTGCGGTGGCTGAGTCGGTGAATCGCGCTGGCGATCAGCTCCTTGCCAACCCCTGTTTCACCCAAGATCAGAACCGATGCATTGCTGCCAGCCACACGCCGCGTCACTCGATACACCTCTTGCATCGCTGGCGAGTTGCCAATGATTCCGGGGATGGGGGGCACGCCAGAGCCCGACGATGAGGTTCCGAGGATCGACATAAAGTGATTTTGGGGCGGATTGAAGTCCGAGACCGCGATCTGGGTTGCGTGATTCTTGCGGTTTTGACGCCGAGGTCATGTCAGGAATCATGGGTGAAAATACCCGCATTTCAGCCGTTCGGATACCTGACCGACTCCGTCCCGGCCGTGTTTGCCCGTTTGCGTCGCTTTCCTCACCCTGAACTTCCGGGTTGGGGCGGAATTTTACGCTGGTGGGAATCGCGAATTAACCGCGCTCGGCTAACGGTTGAGCTGCCAACGCTTGAGCTGCCAACGCTTGAGCTGCCAACGTCTTGTAGGTTTGGCGATCCAAAAACGTCATTTGAGGGATGCGACGGGACTGTTTGACTTCTCGGCGTAAGTTCTCCAGGGCAGCGATCGAATTTGGCTGATTGATCCAGAGCGTGGGAGCTCGCCAGCGGCGACTACTCAAGTCAGGTCCCGACGCACCGTAGAATACGATCGGAACCTGCTTTCCACGGTCAAGTCTCCGGACATTGTCGACCATCTCAATCGGCGGTAAGTCAGACAACTGGGTCTTTGCCAGTACCATCCTCAGGTCGCCACCCCGGCGAATCGCCCGCTGAAGTGCGGCCACGCTCCCTACCACTTCAACTTTGAAACCTATGCTGCTCAGCAACGATTCGGCTTGCATGGTTGTGTCGGCGCGGGTTTCAACAAGGATCGCAGTGGGCTTGTTGGTCAACGAATTCATTTCGCTCAAGGTTCGCATGACAAAGCTGCTGCCGGGGAAGGCACTGCCCTTGGCCAGGTCATTCACCTTCAAGGCAGCTTCATAGCGGATCCTTGGCTCAGGCGACGACGCAGCCCGCACCAACGCAGTGCGATTGATGCCCGTGCCGCGTAAATAGACTTGCTTGTCTTTGTCAGTGGCGTTGGTGGTATCGATCACTCGAAGCAAACCCACGGCTGCAGGCAGGTCGTTGGTCTGCATCGCATGATCGAGTGCATTTAGCAATGCTGTGGCGTCTGATAGAATGGGATATTCCTGCTTTGCATTTTGTATCTGCTTGGGATCTCCCCAGTCAGGGTCAATCATCAGCCGGTATCCGATCTCAGCGGCAAGAATATCGCTGGCATCATTGAGCGTAAGGCCACCAACTCGGCGAAGCCGGGAGGCGGCATCCGCTACCCCACGATAGACAGCAAGCAGCTCCCGGGTCGGTTGATGGGTGATGCCAGTGCGGGAGTCATTGACACTCCAAAGGGTCGTCCGAGAATCATCGTTTTTCGTGAGTTCAGCCTCGTGCTCACTTTTCTTGAAGTTGCTCAAGAGTCGTTCTCGTCCCGCCGCCGGGGTGGGGACATCGCGGCCAAGCAGCATCAGATTCGTTTCCCCCACATTACGCTCCTCGGGGGTTGAATCCGCTGCCAAGGCCGCTGTCAGGAAAGCCATGGTATGTCGGGACCGATCGATGCGGGCAAGACATTCCAATGCTGGTGCTCGCACCTCGTCAGTCCCATACAACGCGAGTTGCTGCAAACCCTCCATGCCTCCGGTGCCCAGTTGCAGCATGGTTCGTAAAAGCTGGTCACGGTTTTCAGGGGTTGGTTTTTTGATGGCTGCTGCAACCAGCTCGATGATGGCTGCTTCGCCGCCAGAGAGTAGAGTCCGCGTGGCGGCGAGAGACTTATCGCTTGTTCTTGAGTCCAGTTCTGCGATGGCTTGACGCAGCCGCGCAGGTGCTTCCGCCGTCGCTCGTAAAGCTGTGGTCAGCATCTCCAAGCCAGCACTGCCCGCTTCACTCAGTGAGGGCTCACCCTTGATGGCAAGGAAGTTACGGGATCCAATCGTTTGGGCCATGCCACTGAGCACTTCCTTGCTCGCTCCACTTCCGGCGACGCGCGACAACAAGACGTTGACTTCAGGCCATTGTTTTAGACGGCTCAGCGCTGCGATCGATTCGGCAAGTTCAGGGTTTCCCTGCGTCGAATATCCCATCCAAAGATCGGTGAGCGGCGACTTCTCTACAGCTGGGTTGGTCCCTGCCACGCGATCCCTGACATTGTTTTGGGCCTGACTCAGACCAGGGTCCACGCAGGCCACTGCAATGAGGCAGACGAACAGGAGCTTTGGGAGATGCTTGCGGGTCGACATGCTTACGTCGCGTGGTTGAAGTAGTGAAAAGCTGGGGCCGTTCTTTTATCATACTCTCGGAAGACCGCCCTGAAAGTATTTGACGCTACCGTGGAACAGGTTGTTCTGCACCGGTTGCCATGATTTTGACGCTGGATGGCGTAGGACGGTCTTTGCCAGGACATCTGAGACGCTCAGAGTATCGGTTGCCGGGTGTTGTTGGCTCCACATGGTGGATGCAGATTACCGGTTGGGAGTGTCAGTACCAGTGGTGCCGACCGTTGAGAAGAGTCAGCGAGGCTGAGAATCGACGGTAATATTAGGCTTTCATCGCGATGTGCGGCAAACTGCAGCCGGTGCTCCACGCATCGCGGGCGAAAGGCAACCGTGCAGAAAGTGCTTCACTCGGGCATCGGGTAGGGGGCCGCGAACGAACCCAGCGCGCCCAAGCCACCGTCCACTTCGAGGTCCGTTGCGGTCACAAACGAGGCTGCTGGACTGCAGAGCCAGAGGACAGCCGCTGCGACTTCATCAGCCGTTCCAATGCGGCCAACAGGGTGCCGGTTGCCCAGTTCTGCTGCCCCACCTTGCTCTGACAAGCTGGCTCGGATCATGGGAGTATCAATTGCACCCGGGGAAACCGACAACACGCGGATGCCGTCCCTCGCATATTCCACACCCCACTGTCGGGCTTGCATCACGTTGGCGCTTTTGATGGGACCATACACCCCCACCTCACGTGCGGTCCGATGAGCCTGACCGCTCGCAAGATTGATAATCACACCGCACTGCTGTCGCTTCATTTGAGGTAAAACTTCGCTGGCCATACGCATGTATCCACACAGATTCACATCGATCATCCGGCGCCATACTTGGGAACCAACGCTGTCGATGGGGTGATAGGATTCTCGTGGTTGGATAGCCGCATTGTTGATCAACACATCAACCGCACCGTGTTCATCCAATACCTGTTGTACCGTTGCCTGGCAGTCCGTCTCTGAGGCTGTATCGCAGGGGAGGTGCTTCACCGCTGTGGTCTCGCGATCACTGGAGTGTGAAGGTGATGTGATGTCCGCGTTATAGACATGAGCGCCTGATTCAGCAAAAGCGTGAGCAATGGCATCGCCGATGCCCATGCTGCCGCCAGTCACAATTACCACACGGCCATGATTCTCATATTGGACGGTGCCGGAGGGTCTCTTGGGGGGCATGGCTCATTTACCGTTGGAGTCAGACTTTGGTGTTTGTTTGTTTTTTCGGTTCTTTGAGTTCTTGGTCTTCGGCTTGATCCCCGCTTCTTTCAACCTTGTTTGAAGAACATTCTCCATCTGCTGCATTCGTGATGTGGTGCCTGGTTTTTGTGCCAGGTTGGTGAATTCCCCTGGGTCAGATTTCATGTCGTAGAGCTCGCGAGAGCCGTCGGTGTAATGCATGTAATGCCAATCGGGTGTTCGCAGTGAAAACCCATTGTTGAAGGATAATGCACCCGCTTTGATCTGTTGGGAAGTTCTGTTGAGCAGGGGCACAAGACTTGTTCCCTGCACCTTGTTCGGAATGGCCTGGCCGGTCAACTCGCACACCGTGGGGTAAATGTCCACCAGTTCGACCACCGCGTCAGATTTTCCAGTCGGCAGGCCAGGGGTGGACACGATCAATGGAACCCGCAGAACTTGTTCGTGAAGATTCGATTTTTGCCAGAACTGGTGGTCTCCCAGATGGTACCCGTGGTCGCTGGTAAACACGATTGCCGTGCTGTCACGTAATCCCAACGCGTCCAATTCATCGATGATTTTTCCGACTTGCTCGTCCATGAATGAGACCGATGCGTAATACCCTGACCACATACGCCGTTGATTGTCCGGAAATTTTCCGATCGGGTTGGTGGATGATACGGTTTTCGCCTTACCCAACTTGGGAATGTCGGCCAAATCGCCAGTTTGCTGGGGTGGTAGCTGCATGTCCTGCCACGGGTAGGGCGCGAAATATTCGCGTGGGGCAACCATGGGGTAATGAGGACGGACAAGTCCCACCGCAAGGAAGAACGGGGCGGATTGGTGTGCTCGAAGCAACTCAATGGCTTTCTCTGCTGATTTGAAATCGGGTTGATCAGAACCATCACCGTCGTACTGAACCGTCACGAACATCCGATTTGGCATCTTGGTCGATTCACGCGACTCAAGAGAATCCGTGAACAGGTTGAGATTCAGGCATGCGTAATCCCCGGGCGTATGCGCCTCCTGCCCAGGGGAATTGAAACGTTCAGTCCACGAGGAGGCGACGTCTTCTCCGTTGGTGCCGGCGATGATGTCTCCCGGAACACGCATGTGGTAAATCTTGCCAACGCGTGCGGTATACCAGCCATTTTCGCGAAAGTATTGCCCCATGTTGACGTTGGCTGTCCCCTGATAGCGGCTGTACATGAGCGAACGTCGTGAGGGACCACATGAGGTGCCTTGGCAGTAAGCCCGTTCGAATAGCATCCCTGCTCGCGCCAGCTTGTCGATATTGGGAGTCTTGCAGAAACGGTCCCCGTAGCAACCGAGTACGTTGGCACGAAGGTCGTCAGAAATAATGAACAGAACGTTCTTGATCTTCGGAGCCACGGGACGCCCATCGGCGGTTGCCGCGGAGACGCTGATCAGCTGCACAGCAGAAATCAGTATCAGGCTGCGCAAAGTAAATGAGGGCAAAGCATATTTTTGCAACGCAAATGGTTGAAACGCGTGGTGCATTCAGAAGCCCGTATCTTTCGGGAAAGAGGTAATTCGTTGACTGAATGTACCACTTTGGCTCATGTCTTGCTCGTGGCCGTCAGAGGCCCGGGAACCACTTTGTGCCGTGGTTGGCCAGTGCGGGCAACCTTGGGGTGCATGTGACGGACCTGGTCGAGGCGTGGTGATAGAACTTGGGGCTCGAGTTCGAGCGGGTGTCGCCGCGGTGCACGTGGAATGTTGTTGGTGAACCCGGCATTATCGGATTCACTGAATCTTTCGAGACAGTGTGCACAGCCCATCTGATGGAAGGCAGGTTCTTGGGAACAGGATTCAACCGCGTATGATTGAACGTAAAATTCTCCAAAAAAACGCTGGCAAGATGGACCCTGCCTCAAGCCTGCTTGTCGTGGTGTTCGGCTTCACCGTGTTTGTGTCGCACAATATCACCCAGCACCAGATAAATCACCTCTTCTGAAATGTTGACGGCGAGATCGGCAATCCGTTCGAGGTGTCGTGAGGCACTGAAACAATGAACAGCGGGTGCGATATAGTCGGGATTCTCACGCATCTTCTCATGTAGCAAGTCAATGACCACGCGATTCAGGCGGTCAACTTGGTCATCAGCTGCTATCACCTCACGAGACTTTTCAACATTTCCCTCGATGAATGAGTCGAGCGCCTTTTTTACCATTCGCGTAGCACCAGCCGCCATTTCGTCGAGTTTTTCGGGAACCGGGAATGTCGGATATTGTTCAATGGACTTGGCGCGTTCGGCGATGTTGCACGCCAGATCAGCCATCCTCTCAAGTTCATTGTTGACCTTCACCACGGTAAAAAGCCAACGCATGTTGGATGCAACGGGCTGGTGCAGCGCGAGCAGTTTGAGGCACTCCTCCTCAAATCGAATGTCATTGGCGTCGACGGTTGCATCCTGACTGATCACATCATCGCACAGATTGGCCCGGCGCTCCGATAATGCACGAACCGCCGTCAGGATCATCTGTTCAACCAGCCCAAACTGAGTGATCAGATCACTTCGGAGAGAATCCAGTTCCCGGTCAAGGTGTTTGCTCATTGATTGTGTCCCATTGTCTTTGTTCCATTGTCAATGAGTTGAGAGGAGTCATCAGCAGAAAGCAGCTCAGCCGAATCGGCCACTGATGTAGTCTTCGGTTCGTTGACTTTGGGGGTTCGTGAAAATGCTCCGGGTGTCATTCATCTCAATCAGCTTGCCCTCGAAAAAGAACGCAGTCTCGTCACTGCATCGAGATGCCTGTTGCATGTTATGTGTAACAATCACAATGGTGTACAGATTTCGCAGTTCATTCATGAGCTCTTCAATGGCCAAGGTGCTGCCTGGGTCCAAAGCGCTGCAGGGTTCATCCATTAACAGAACCTCTGGACCTACAGCAATCGTTCGAGCAATGCATAGTCTTTGTTGTTGGCCGCCGGAAAGCCCGAGTGCGGGTGCATGCAGACGATCCTTGACCTCGTCCCAAACGGCAGCTTTACGTAACGACCATTCAACAATGTCAAGTAGTTCACTGCGTCGCAGTTTCATGTGCAAACGCGGTCCAAAAGCAACATTGTCGAAAATCGACTTGGGAAAGGGATTGGGTTTTTGAAACACTATGCCGACTTTTCGACGAAGGTTGACGACATCGGTGGTGCTGGCCATCACATCGAGATCACTCAGGTGAAGGCTTCCCGTGGCATGTGCGGTGTGGATGGTGTCGTTCATACGGTTGACCCAACGCAGCAGCGTGCTTTTTCCACATCCGCTGGGGCCAATGAATGCCGTGACTTTGTTCTTGCGAACACTCAGGGAAATCGACTTGAGCGCCTGGAAACTTCCATACCACGATGAAAGATCCTTCATCTCGATCGCTGTGGCCGGCTTTTCCGGTAATTCGTCGTGAGGTTTATCAGTTCTCATATGACCTGATGCCGTGTGGCGTTTTGAATCGTGTTTTGCACGGGGGGACGGACCCATGGGGTCTTTCGGTCTTGTGATCGTACTGCTCATGCGAACATGGCTCGAAAATGGGTGATGGGGACTTGTTTAGCGCAGTTTATTTTGCATTCGATGGCGAATCAGGATGGCGACTGCATTGAAAGTCAGGAGAATCGCCAACAGGATCACAATGCCACCGGCTGCAATCTCATGAAACTCGTCTTGCGGTCGCTGTATCCAGTTGTAGATCTGCAAAGGCATGACGGTGCAATCGTCCATCAAGTGTTGCGGAGCAGAACGGATATAGACGATGCCTGCAATGATCAGAATGGGTGCCGTCTCACCGATTGCCCGACTCATGGCAAGGATCGCACCGGTCATGATCCCGGGTATTGCTGATGGCAGCGTCACGTTCCAGACAACTTGCCAAGGTGTGGCGCCCAAACCCAACGCTCCTGCTCTGAGAGTTGCAGGCACTGCACGCAACGCTTCCTGCGTGCTGATAATGATCACAGGAAGGATGACCAGCATTAGTGTGAGTGCTCCGGCAACAACGCCCCGGCCAAAAGGTAAACGCAGGTAGTACCATTGCTTTTCGCTGATTCGACCAGGAGTGGAAGTGTTGTCGATTGTCCTGCTCATGATGTCCGCGTCGGCGGACACCTCATCGGTAAATGGATCGATAGCGAGGATCTCAACTGTGGCAAATCCGGCTTCCCCGTTTTCATAGGCAAGCATTCCGGTTTTGGGAACCGTGACTGGCGCCCCACGTGAATCGACAGGGATCAGGAAATATCGCTCTCGGGCATCCGCATCACCCGTATTCAGAAATGGATCGCTTGCGACGTTGCTGAATTGATCGAAATAGACGGCTCCCATTTCCATGCTGGGTCCGTCAGTGCTGTCGGCGTCATCAAACAGAGAAAACATCGACACAAACGCAGTCAATCCGATTATCCCGTAGACAACGCTCGGCACTCCCGCCAAATTCGTGATGTTCAGTTGAATGAGGCTTAACACGTTTCTGGCCAGCTTGTTGCGTGGCGTGAATTCCTCAAGCAGTATCGCTGTTCCAATCCCCAGTGGCAGAGTGATCAGGGCACACATGGTGCAGACCCAAAGGGTCCCCATCAGTGCGGGCCAGAGGCCTGCATTCTCAGGCTCCGGCTCTGGATATCCCGTCAAGAGCGTCCAACTCAGTGCCGGCAGGCCAGAGACAAGGAGCGAGCCCAGAAGAAACACGAGGATCAGTACAGACGCTGACGCAGTCACAATGCACATTTGCCGGAAGCGAATGTCCTTTGTGATGCGATTACGGCTGGTAACAAGCTTGGATGCGTCGAAGGGCGCACCGTTTGTGACCGGCTCAGCTTGCTGCTTGACCGCTTCGGTTGTGGAGGCATCTGGGGACTGGCCTTGCAACGGCGAATCACCATGCGAATCGTTTCCGCTCACTCGTATGTCTCCCGATACTTTTTGCGGATTTGATTTCCGATCATGGTCAGTGTGAGAGTGATTACAAAAAGCGTGAATGCGACCGCGTACATCGAATAGTATTCCATACCAAAATTCGAAACGTCACCGCCCGCTATCTGAACCATGTACCCGGTCATGGTTTGGACTTCGTCGCCGGGATTGAGTGTCACCTGTGCGCGACTTCCTGCTGCCAAGGCAACGATCATGGTTTCGCCTATAGCACGCGCGATTGCCAGAAGAAACGCGCTGATGATTCCACTCAATGCTGCCGGGATAATGACTTTTACGGTGGCGTCGAAACGCGTCCCGCCAAGTCCGAACGCGCCATCGCGTAACGACGATGGAACAGCTTGGAGAGCATCTTCGGCAAGGGAACAGACTGTGGGAAAACAGAGGATGCCCACTGCAATTCCTGCACTCATCGCGTTGTAGACATTGAATCCCGAATAACACCATTGTAAAAATGGCGTGATGGTCAGTAACGCAAAAAAACCGTAAACGACCGTGGGAATCCCCGCCAGAATCTCAAGGATCGGTTTGAGAGTGCTACGTACACGCCGTGGGGCGTACTCGCTCAGGTAAACTGCGGTGATCAAACCCAACGGCAGAGCCAGGATCATCGCGATTGCCGTCACCATGAGCGTCCCGCTGATCAACGCCCAGATCCCAAAGCTCTTCGTGTTCCCCAGCAAAGGGTTCCATTCCGTTGACAGGAAGAAATTGCTGAGGGTCACGTCCGGGAACTGGAAAAACCTGAAGGTCTCGGATGCCAGCACGAAAATGATCGAACCAGTGATCAGTAGCGAAAATAGACCACACCCGATCAGGCATAGGAAAATCCCCTTCTCGCGAATACGTACCCATGACAAACTTCGGCGATCACGAACGAACAGCGTTTGAACTTGCTGTTCAAGCTGTGGCAGTCTTCGGTCGCTGTCGAGTTCGGAACTCATTGTCATGCAGTGCAAGGGATCGGGGAGGTTCGCGGGCACGTGGGATGTGTGTGCCCCTTGGAAAACTTTGGTTCACCGCGTGGGTCAATTCACCAAATTGGATTCCTGATAAATCTCCGTGACCGGGCCGGTGCGCTTTTCCAATTCAGGTGTCAGATAGTGAGTCCCGGTTTTGTCCTTGCGGCACCGCATCATCGCCTCCTTGTAAATGGACGCGGGAAGTGCCACATAGCCTGCGCTACTTGCCATCTTTGGTGCGTTTTGAAGATAGTAACCGATGAATTTTCGTACCTCAGGGCGTTTGAACGACTCTGAGTTGACGTAGATGAACAAGGGCCGACTGAAGGGAGCGTACGTGCCGGATTCGATGGTTTCAGGGGTGGGGCTGACTGCATCACCGGTTTTGGGGTTCACGATCGCGACAGATTTCAGCTTGTCTTTGTTTTCGTCGTAATAAGCAACGCCAAAGAAACCGACTGAGTTGGGTGTGCCCGAGACGCCTGTGACGAGAACGTTGTCATCTTCACTGGTGCTCATGTCAGATCGCAATGATGCTCCGGTCTTTCCAACAACGACTTCCTTGAAGTAATCAAAGGTGCCTGAATCAGTGCCCGGAGCAAAAATCCGGATCTCTTCATCCGGCCAGCCCTTGCGAACATCTGACCATTTCTTGGCTGCTGATCCGGCCAGAAAGATTGTTTTGATCTCCTCGATGGTCAGCTCATTGAGCCAAGTGTTGCTTTTGCGTGCAACCAGAGTCAGACCGTCATAGGCCACAGGCAGCTCGAAAAAGTTGATGCCCGATTCACGAGCCGCTTTGAATTCACTGTCCTTGATTGGACGCGAAGCATCGGAAATATCAGTATCGCCAACGGTAAAGCGTTTGAATCCGCCACCGGTACCGGAAATGCCCACACTGACTTTGACTTGTGGGTACTGTTTTTGAAAGCCGGAGGCGGCTGCTTCGCTGATTGGATAAACGGTGCTGCTTCCATCAATCGCTACGTTTCCCAGTAGCCCTGAATTCTGAGCTTCGGCTAACGGAGAAACTCCGCCGAAAAGTAGTACCATCATGATGAGAAGATTGAGTGTTCGTTGCATTTCGAAATTTCTTGATCGGTTTGCGTGTGTTTTGTCTGTCTTGCCTTTCTACTGTGTCAATGAAGTTATCAATGACGCTCAAGAGCGACGAGTCTCGAATCAGTGTGTTTTTCGTGAAGGTTCTGTTAAGAGGTTTTGTAGCTCTGGTGTGCCCAAAATCGCTAACATCGAGAACAAGTGGGCGGGTGGGTCCGGCTTTCGGTTCACAACCCTGGCCACACCCTCTGACCTGTGCGGAAAGTCCGCCATCTGTAGCCGGACAGCGAGAAGAAGGCATGTGACTGAGCCTCGTTGATGGTGGTCGGGGGCAACGTGCCCGTGGTCACCCGAAGAACAGCAAACCAAGAACAGCAAGCCAAGAACAGCAAGCCAAGAACAGCAAACCAAGAACAGCAAGCCAGGAACAGCAAACCAAGAACAGCAAACCAAGAACAGCAAACCAAGAACAGCAAGCCAAGAACAGCAAACCAAGAACAGCAAACCGAAGAACAGCAAGCCGAAGAACAGCAAACCAAGATCAGCAGTAAGCTGACCCCGATATGACTAAGGTAGCGCGTGGATGGGACGCGAGCAGAAAATGCCCGAAAGATTGCGAGGGACTGGCAACTCGCAGGCGGGAAAGGAACGAGATGTTGTGCAGGAGAACGCCACTCAGCAGGGCGGCAGGTTTGCCTCGTTGTTCAGGTAATCAAGAGCCGTCGGTCGCCAATTTTCGGAAGTAGGCCTCGATCGCTTCGCGATAGTGCGTAGGAAGGTCGCGGCTGATTTGTTGCAGGGCTTCCTTTCTTTCCGCAGGTGGAAGTTTCCCCCAACCATCGCGGTCTTCAATCTTCTTTCGGTCGACATCTCCTGTCCCGTTTCCACCAGCAGCCTGGCTGTCGTTCATGGGCGTGCTTTGTCCGCCCTGGCTCTCGCCTTGGCCTTGCTCGGCCTGTTGTTGCTGCTGTTGTTGCTGTTGCTGTTGTTCTTCAATCTTGTCGATTAGTTTGGATAATTTGTCGATGATTTTCTGTTCCTGATCCTGAACATTTTCGTCTGCACGGCCCAAATCGAGTCGCCGAGTGACGTCCGTCATCAGACGCGAAATCTCGTCAAGTGAGTCTTCTTTCAGTGGGGATATATCAGCGACCATGAGTTGGGCGGTACGGGTGAAGCGGATAGGGGAATCCTTTTCGTTTTCTAACAGCCGTTCGAGATCAACCAAAGCCTCCTTTTTTTGAAGCAACGCGTGGTAGCACGCGCCACGGAAGAAAAGCGTTGCAGCAGGGTCAGCTGAATTCGCAGCATCAACCTCCCGGAAGGCCGGAAGTGCTTCGTCGTACAGTCTCGCTCTTACAAGTTCACGTCCCAGCCACGTGCGGACGGATGCTTGAAGTGGCTTTGGCAAAGGATTCAGGTTGAGATGTGCGGGGTGGTCTGGTGCGATCCTCACGCCCGCCTCCTGCAGATCCTTGGAGATCAGCGTTGCAAGCTGTTCAACGATGGGTGAGTATGCCCTTGCTGTGGTGACGAAAGCATCCAATGGGTCAAGATTATCGGCTTCTAAGGCTGCCGATAATTGTTCCGTGGCATCGTTGATTTTTGTCGGCGCAGTGCCCAGCCTTTCCAGTGATTGGCGTAAGAACTGAGTCAGTTCTGCTTCAGAGGGCTGCTTCCAGCTGGCCTCGTTCTCAAACGCATCATCGGCAGCATGCACGGATCGACACATCCCTGCAACGGTAAGGATGAAATAGAGAACAACTGCACACGCCCACGAAGTGCGTAACAGCCGTGATGAATGATTGTGGTTTGCCACGATAACCTCGCAGTTACTTATTTCTCTTGAGCACCAGATCCCGCGTGATTCGATACAAACGGTTCTGCCGGTCTGATAAATTTTGCAATAGGGGTAGGATTTCACCGCCAGTCGACGACCCTGATTCTAACAGTGTGGAGTAACGATCGGTGGTCGATTTAATCCGGGTTTCCATGGTGCGGATCAATTTCAGCTCCGCTAATGCCTCTACAAGCGGTTGTTCACCCTGTCCCTGTTGTCCCTGTTGTCCCTGTTGCTGCTGTTGCTGCTGCTTCTGCTCCAAATCCCGCTGTGCTTTCTGCAATGCAGTGATCATTTCGTCCAAGGCGGCAAGGATGTCCTGTTGGATGCCTTGCGTGACGGCATCTATTTTGGTTTGTCCAAGTCGATCAGCGACAGTTGCCGTGTCATCACGTATCTGCGAAACAACCTCTGGGAAGGCGACGCTGGAACCCTCTTCACGTAACAGCAGCATGGCACGGTCCGCCTCCAGCGTGATGTTCTTTTCGGCAAATGCCAAGTCGCCAGCCTTCAAGTCTGTTTGCCGATTGCGTTGCTCTGTGGGCGTGGCCGAAAGGGTAATCGTGTCCTCCAGGACCTTGCTTTGCATCACTGCCATTTTTCGTAAACGCGACTCGAGCTTGGCGAGCTCGCGTAGTAGCTCCTCTTCTCGCAATTGACGAAGGATCCGCTCCAACTGATCGATCGCAGCTCTCAGGTTCTCTTCCGCCTCTCGCTGCTTTTCAGTCGCTTGATCACGCTTAGCTTCCTCGAGTTCCTGTTCCGCTTGCTTCATGTTTTCAATTGCTTTTTCCAATTGCTGCTCTACCTGTTGCTCCGGACTCTGCGGTTGCTGACCCTGTTGAGATTGCTGACCCTGCTGGGATTGCTGACCCTGCTGGGATTGCTGACCCTGCTGCGATTGCTGGTTCTCGTCTTTGGATTCACCATCTTTTGATTCACCGTCCTTGGATTCACCGTCTTTGGATTCACCATCTTTTGATTCACCGTCCTTGGATTCACCGTCTTTGGATTCACCGTCTT
>PKCN01000302.1 GCA_002862205.1 Planctomycetaceae bacterium | reverse complement strand
CCTTGGGTCACACGGAAGAACAAACGCCACATCCCTCAGCGATACCCAATACGCATCGCCCTGGGAAAGTCGATCGCCCAGAATTGGTACCCTACATAGTGAAGATTCCTGATGTTCTGCCTGGAATCGTGATCGATGAAACGGATGCTGAATTGGTTGGCGACTGGCAGTACTCAACTCACACTCCGCCGTACGTGGGAATTGGATACCTGCATGACCAGAAAAGCGGTAAAGGAGCGAAGTCGGTAACGTATCGCCCGACGCTTCCCAGTCCAGGCCTGTATGAGGTACGCATATCACACTGTTACAACATTCGCCGTGCAACCAATACCCGCATCACCATCGGTCACGCGGACGGTGAATCCGCTCTCACGATCAATCAGCAACAAGTCCCTGAGCACAAGAAGTTGTTTCGCACACTAGGCCGTTTTCGATTTCAGCAAGGGAACGGCGGATGGCTAAAAATTTCGACGGACGGAACCGAAGGAAAATACGTGATCGCGGACGCCGTTCAGTTCATTCGTGTCAAAGATGTCCCTCACCTGCCGCGGCCTCCAATGCCGGAAAACCATTGAGCCCCGCCTGAGGCAGGAAGCTAGATTTCCTGAACCTCTTCAGACCGAACTTGTCGCTGACTCATCAACAATCCAATGCTCGATCTGCTACCAGGCACCGCTCCAGCCCGCTCACCAGCTTTTGTGGAATGCTGCTCAAGAGAGTCCATTCGCAAGGATTGGGCATTCTCCACACGAATAATATAATGTGCAGGAAGAAAGTAATTTGTCGGCAACTGTGAGTAAATCCGTTCAGTTGGGTTCGCCGATGAGGCGACTTAATGAACGAAGGGCCGCGATCAGTTCTTCTGTTATTTTCCAACGCGGCGCCAGACAGCTATCGCAGTTCGGACAAGTCCGACGTTTTTCTCAGGTGAAATGCATGCCGAGCTTTAAGTTCGGGTATATTCACGCTGTTAGCGAATTTTTCGCAATCAATTTATTACCTTTTGGGGATTTTCATGCAAATACCACGCATAAAACGCAAAGGCTTCACTCTTGTTGAACTTCTGGTAGTCATCGCTATCATTGGAGTTCTTGTTGGGCTTCTACTCCCAGCAGTGCAGGCCGCACGTGAGGCAGCTCGCCGGATGAGCTGTAGCAACAATTTCAAACAAATCGGGCTCGGACTCCACAACTATCACGCGGCCTACAAAAACTTGCCAATGCTGGCAGGCGGCACCCATGAAACCGGCGGTATGGGCGCCGACAACAGCAACATCTTCTGGTTGAGCTGGCTTGTTCCCCTGACACCCTTCATTGAGCAGCAAGCTTTATGGGAACAGGTATCAAACCCGCTCGCGTTCAATCGCACAGGAACCATTCGCAATCCTCCGTATCCTGCCATGGGGCCAAACCCTTGGAGCCAAAACTACCAGCCTTGGCTCACTCAGGTCCCGACGTTTCGTTGCCCAAGTGATCCCACACAACCGGTTGAGTACCGAGTAGCCTTCACCAACTACACAGGGTGTGTAGGCGACGCGTTCTTTGAACAGTCCGAGAGCGGCATTAACAATCAAGGCAACGTCAACGGCAGCAATAGCTGGGGCGAAGAATCCACCGAGCGATGGGCGCGTGGTGTCTTTCGCACGCGACACTTTACGAAGTTTCGTGATATCAAAGATGGCCTTTCAAATACCATCATGGGCGGCGAATGCGTCGTCAGTGCATTGGATGGACGTGCGTCTGGAATCAACATGGAGTTTGACAACACCGTTTGGGATCAACCCCCAGCGTACTTCAAACAGTATTTGGACCCAGAGCGTCCCGCCTACCTCAATACCAACACCTCAACCGGTGGCTTGGCACCCTGTGGTGGAAAACCTTGCTACGAACGTAATCCGAATCACCAACGTGGCCGGAGATGGTCCGATGGAAGACTGGAGTACAGTTCTTTCCACACAATTCAGCCACCAAACAGCTACAACATCCAACGTTGGCATGGCCAAGCTGGATCGTTCTGTGCATCAAGCTACCACCAAGGCGGTGCACACATCCTGATGGCTGACGGCGCTGTTGTCTTCATCACCGACTCGATTGAGTCGGGCGACCAGAATCATGTTGCGTATGGCCGCGATAATGGTGACGGACGTGGCTGGGAAGGTGGCGCGGGGCGTGAAAGCCCGTATGGGCTATGGGGTGCTTTGGGAACCAAGGATGCCAAGGAATCCATTGAAGAGCAACTCAATCAGTAGTTGATGCTCTCCAATCAGCACACTTACAAAGCGAGCGTGACGGCAAGTCACGCTCGCTTTTTTATTGCTCAGTGTATCCGCTTCAGCCCCATACCTCGACAACACCGAACCTCGACTACACCGAACCTCAACAACACCGAACCTCGCCAACACTGGCAACTTCGAAGTAGCAAAGCGTGCCTGCACACGCTTCACGCCAGGTCGTTTAGGTCCACCTCATGGCATTCACACCACCGTGACACTTCACTGGCCAGCCCTATTGCACTCACAGATCAATTCGAGTGAGTCATCACGCGGATCACAAAGAGCTGACGCGTCCCATCCTCAGCGAGCCCGGGGATAAGGATACGATCCCCCGTGCGGTTCCATCGTGGCGCCGGATCGATGCGAATATCACCAGAAAATTCTCCCTTGTGAATCCCCTCACTCCGCACATAAGCACCATCTTGCCGTCGGTAAACGACGTACAAATTTTTGTTACCTTTTTTGTACCCATTGACGAACAGTCGGCCGTCAAGTGACAACGAAATGTCTCCCTCCGGGTTCGGAAACACAGCCTCGGTTCCCCATGTGTCAACCACCATTTTCCTGTCGACATCGTAAACAATCTGCTTGCGTCCCGAACGGCCGATCAGCAAGGATCCCTCGGCCCATTCGGGATGCCCGCCGATGTGCTTTTCATGAAGTGTCAAACCTGTACCATCAGCGTGCACCGAGAAGGGCAGGTTCACTTTATCCCCCTTCCAACCGCTCCACCCCGCTCTGGCAAAGAAATAGATTCGGTTTTGATCACGATTCCACAGAGCGTGATTGATAAACAAGCCCGTATGATTCAGGTCGGGTTTGAATTGCTTGATCCTCTCCTCAAGCTCTTGATAGGAAACCAATAAAGTCTTGTGACCAGAGTCGACTTCAACTCGAAATAATCCGTCATCATCCGGTGCGCTCTCGTCCTTTGACCAGTCTCGACTCCCGGGATAGCCCGTCACCGATCGCAGTCGCGCTAAACGCCCGTAATTCAGGCCCAACCAAGCCGAACCATCCGCTGCAACGCCAGCATTGCCAATCGGTGTATCGGTAAACCGGAACTCCCGCACACGGCTTCGCGTTTCGATGTCATACAGAACCGTAAAGACATCACCACTGTCGACATCCCGGTCATTGAAAAAGAATTGAGTCGCGGCGGATGAAGGATTCCAAAAGAACATCGTACCCTGTTGTGGATTCCACGCTCTCGTTTTCTCGATGCGTAGAATCCGATTTTGATCCTCCGTATCGATCAAACAGATCGTCGCAGCCTCGTGTGGTTCGGGCATGCGACCAATCTCCTCGATCTCCATGGCAAGAATGTAACGCCCTGCCCCACACCAGGGGATTGTTTGACACTGCCCAATGTAGCCAAAAAAGTGATGCTTCTTTCCGCTTGTGATTTGCTCGACCTGTAAAGTCAGACCGTTCTCTTGAGCGAAACCAACCACACAAAAACAAACCCAAATGACAACCGAAAAAACACTTTGAACATTACGCAAACCTAAACGCATCGCACCCTACCCTTCTTATCACTTGTGGTCTCGTTTCTCAGATTCCGGAATTCATGGTCTTTCGCGTGCACACGCTGCAGCAGTCCCTGCGACTTCATGGTGTTACCCCATCACCAGGCACCGCACCGAGCCACTTGGGAAACCCCTGATCTCGCAGCATTTCATACCTTCGACCATAACTATCATTCCCGCCGGCCTGAATCGCAGCCGGCTTTTTGTTTCGTTTGGGAATGGCCTTGGACAGCTTCGTTTTCAATTCCACGTAGGCTGGATCAGCCGCCAGATTCTTGTGTTCGTTGGGATCATTTCGATGATCGTAGAGTTCCTCAGTCCCATCACGGTATCGAATGTACCGATGATTCGAACTGCGAACGGCGTGGTTGTTGTATTGCCAAGTTGTCACGACGGGTGTCGTACGGATGGCCAGTGGATCACCGAGTTGCGGTTCCAAACTGGTACCCTCGAGACCGTGCACCGAGGGTAAATCACAAAGATCAAGTATCGTCGGATACAGATCGATTAAGCTCACTGCACTGTCACAACGTGTACCCCCGTTGACGTTGCCTGGCAATCTAATCGCGAGAGGGACGCGAGTGGACTCTTCCCAGAGGGCCATCTTTCGCCAGTGCCGTTTTTCACCAAGGTGTTGGCCATGATCAGACCAGAAAACCACGATCGTATTGTTTGCATTCGGGCCAACTTCCAACGCATCAAGAACTTTGCCTGCTTGTGCATCAACAAACGACACGCAAGCAAGATACGCTCGAACCATCTCACGCCAATATTCATCACCCACTTTTTTCACGTGATGGTGGTCGCCATCTTTGATGGTGCCATAAGCAAAAGTCTTTCCCCAGAGTGGAATATCATCCATTTCATCGTCAGGAACCTCTGGCATTTTGATAGAGTCCAACGGGTACTGATCAAAAAACTCGCGGGGAGCAGTATAGGGAACATGGGGACGCACAAATCCGATCGCCATGAAAAACGGCAGGTCATGGGATTGACTCACCCGCTCAACCGCCCAATCAGCAACCTGTTCATCCGGCATTCCTTGGGCTGGGATATCGGACCGATCCAAGGCTCCCCAACACAACGACTGTCCATCAACCCCCTCCTGATACATTTGATAGATCGCTCCCCCATCTCTGGGAAACGGGTAAAAGTGCCCTGCACTTTTTCCTTGATACCCATGCCCGCGTGCCGCCAGATGAGCTGGCCAATTGAACTTGGGCCTTGCTTCATCCCAGTACTGATAGTCACGTATATCTGTTGTTCCCTTATGAAACACCTTACCGGCCGCCATGGTCTTGTAGCCGTGATTTCGAAAGTGCGTTGGCATGGGTACCGTTTTACCTAGCGTTTTCAGATAGCTTTTTTTTCCCTTCGAAGAATTGGAATACCACCCCGTAGTCGACGGCCTCAATCCACTGAACAGTGAGTGGCGTGACGCACTACAAACGGGTGCAGCGCAGTGCGCGTTTCGAAATAAAACACTCTTTGAAATCAACCGATCAAGGTTCGGCGTTTTCGCTTGCGGATGGCCCCCTAACGCACCGATCCAATCATTCAGATCATCAATCGCCAAAAACAGGACATTGGGCTTCCGTTGCTTTGCGACCAAATGCACCCCGTTTCCTGCAACCACAACGGAGTCAGATGGATTCGTTTGCGCTATGGATGGCGTCAGTGATGCCCTCACCTTCGCATCAGTGGCGATCAAGTTTGCCCGTGGTGTCCCGCTATTGCTGCTTAACCGCTTTGGCATCGGCAACTTTCCCGCCCGCAATGTTAACTCTTGTGCCCAAAGTTCGGCGTCTGACCCCAAACTCCCCAACAGAAAACAACACATCACAATCGTTCGGACTAACCCTCGCGTTCCCATACTCTGTTTCTCCAAAACTCGGCCACCGTACATATCAGATCCCAGTTGGTGCTGTCTCATCGACGAGGAACGCAGAAGCATTTGGTGTCACCTCATTTTTCCATCCATAGAAAATCCACATTCCATTCACTGGGGTGCCATCAGCCCTGACAACGGGTTGTACATTATTGAAACGCCAGTCGGCATATCTTGAACCGGAGGGCGAAAAAAGTCGCCGCATCTCCCACCTTTCACCACCGTCCGCGGATGTCCATTCCTCAATTCTCCCTCCACCATGTTTGTCCATGTAGCCGCCTTCGAGGTAGCCTTGTCCCACCACGACATAAGCATGCAGCATGCCCGATGGGTCGCATGCCAGGTGCCCACTGTTCCATTGGTGCGATGACTTGGTAATAGGGCTTTTGCGCCACTGACCGTCAACCTTGCGCACATAATAGTAGCAGTGTTCCGCCAAGGAGTCCCCAGACAACACATGCAGGAAGCCTGGTTCCCCCTGTTCGTTCAACGCCACCGCAGGCGGTACTCCTGCACCTCGCCACTGTGTGTCCCATATTTCACAATTCTTCTTTGAAGACTCGATGTCAATCGGTGTCTGCAGCCGAGCGTCCTCAGCATTGAACACCGCCCCCGTCTCGGCATCGATCCTCAGATAAGAGAGGTTGTATTTCCACTCATTGGACACCAGAGCATCGTACTTGGGGTTGTAAAACCGTTGTGGGTCCACATCATGCTTGTTGTCGTCATAGTCCGTATACGCAACATGCAGAAACCGTCGATCTGCGCTCGGAATTTTGGTCTGATAGGAAGACCAGTCCAACCTTCCTCGGGAATCCAGGTCGGTCACATCTACTGTTGGACCGCCCCAAGTGCGGCCGTTATCCGTACTCACACGATAGGTCCATGAACTGGTGTGCCCATCGGTACGAAAGTAGATCAAGTCCTTGCCACCGGCCATTCGAAACACACAAGGATAAGATAACTTTGGAGCGATTTGAGCTGCTTTTAGCCAAGCAATCTGCTTGGTCGAGGGTTGAACAGGCGACTGCGAAATCAAATGAACGCCGGGAGTCTTGTGGCATCCATAAAGCACGTGCAGGTGGTCCGCTCGATCTGCCCAGATAATGGGGCTGTCATGGTGGTCCGAGCTGGAACCCTCGGCCAGTCGTACAGGGGCGGTGAATTTTTTTGTGCCCAAATCGTAAGACGTCAACATCGGGTACGCGCGACCTTTCTCATTGGACGTAGCTCTTGCATCCCCGTTGAACACGATGAACACTCTACCGCCCAGCAACACCGCCTGAGGCCGCTGTCGTGCGTCGTAGAGCATCTTGAACTTTCCACCCTCAGCAAACTCGATGGGGGCTGTTTGGGCCGGCACTCCCGCCTCCTCAGCTGAGGATCCTGTTTGTGCCGACGTAGGGTGTTGTGCGTCCAGCCCTGCCGCAGAAATAAACGCCCACACCAAAATAAATAATCGATGCGGCAAAATAAAATTACCCAAAACCCTGTGTCTCATGCTCACTCCCAAGCCACACTGTACTGACCCAAATCAGGCTACCCAAATCAGGCTACCCAAATCACGCTGATGACACGTATCACCGCGCATTTGATCCATTAACGCCATGCTACCCTCCGCCTTTGCAAAGCCCTCGCCACACGAACAATCCCTTGACAGGATCGGGGAAAACCAGAACCCAGCGGCAACCATGATATCGCAGGCCTCGCGAAAGTGCTTGGGGAGTGACGCAAAATCCGCTTGCAATCTGAACTTCAGTGCACACCGTTAAGCCAACGCACCTTGAAGGTCAAGCAAACCACACACGGGTGACGCCTTGGCATTATTTTTGATCTGCACGCAACTTGCCTGTTTCCGTCGGCATCCGCTTTCTCCCCTTCAATCATGGAAAGCCCCAATTGTTGATCTGCGATTGATTGACGGTAACGGTCCATGCAGTTCCTTACCCGACCTACTAACTGACGGCTTTACCATCGAGCATGGCAGCGCCGTACACCCAACCACGACCAGACCCCGGTGTATCCACGCCCGTTTTGCAAATGATAGACAGCCACTGTTTGTCACCGACGCGGTATTTTCTCTCTCCTAAAAAAGCATAGGGCGTGCTTTCCTCATTCGCCGCCTTTGTAGCGGCACGATTGCTACCACCCTGTTGCTTATTAACCTTTGCAGGCACAGCTTCCAAGCCTCTCTGACGAGTACCTGCCCACTGGTACGGTTGCCTCGCCCAAGCCATGTAGGCTGCACCAGACATTCATCTGATAATTAGCCGGCTTTCGGACAAAGATGTACTAGAGTTTTCTTCCATGGGTCCCATCTGAATCACTGGCGCTGATGGCCGCAAGGTTCGGGGATGGTTCGGGCGGCAAGATACAAATTATGGGCGACCATTGCGTTTTCTGATCCATTCGTTCATACGGCCGATATTCAGCCGACAATGCGTGCACGATTTCCGTTCACGAGCCGCTCCAACGGGATTTATCCCGTACCAATCACAGTCGGTACACATTCCAAACAACGCCGGTTGTATCCCAGTGCTCCCTTTGGAAGGTTAATTTTCAGGAATGTAATTCAGCGTATAATACGCTTCAGGATGCAGGAGCGGCGTGCCTGACTTTGATCGCACGCCGTCTGAGTGCAGTTCATGAACATGGCCTTCCTGGAGTCCATTGACAAACAACCGAACACTCTTTCCATCCTTGCCAGCCACTGCTTTGGTAATGGTTGGCTCCGTATGATCCACCTCGGGACTGCCGTAGGCTGATTGAAAGATGTAGGTGTAAGTGGTCAGCTTATACGACTCGAGGTCTTCAACCGTCTGCTGATCAACCGGTTCTGTGAACAGCAATTCAAAACCATCAGGTTTAGCTTTCATTTCCAGGACTTCGAACGGAACTTTCCCTGTCCAATCAACACGTTCTACGGCAAATGGTTTGCGTCCGCGTGAACCCCAACCGCGATTGGTTCCGCCCACGAACATGGTTCCATTTTTTGTCAATTCCAAGCCGAGCGAACCACTGCCAAACCCTTCCAGGAATGGAAAGCAGACTCCCTGATAATGTCCTTTGACCTTCTCCATGTAGCACCGCATCACGGTACTGTAGGACTGATCAGTGACAAACATCTGGTTCTGGAACGGTCCAAATTTGCCGCCAGTGGTATCGCAGGCGACTCCAGCAGCTGATTTACCCATTTTGTTGTAGGGGAACAGAACTGCAGGCGGCTCATACTTTGGCAACCGTTTTGCCTCGGTCATGAATCGGCTTCCACTCTTTGGTTCTTCAGGTCTTGCGCCAATGAATGGCTCGGCAAGTTTGTACCATTCAAATCCTCCGGGATGACCAACGAATTTACCCTCGGGCAAATGTTTCAGTGCGCACGTTCCATTCCAGGGTCCCTGATTATCAGTGTAGAACATATCGCCAAGATGGTTCGCACCGATCCCACCGGGTGAGCGCACGCCACTGGTGGTTGGGATCAGTTCACCACTGGAGGTGACACGGACGCACCATCCCCGGTAGGGAACCTTGCTTGAGAACGATCCGGTAAGACAAAGCACCACCCAAATGTCGCCATTCTTATCGAACTTTGAACCGAACGCATACTCGTGATAGTCGCCGGAGATTTCCCAACCATCATTCACAACCTCAAATTCATCGGCTTCGCCGTCGCCGTCCGTATCGCGAAGCCGCGAGACATCGGACCGCTGGGTTGTGTACAACCACCCATCACGTTCTGCCAGGGTCAAGGTTTCGTGCAATCCGTGAGCGAAGCGTTTGAATTGATCGGCCGTGACTTGCTTGGCGAAAGGATCGCTGACCATCCAAATTTCCCCTCGCCGGGAGCAAACCGCCATTTTCCCGTCTGGCATCATCTGAAACCCACTGGCTTCCAACACCACACCCTCGGGGGTTTCGAATCTGGTGATCGGGTAGTAATCAACTTCGGTGGGCGCATCCTGCGCCAAGACAGGACTGCACAGCAGGCAAAACAGCAGGCAGAACAGCAGCGAGAGATAGTTTTTCATGTGCATAATCATGGGTTGGATACTACCAGAGGATTTCCTGTGTGATCGTTGTGGCACCATTGACTGGCACCAATATTTCCGAGTTCGCCCCCACCTTACGGACAAGCGGTTCACTCCCTGAAGTTTTTACTCGAATCCTTAATCCGTCATTGATCAGGAACCAACCGTCATCGAGTGACTCAATATTCCCGGACCCGGCACGGAAATAAATTCCGCTATTCTGATCCTGCCCCGTGGGCGTCACTTTCAGAATCCTCTGAAACGTGCCACTGAAGTCACCTGCAATTGGCACCGGGGTATCCTCAACTTCAGCATCAGGAAAACGATACCGGAAGGTGGGTCTGCCCTGCTTATCGAGTCGATAGCCGAGAAACTTATAGTCCCGTTCTTTCGGAGGCTGATCGGGCCACGCGGCTTCAAGATTTTCCAAGACAGCAACGGGCGCGACCGTTTCAAATTCAGTCACGCTGCCACCCAGCGGAGTCTGATTACCCTGACCGCGACCTTCCCAGTGCTTGGCAGCGTCGATGAAGCGATCTTGCCAGACCAGTGCGAGTGCCATGCGATTAGCATCCCAGCAAAGATTCGCTCGTTCCGGGTAACCAACGGCAATCCCTCTTGGCGTCACACCCTCGATGAAGTTCCTGTAAATCACAGGCTTGTCGTCAGGCTTGAGTTCGATCATGCCACTGACGATTCCCTCGGGTACGCCTCCCTTGTCACCCTTCTCAAGGAAAGCCCACATCGCAGCCAGTTGTCGACTCTGATCGCCACCATAAATATTCTTGACCGTACTTTTACCCTCAGGGTAGCCCGTGGGCATGCGTGTTCCTGGCCGATATTTCTGTGGATTTGGCAGGTACCGATGAAACCAGTCTTCACGAATCCGTTGCGCCATCGTATCGAGTGCAATGGCTTGAATGCCTGTTGACTTGAATTTGCCATAGGTGTGACAACTCACGCACGCGAGTCCCTTTGCTCCAACCATTTGACGTCCGAACGCGGCTTTTCGCTGCTCGGGCTCGTCGCTTTCAACAATATTCGCTTCTGTCTTGCTGTCCAACGCTACCAGGTGCCCCGCCAACGGTTTGGCATTCTCGCTACCGAAGTTCGGCATATAAGTCTTCATGTAGGGACGACTCTTGTCACCGTTTGCGATCACACGATTCATCCAGTCTTCGCGAAGTTTATCCCCCACGCCATCGAGTGGTGGTGGCAAACGCCCCTCGTCCCCCATTTCAGGAATGGTACTGACAAACAGCGCATTGCGATCAGATTCGGGGCCTCCCTTACCATCACGCTGATGGCAAGCGTAGCAGTTCAAGGCGGTCATCGAATGATTCAGACGTGTTTGGTGCCCCTGAGCTGATTGCTGCGTTTTGGCAATGTCCGCCGTTGAGCTCAGGGCGGATTCGATTGCCGCCTTCTGAATGGATGTCAATTCATAGTTGGGAACACCCGTGTCAACTTTTGATCCAAGGCATCCTTTAGCCCCAGCGCAATCGGCCAAGGCGCGAGCCTTGTTGGTCGATTGCACTGGCTTTCCCTGCTCCGTCTTCACGTGGCATGCCGCACACCCCAAAGATGCGAACAACTCACGCCCGCGTTCAACCAACGAACTGTCGTAGACAAACTTTTCAGGATCAGCTTCTTCTGTTTCAACCTCGACGACTATGGGAGCACCATCCGCAGTCATCACAATGGCCTTATCGATTCCACCCGACTTGATCCCCGGTCCGGTCCAATCAAGCGCCAGAACTTCATCGCCGCTTTTCTCGAACCAGTTCACTTGAATCGCATGCATTCCCGGTTGCAGAGTCAGGCTGGCTTCTTTCGACGTATTGGGATGAACACCATCATTATCAATCAGTTTTTTTCCATCGATATACAACATGCTTCCATCATCGGAACTGAGTCGAAAGCTGTACTTGCCGGCTTTCCTGATTGGCAGAAACCCTTCGTAACTGATGATGACATTTTCGTTACGTCCTCCCACCCCAATGTCCAGACCTCGCGAGACGCCAGTCTTATCCGCCTTGAGTGTTTCCAAGTCTGGCATCTTATCGACACCACGGAAATAGGCCGAGAATTTCATATTGGGTTCCTTGGGCAGATCTCTCTGGCTTCCAAACGCCACCCCTGCGTCATCTCCGGTCAAGTATTGGGCGACGTGCCGCCAATTATCGCCACCCAATTCAATCTGTGGCATGCGTCCCGAGGGTCGCACCGCAAGCGGGTCACGAAGAAACTTTTCAAGACTGGCGCGGCTGTATTTATCCTCAATGCCAACGAGTGGGACCGACGTGTCAGCCGACGCTTTCCTGCCGTCTCGCGGCAGATGGCAGGCCACACACCCCGCCTCGTGAAACACCCGCTCGCCTTGGCTAGTGTTCGCGGTTTTCCCACCCATTTGAATCGTGTTTCCATCGACCAGATAGTTGGCTAACGCCACGGCAGCCTGCCGACGTTGCTCATCCGACATTCCTGACATCAGGTCAGGCATGGTCGTGCCTGGTTTGGTGTCATGCGGGTTCGCAATAAAATCGACCAACCACTCGGGATGAACGCGTTCGCCGACCTTGTCCAGAATGGGCGGCTGCTTTGGCGAAGTCGCCGCCAGAAAACCGGAATCCGCCTGGTGGCACCCCGTGCAATTCAACTCGCCAATCAACAACAGCCCACCAGCCTCTGAATCTCCACCACTGGCATGAAACCGTTCGAAGCCGGGTACAATGGGTCTGCGTGCTTCAGCCTCAATATCGCGGGGTCGCACCCAGATGTTCCGGTAACGAATCGGGTTGCCATGGTCCTGAAGATAAATTGGCCCGTTTTCAACACTCTCCTTCACGGGAGCTGCGGTAGTCGTGCGTGGCAGTTCAACATCGCGATGCACTACCACGCCATTCAGTTTCACTGTAATTTTCGCGTTCGAAACCTTCTTTCCGTCTTCGTCAAACCTGGCGGCGGTAAAATCAACATCGTAAGTTTGCCATGCCATGGGTGGCAGACACATATTGAGGTCGGGTTCCTTGATTGAATAAAGTCCACCAGCCTCGTTGTCTTTTCCTTTCAATCCAAACGAATCCAAAACCTGCGTCTCGTACCGCCCTTGATGATACAAGCCACTGTTTCCTCTTCCCTGCCCTCGTGCCTTGGGCATGAACGGAAGTCGGAACTCCAGATGCATCGAGTAATCGCCGAAGGTATCGATGCTCGTACACCCCTCCATCAGCAACCCGTCCTCAGTGATCCTTGCGCCCTCTTTCCAATGCTCTTTGAACGCGTCGGCGGTTCCATCAAACAGGACAACCGAACCAACTGGCGGCTTGATCCCCAATGTAGGGCTCTTACGCTCTACCCGCTTGAACTTACCCACCATGGCTTCCAACTGTTCAGCATCAAGGTCGAGTTGTTGCTTATCCTTCCCATTCCATCCTGCTCCGGGTAATCCATCGGTATAGACCACTACTCGAAATTCGCCGTCGCCCATCGCAATCACCTGCAATCCGCGCGTGCTATCGGTGTACTCGCCTTGCAAGGCGAAGTCTGGATCCTCAACTGCTTTCTCAGGCGTCTCATAAACCTGAGCCTGCAGACCACTGCCGAAACAAACAACGAGAGCAAGGACAGGAAGTGCAATTCGCATCATGAGGTGCAATTCGTGAAGAAAGGATGGTGCTTAAATCGCCTGAACCGCAGCGAGATTTTCCGGACGATCACTTCACAAACACGTCTCGCGGGAGACACGAGGTGCTGTGAAAAGGCGTTTACCGCGATTCATGCGGTACTATTCGCCCTCAGCAACAGAGCGAGGGCTGTATTGTATTCGATGCAGACGCATCACGCACGTTCCTGCAATGTTTTTTTCGCACCCCAGAAAGCATTCAAATTGCCGCGAAACAATTGATTCAAGGTGCTACCGATCCAGCACCTGCTGCAGACATTCCTCAGTCACTGCAGTACCGTCGCACTCAATGGTCGCAAGATACGGTAATCCTTGTAGTGAACGAATCCCTTCATCAGTGACATCCGTTTGGTCCAAGCCAATCCCAGTCAACATCCTCAGCCCGCGCAGGGATGCCAGCTCAAGATCCGAAACCGCCGTCCCCGCCAATTGAATCTGTTGGATATTGGGCAGGCCTTTCAGGCTCTCCAACAAAGCCGGCTCGTAATTCTGTGGCGTGAATACCACCGCATAAATCGGCATCCCCGGTTTCCTCCGCAACATTTTCACGCCAGCCTGCCGTAGTCCGAAAATCGCCCGCAGTTCATCCAGTCCCACCCCAAAACCTGGTCCTTCACTAATGGCTGCCGCGCCGCTGTAAAACTCCATCTCACTGATTTCAAGTGCCGCGCTACTGTTGCTTAACACAAAAAACTGATCGTCCAAGAAGTACCGTGGATCAGAGATGTGCAAAAAGTCACCTGGTTTGGAAGACTGTTCAAAGTACATTCGCAACGTACGGCGCTCGTTTGGAAACGGCACATGCAGGTCGCCCCAACCACTGATTCGCCGAGTACCCTCAACCGTTGTTATCTGCCCCCTCGGAAGCGAATCCGAATAGAGAACTCCTGAAAAACCGTGATCCATCCACCCCACAAAAAAACCCATGGGTAACACCATCCATGCAACGGCAATGGCACGCTGCGCGGTGGTCTTTGGCCACAAGTCGGTGGTCGTCCACATCACCCATCCCCCGATCACTGCCATCGCTAAATTCCATGGCAGGACGCTTTCGTTCCAATTCAAAATCCACGGAGACAACGAAAAAATGATGCCGACATGCATCAGCACACACCCCACCGTTGCCCATCGCGGTTTGACGCATGCGAGGACGCCAACGGCAATCTCAATTAACGCAATCAGCACGGCGATCACAACATGCAAGTCTTCCGCACCCGCAATCTCCGCGCGGTGCACCAACCAATAGGACGCATGTCCAAACCAGTCAGCCGACAGCAGCTTATGAAAACCCGCCCAAAGCCAAGTCGAAATCAGAAACCATCGGGTAAAACTATGCCACGAACTCCACACACAAACGGACATCAGAACCGCAAGGGCGTAGAATTGGGGCTGTAATCGGTACTGATCAAAAACACCCGCAAGAATCAGGATCGCCCAGTGCAGAGCCATTCCCGGGCGGGGCACAACCAGAATCACCAACAGGGAAAAATAAAGTGGCCAAAGGAAATCGAAATCAGGAACAGAAAACGTTGGTAAATTCGGTGGCGTTATACGCACCAACCACAGCGGTTGAGTGATTCCCACGGTTGCGGCCTGACACACCACTCCCAACCACAACAGCCCCACTCGCTTTGACCCCAGAGACAGGGGGCCCCACTGCCGAAAAAAACGCAGAAATATGTTTTCCTTGCCCAACGTTTCTGTGCGGTCATGTTCCTGCGACAAAATACCAGCTCCCTCCAAGCCCGCTTCAAAGATCTCAATCTTAACAGTAATCCCCTCCCAGCCACATCGACTCTCAATCGATTCTGCGGATGTTGCGACAGGTACAAACTTCACATCGGTCGCTTGCCCGGGGGCAGCCACCCGTTGCAGCCTCAAACCACCACTCAACTGCGCTCACTGAAACGATTCGCTCCAGACCGAGCGGACAAGATTTAGTTTTCGTTCAACCGTTCTTTCTGTTCTTTCCAGATCGGCAGCAATCTCTTTCACACTAACACCGGCAATCCGGGCGACCGCTACACGAGTCAGCATCCCTGACGGATCCTCTGCGTCCAATTGAGCCTTCAAATTTTCCAGCAAATCATTGCACTCAACCTCTGTTTGTGGATCTACCTCTCGTGAGGGCACTCGATTGACGAGACTTTCACCAGAGCTCTCAGAATTGGCCTGCGTCCCTTTTAAGGCGGCTTCCCCTCCCCGTTTCGCCGCTGTGACCTTCCGAATACGATCGATCGCCTTACGACGGGTGATTGCAAGTACCAGTGTCCAGAACCCCGCTCGATCATCAAGCCTCTCAAATTTGTCTTCGACAGCTCCCTTGTAGATTGCAAAAAACACGCTCTGCGCGAGCTCCTCGGAATCCACCTTCGCCGCTGTCTGTTTACTCAATCGTGATTGCGCTGAACGAACCAACGCATCTGAGTAACGATTCCACAAAAGACGCACTGACTCCTCATCTCCCTCTTTTACTTTTGAGATCAGCAAGGACACCGATCCAGGGCTACCCTCGTTACCCTCAACCCCAAGATTGAACATGCTTAGCGTTGATTCAAAATTTGGCGGGACGAGTTCGTTCGCTGCCTCATCACTATGCACTTGGCCTTCTGTTCCAGTAGGCGAAGTGCCAGCCTTGGACGCACGCGACACTACCTCCTCTGAGCTTTGATCTTTCTCATTCATCGGTCACCCTCGCGATTGAACATTGCGCACCGTTATCAAATGATCCAGAGAAACATCGGTACACAACCACATATTTTCCGACATTCTCCGTAGCAAAGTGTACATGATTGCCCGAACCGGTGGACAAGACTCACATCAACTGAGGCAACTGCCTCCCGCCATGTTCCGCCTCCAAACATTGAATCGCTTTGTGCCAGCAATACCACTCACGCCGGCGTGGGTCCCGCAACGAATGTTCGAGCACGCGCCTGATGCACACGACTGATGCACACGACAAGAACCCCCACCGTCTACGGTGGGGGTTCAGGACATCTATCGCGTTGATACGCTCAACGCTTCTTCACCGGCCAGGAAAGGGGAATGGGGGAATAGGCAAATTTGTCCAGCACCACTCACGCAATTCCATCAATGCGTCAGTCATCTCAAGTTGCTTCAGCACCCGAGCATCCCAGTCGTCGACGAGGCTTGGAAGTAACTCATGGATTTCCTTATCAGATGCCCCAGCGATCACCAATGCCACCGCTACCGCAAAGGGACTGGGACGTGGACCAACCGGAATTTTTCCAATTTTAAAATGATTGGGTGACATTGCCAAAAGCTCCGGAGGACAGGAAATTCTCGCTACCGTTACGATTTCCATCTCACTGAGCTCAAACACGTCCGCCATTTTCAACAAAGCTCCCTGCATATAAACGTCCACCATGGCGACGACGAGTTCATCTTCCAGAGTAGGAACGGGAACCGTTGATTTCAACGCGATCTCGTTTTCGTATTCCCGAATCCCATCGACTTCACGCATATGAAGATCGACATTCGATTCCTTGATGATATTCTGATAAAAGCGATGTCCGTCTGCGGCACGTGTTTGCCCGCCATTCAAGCAGCAGGCTGCGAACAACACCGCAAGGGAAAGTTGTGTGACTCTCATTTGATTCACTCCTGAGTATTGGGATTGTTGAGTTGTCCCAAGGCAATGTCTTGACTTGGAACATGGCAACCCTGAGGTTGCTTACAATCAACTCATCGCAGTCAAACGATATCGCCCGACATTACTCCGGTCGATTCTTGTTTTTAGTCACCCACGCACATCGCTTCACCAACGGAACCTGACTACAGCGGATCATCCTGCCCGCTAACACCTACCCAGCAACCCTTAGTTTGTCACTCAAGCTGCCTACGCCCTCCGACATAAGCCCTCGTTTTCTACCGTTCTGTCAATTCTGGATTCCACGCACTACGCTCGGTTCAATATTCCAAAGAGCACCTGCAAGCGACATCCTTGATCAAAAACCGCTTCTTCACAGCATTACCCACCTCGCCACGACACCCATGAGCCCAAGCGATGCGTTTTACCTTGTTATCTCAAGCTACGTTTCTGGAAACGATTTTTCTCTCTGTCATTTTTGCGGCGTCAAACGCATCCGCTGACAACTGGTCAAGTTTTCGCGGGAGTAATGGACAGGGCGTTTCCGAAGAACAGGGACTGCCCCTGCACTGGACCGACACAGACCACATCACATGGAAAACCGAATTACCGGGAGAAGGCTGGTCGTCTCCCATTGTTCACGAGGGCGTGGTGTACCTCACCACCACCACGGAAGAAGGCAAATCCTGTCGTCTTCTTTCAGTGGACGCCAAGACTGGCAAACAAAAATGGAATGTCGAAGTACATCGACAAAACCCTGGTGCAAAACGCAAACAGAACTCTTACGCGACTCCCACGCCTGTCACCGACGGGACGCGAATCTATGCTACGTTCGCGGATGGAACGGTGGTCGCCGTGGATCGAGATGGAAAACTTGCCTGGAAAAATAGTGAGGTGAAGTTCCACAGCCTGCATGGTCTGGGAGCATCTCCCATCCTCGTGAATGGCAACGTGATCATGCCATTCGACGGCAGCAGCCCCGATCAAAAAGAGTTGGGTTGGAAGATTCCTTGGGATCAAGCTGTTCTGCTCGCCATTGACGCGACCACCGGCGTGACAGCATGGAGAGGCAAACGGGACGCATCACGCGTTGGACACGTCACGCCCATTACGAGCAACGACGGCAGCACGATCATCAGCGCGGCCGGGGATCGCGTGCAGGCTTTCGACAGCAAAACCGGGAAACGAATCTGGTCAGTCTACAGTCAAGGCGAAGGTGTCACGCCTACACCCGCGATTGGCGAGGGAATCATCTACACGTCCTCAGGCTTTGAAGAACCAACCATCCGTGCAATCCGACTGAACGGTACGGGAGATGTCACGGACAGTCACATCGTATGGGAGCAGACAAAGGGTGTTCCAGCGATGCCCTCACCGATTCTTGTGGGTTCATTCCTGTACACCATCACGCGCGATAACATTCTTTATTGCATTGATGCCAACGATGGTCAGCCGGTGTGGAACAAACGTCTCAAGGGGACACATTCTGCATCACCGGTCCATGCCGATGGAAGAATCTACATTCTTTCCGAGACTGGAACGACGCTCGTGTTGGAACCTGGTGCTGAGTACAAAGAACTGGCCAGCAATCCACTTAACGAAAAATGCCTGGCCTCCATGGCGGTCTCCAACGGGCACTTCTACATTCGTGGGATCAATCACCTGTTCTGCATCGGTAGTCCCGAAACGGAGTGACTTGTCGCTCTCTGATGAACGATGTCTGATGCTCTCGCCTGTCGCTGCCAAGCGACACGAGAGACGAGACACCAGAGACGAGAGACGAGACAAGCGAAGCACTCGAATTACCAATAATAGATTTTCGGCATCCCCGATGCTGGCTGCTTCACACGTTGCAGTTCGACAAAATTTTCGCTCGCCCATTTCAGCCAGAGCTTCTCCAACGCAGCCACAATCTCTGGAAATTCAGAGCCGCGATCTTTCGACTCAGTTCGATCCACCTCAATATCGTACAACTCCCAGCGTTTCCGATAATTGATCCAAACCAGCTTCCATTTGCCGCTGCGGACTGCACGGTTTCCCTCATGCTCGAAGAACAAGGTGCGAGAGCGTTTTGACTCACCGCGCCATACATCCAACAAACTTTCGCCCGCTAACGGATGCAAATGCGGCGAATCGTTGGGATACGTTGCCTTTGCAAGCTCCAGAAATGTCGGCGCCAGGTCAATGACGTGGGTTGGTGTGCGATCAACCTCTCCCCGTCGTGCCATGCCCTTCGGCCAGTGCACGATGGTTGGTGAGGAGATCCCACCCTCATGGTTGTAATGCTTGTAGAGACGGAACGGTGAGTTGCAAGCATTTGCCCATCCCGTTCCATAGCTGTGAAAAGTCCTTGGTCCGCCCATTTTGGCCAGATCATCCCCTCGGTAAAGTCGATTGGAAGGGTACGGGTTATTGTCAAAACCGAACGGATCCCATTCAGCACAAGCACCGTTGTCCGAAAGAAAAACAATCAAGGTATTGTCCAAACAACTTTGATTTTCAAGACAATCTACCAGGCGTCCAATGTTCGCATCCATGATCCGGACCATGGCGGCATAAGTTGCCATCCGGGTGGCCAGGTCTTCCTGCCTCACCGCACTCAGGTCATCCCACGCGGGAATCTCTCGATCGTAGTAGGGCGAGTCGGCATTGCGTTCTGGAACAGCAGTCACATGTCCGCGCTCCGACAACACCGTGTTGGGGGGCACCAGTCCCTGAGCCTTCAACTTGCCAAGTCGCGCGGTGCGAATTCGGTCCCAACCCTTGCTGTAAGTGGCCAACTCCTTTTCAATTTCTTCCCGAGGCGCTTGCAGTGGAAAATGGGGGGCGTTGTACGCCACGTATAGAAAGAAAGGATCCTTTTTCTGTTGCGACATCTCAATGAAATCTAACGCATGATCTGTGATCGCGTCTGTCGCATAGAACTTCTCAGGTTGGTACTGACGCTTGGTTCGTCCTGCCGGCAACCTTTCAAACAAGTCGCTACGGTAATAACTGGCATAAGCTTTGAAATGCCCAAAAAACTCATCAAATCCATGATTCGTTGGTGTGCATGCTTGATTACCTTTTCCGCGCAGATGCCACTTACCCGCCATGAACGTCTGGTATCCCGTTTCCCTGAGCAGCGAAGCCACACAGACCGCTCGGTTTGTCAAAAAACCACGGTACCCGGGCTTGTGGTTATCTACCGACATCGCCCCCACCCCGGCTTGATGGGGATACAAACCTGTCAGCAACGAAGCTCGGGTCGAGCAGCAGCGTGCCGCGTTGTACAACTGCGTCATGCGAAGCCCTTGATCAGCCAAATGGTCCAGCCGCGGTGTCTCAATCTCGCTGCCGAAGCATCCTAAATCGGAATACCCCAAATCATCAGCAAGAATCAGCACAATGTTCGGGCGTTCCAAGGTTTGTTCGGCACAGGCAACCGAATCCCAGTTCGCCATCAGCCAGCACACAAGGCTCCAGCACACAAGGCTCCAGCACACAAAGCTCCTGCACACAAAGCTCCTGCTAACAAAGCTCCTGCTAACCAAGCGCCGGCATGCAAGGCCGATACCAACCGCATCGTTTCTCAAATTCACTGCAGATCCGCCTTTTCAAAGAAGCATCCGTCTGTGGTTTCGGCCTAGCTGCAACGTCCAGCTCTGGCTGCGTTAACGCTTACTCACCTGCACGCCTTTTCCGTTCAATCGTGTGCCACTTTGATCAGCAGTGGCCAGCCCGAAACTTTCTTTCCATCTGGCTCGCGTTCCGAGTTCATGCTGTGCAACTCGCAGACAATCGTCATCTGTGGTTTATTGAATCTGACGATGCCATAGCCGTTTGCGCCAGGCGCGGTTGCGGCGACCGTCAGTTTATTTCCAAACCGATCATGGTGGTTACCCGTGCCAGCAATCCCGGGCACTTCTCTGCCCTGCGCTGGTACAGCGGGCCCCCACTTACGATTCTGCTTCGACGCGAAGGCCGGTACAGAATAGCCCCACGGTCCATCACCCCACTGGCGGATGCCATGTTGGTGCAGCGTGCCAAAGTGTATATCCCCCGACAGCATGATTGCCTTCGACGGAACGATCGCTTCCAACGCCCGGTTCCGGGCAGACTGGGGCCAGCCATTGGCATCCATATCACCGTACCGAACATCGTAGTTTCCAATATTGACAAACGGTGACTGTGACAGCACGGCCGCCAATTTCTTGTTTCTAGCCACCTGCAACGCCCATTGGGCCACAAATTTCTCCTGGGTTTCCCCCAACAGGTTCAACCCCGGTTTATCTAACACAGAAACATCGAACGCTGGATCCATGATCACTTCTGGCGTTCGGTTGGGACGTTTCGACAACGGATCATTAACCGCTTGTTTGACAACCTCTGACGGAGGAGATTTGAATTTTCGGTCTTCCAGAATTGCAAGACTGACTCCGCCATATTCAAGCGAGGTGAAGTATGCGTTAATCCCATCACCCCACGGCCCTTTTGCGGCAGGATCAGGAAGATGCCATGTCTGGGTGGCCTCAACTGCATTGACCCATTTGGGGTGCATCGGATAACCGCCGGTTGTTCTTGAACCGCTCATGCGTCGTCCCCCATCGCCCCAAAGATCACTCGCGTACACATCATGATCATCAGTAATCATGATGGAAGGCCGATCTTTCAGAAGGTCACGAAAGGTCAAGCCGAACTTGCGCCACTTGGCGAGGTAATTACTCATCGCCTCGGGAACTTCCGTTTCTTCATCGCACAAGACGACGTCGCCCCCGGCATTACTTTCATAGATCTGATCGCCAGCGAAAAACACCAGGTCTGGATCCTGCTTGATCATCTGCTTGACGGCGGATTCATAGGGAAACCACTTGTCATTGACGCAGGCCACCACCATCAAATTGAACACGTCAGTGTCTAGCGGATCCTTGCGAATGCTCCCTTCCAACATCGTTTCGCCACAGCGGACCTGATACGGGACGACCACAGTGGGACTCCAATTCTCAACACGGAATGCGGCCATGGCCGTCAACGGATCAATCCTTGCAGTCTGTACTTTTCGCCACTGCCCGTTCTGCTGGAACCAAAGTTCAGCATCGGATTCCACAGGATTCAGCGGATCGGCGTCGGTGTGAGCGGTTAATTTGAGCGTTCGATTGGCAGTCCCATACTGAGTCCACAGCAAGGTAGGCGTAGCGGCACCCTGGTTCGTCAAATGCTGAACCGTCACAAAGTAGGCACCATGTGTCTGCCCCTGGGGCGTAGTCAGCCATGTCTTCAAGTCCGCAGGTCCCGCCGGTAAGTCCAGTTCGAATGAGACGCTCGTCTGTTCATCGGGTTTTGGGATCGCGTTGTCAGCTTCGAGTCCAGCGATTCGTACACGCGCGTGGATTGATTCAATAGGTTTGTTGATGTAGGCGGGCCATCGTGAAAGAGTGAAGCGGTAGGTCCCCGCAGTTGCCACATCGACGGCCCAACTGGCATTCTCCATTTTCCGATTCACGACATGCGAGTGTGACCACGGCGGGCCACCTCTGGGCATCACCCACTCCTGACTCGTCAGATCTGTGGGATTTTCCACCTTCGACCCGAGTACGATCCGCGAAGGAACCATTCCCGGCCGCACCGACTGATACCATTGCAGATGTTGTTGTCGCAGTCGCTTCACCACATCAGGGAACTGTTGTGCGACATTCATGCGTTGCATCGGATCCTGCGGCATGTCGAACAACTCTTTGCCTTCGACAAGTCGCCACCTTGGCGTGATAACTGCCCCAATCAGCCACGGGTCATCTGGCACCAGAAAACCGTTCCCCCCATGCATCTGGGTGTGCAGAACACGCTCAGGCCATGGCTTGGGTTGTTCAGCCATTTGACTGACAAGTGACTTACCATCGAGTGCTGGCCAGTCCACAGGACGTTCCAAATCGCACAATTCCATCAGTGTTGGCGTGAGATCAAAATGCATCGCCAAGGCATCCACCTCCTTGGGCTTTGACAATCGCTCATCGAAATGGCGAATGAACAGCGGAACCCGATGGCCACCATCGTAGGCCGAACTTTTCCCACCCCGGCGAAACCCGTTCTCGCGCGGATCGATCGGAAAGCCGGTAATACGACCGCCTTCGCCAAAGAGGGTTCCTCCCGATGTCCCATTGTCCGTCAGAAAGATCACAATGGTTTCGGAGTCGAGCTTTTCTTCATTGAGGAATTCACGCAGCCTGCCGATATTCCAATCAAAATTCGCCACCATTCCCATGAAAGCAGCCTGCCGGGGCGGACAGCCCGCGTCCAAATACGGTTGTTTCCATTCATCGGCGACGAGATAGGGAGCATGTGGCGCGTTGGTTGCCAGATAAACGAAGAATGGTTTATTGCCCCCTGCGTCCGTCAGCACATCATCCATGAAGCTCATGGCTTCATCAAACCACACGTCAGTGCAATAGCCGTCAAACGATTTCCACCGGTCTGCAACCAGGTAGGTATCATCAAAATAGTCGTTGCCCCAATAGTCGGAAATTTGCGTGACACCGCCGCAGCGATGCCAAACTGATCGCTCAAACCCTTTGTCCATCGGTCTGGCTGGCGCGTTATCACCAAGATGCCATTTCCCAAACATGCCTGTGGCATACCCGTTTACAGTGAACAGATCACCCAGCGTTTTCTCACGGCGGTGCAGACTTGTCCGGCCCGAAGAGGTCCGATAGGCCCCCGTTCGTCCCGGATAACGTCCCGTCATCAAAGCAGCCCGTGTGGGGGTACAAAACGGCGCCACATGAAAATCCGTAAAGCGAACAGACTCGGCCCCCAACGCATCAAGATTAGGTGTTTTCAACGTGGGGTTGCCGTGCATGGACAAGTCACCATACCCCTGATCATCTGTCATGATCACGATCACATTGGGACGTTTCGCGGATTGCCCAAGCACAGCGTGCTGGCATGACGCAAACAATGAAACACAAAATCCAAGCACCCAACCAGAGTGACTCACGAACGAACGCATAAGGCTATACTTTCCGATTGACCAACTAAAAACTGCGGGGGAAACGCTGCATGCTTGTTTGCACTACTTGCAGACCCTCGCAACAACCTGTTGGAAACCGTATTGATGTTGCAGACATGGCGTCAGAGCCAGCAATCCCCACAGTTTACCGCAAAACATTGCCCTGTGCCCTCACATTGACGGTCCCCAAAACAAACGCGAGGCCTGGTCGCAATGGCATTCGATTCATGGAGAGAAACACCGCGTCTGGCTCAACCCTCGTCATCGGCAAACCGTATGTGTCCTACTCGACCGAAAACAATGCAACCCATCAATCGTCGTTCAGCCCTCATAGCATCGTCGCTGCTTCCCAGCTGTCTTTCTCGTGTCCTTGCGAACACACCGGAAGAAAAACTCCCGCCAAAATACCTGACCTCCGATGCCGACATTGTTTTCCATAGCACCCTCGGGTATCCCAAACGGTGGAGACAACTTTATGAAAAAACGCTCAAACACTACGCTTCGACTTGCGGCAGAGTGGGTCCTACCCACGTTTTTCTGATCGAAAACCCGGACTGGGACTCGGAAAACATCTCCGAAGTTCGGCGTAAGAAACTGCTGAATTCACAAAAGCAACTCAAACGTGAATTCGCACAACTCCAAGGTCACAACTCCGACGGTCGTTACCTGGACTGGCAAACCGGGAATCATTGGGCTGGCTGGAGCATCGATCCTGCTCACCTGACCATCACCATGACGATGTCGCCTCTCCGTGACTCCCTGCAATTCGTCATTGGCCCGATTCATGAATACACACATGCATTGCAAACCGCTCATGGCTACGCGGCGGAGGCGATTGACGGTAACCAAATGGGTCACTCGCGTTGGACAGGTCCTGCATGGTGGCGAGAAGGGTCAGCCGTATTGATATCCTATCTTTATAGTTACCATCATCCAGAGTTATTCGAAACTCTCCAAGACAACATCTCATGGTCCCGTTTCAGTCATGAAATGAACCGCAACATGGACTTGTATCGCAAATCAAAAACTTCAATTCGCACAGGTGTGACACACGACGACTGGCAACGTCTCGAGAAAATCGACAAAGTCCATCCGGTTGTCTATGCCGGCGGATCGGTAGCATGCGCCATGCTATTAAAACGTTGCGGTTCTTTCAAACAACTCATGAGCTTTCTACCCAAGGTTGCGCAGATGGGCTGGGAGCCGGCTTTTGAAAACCACTTTGAGCTGACCTTGGAGAAATTTTATCGTCAATTCTCGGAGACAGTAGCCAGAGTGAGTCCTGAATTCGAACGCGTTCCCACGGATCAAAATTGGTTTGCATTTTTAGAACGAATGAAATGAGACGTGTGAGTCCAATAACACTACCCAGAAACGCTTGTCTCACCCCGGAGTGATTGCACCTCGCCCCGGAGTGATTGCACCTCGCCCCGGAGTGATTGCACCTCGCCCCGGAGTGATTGCACCTCGCCCCGGAGTGATTGCACCTCAACCCGGAGTGATTTCAGCACAACCGGCTCCCTGGTTTTGATGAACCGTCACACTGACGGCCATCCGACACAATCGGCTCCCAGCCTGCTCAACGCTGCGACTGCATCATATTTTTAATACAACCGATTCAAAACTCGGTCGTGTGACGCGTTGCTATGACAAGATTGCCCAGCTCATTTTGGCAACCACACGCCGTAAAACGGTCAAATTCATCACTTGCGAAGGGTGTTGCATTGGGGGTTGAAGGCGAGCAAGTCCAACACCTCACTCTAGATCAATGCGCATGTGCCCCTGAGGATCTAGGCAATCCACTCAGGGATCACGCGTCCCCCGACATCCGTCAGTCGATAATCGCGACCTTGAAAGCGATGCGTCAACTTGAGATGATCCAAGCCGAACTGATGCAGCATCGTCGCATGTAGATCATTAATATGCACTCGATCTTTGGTGGCGTGCCATCCAATCTCGTCGGTTTCCCCATAGGTAAGCCCACCCTTGAAGCCTCCTCCTGCCATCGCCATGCTGAATGAGTAGGGATGGTGATCTCTTCCCGTGCCGACTTCCCGCTTCCCGTTGCGGTTCTCACCTAACGGTGTGCGACCAAACTCACTTCCCCACACAACCATCGTCGAATCGAGCATCCCACGTTGCTTCAAATCACTGATCAACGCCGCGATCGGTTGATCCACGCAACCCGCGTTGTAGGGTAACTCCTTGGGGATGTTGCTGTGGTGATCCCACGACGCATAAATGAGATTGACAAACCTGACGCCCCGTTCAACCATTCGCCGCGCGAGCAAACAATTCTTTGCGAAACTGCGATAAGTGTCCCCCTGTTTACCCCGTCCGCCGAGGTCCTTGGGCTCATCACGATCCACACCGTAAGCATCGAGTGTCTGCTTGGACTCTTGCGACAGATCAATCAACTCGGGTGCGGCGGTCTGCATCCGAAAAGCAAGCTCATACGATGCTATTCTTGCCGCGATTTCAGGGTCATTGATTTCTGCGTACCGACTGGCATTCGCATCGCGAAGTGCATTGAGCCCTTCCCTTTGCAGTGACATGGGAATCCCGGGCGGATTCGCCAAATTAAGAACGGGCTCTCCCTGATTTCGAAAAAGCACACCCGCATGAGTCGATGGCAGGAAACCAGATTGCCACAGGGTCGCGCCACCGGATGATCCCCGCCCGCTATTGAGTACCACATAACCCGGCAGGTTCTGCGACTCGCTCCCCAACCCATACGTCAGCCACGAGCCCATGGTGGGCAGGCCAAATGTGCCCCGCCCACATTGCATCATCAACTGGCCAGGGTGATGGTTGAACTGCTCTGTGTGAAGCGACCGAACCAGCAGCAGGTCATCAGAAATCGCACCCAGATTGGGAAGCAATTCACTGATTTCCATCCCGCTTTCGCCATGTTTCGAAAATGTATAAGGAGAACCCTGCAGGAGAGCCTGATCTTTTTTTATGAACGCAAAACGCACCTTCTCGAGCATCGAATCGGGGAGCGGTTCCCCATGTCGCTCTCTCAACATCGGTTTATCATCAAATAAATCGAGATGGGATGGCGCGCCTGCCATGAAAATGAAAATACAGGCTTTCGCTTTTGGATCGAAATGCGGCTCCTTTGCCGCAAGAGGATTGACGAGTTGATTATCTGCGCAAGCTGGACCCATCATCCCGTCGTTGGTCAGCATCGACCCGAGCGCTGCCATTCCCAGTCCGCTTGCTGTTGTGGTAAGGAATTGGCGTCTTTGTCGCATGGATTCATTGCTTTCCAAGCTCAGATTCCTGTTGGATCTTATGGACATGGGAGGTGCTCGGTGCATTGTTGATCCGAAAATGGTTTCGGCGTTGTCAATTGAAATTGTTCTTTCTGGTTGCTGTTCATGGCTGCTCAAGATCCACAGTTGTTTCAATCCCGCACGATGAACTCGTCCAGGTTCAAAATCATTCTCAAGGTCACGACCCACGCTGCGTTTTCAGCCACTTCAGTATCTTGGTGCGGATGCCGATCCGTGACTTTGCGCGCATCCTCAGGATGTTCGGCGTAATAATCGCGAGCCGTCGCAAGCAACTGCTGGAACCGTTTTATTTCCTGATCATTGGGGGTTCGTGTCAGCACTCGTTGCATCGCATACCCCAATCGCTGTGCCTCACTCAGGCCCGGCATCTCCAACACCTTTTTGGCGATTGCCTGGGAAGCCTCACTGAACACCCGATTGTTGAGCGTCACGAGTGCCTGCAACGGAGTATTACTGATGTCCCGCTTCAGACGCGTGGTATTTGAGTCGGGGCAATCGAAACTGATCAGGTTCGGGTAGGGCGAGGTGCGTTTGAAAAACGTGTACATGCCACGGCGGTACGCATCTTCGCCTTTGCTCGTGTTCCACTTGAAATTGTTGGCGTAGCTCAACTCGGCGACTCCCGAGGGTAGGGGTGGAAATACACTTGGGCCGCCCACTTTTTCACTCAACAGCCCACTCACAGCCAAATGCAAATCTCGGACGACTTCACCCGACACCCTGACCCGGTTTTGTCGTGCCAGCAATTGATTTGTCGGGTCCAGCGTTTGTAGTTCAGGCCGATGCGTCGAGGATTGGCGATACGTCGAACTGAGCAGGATCGTTTTGATCAGTGCCTTGCGACTCCACTGCATATCACGGGGATAATTCCACGCCAGCCAATCCAACAAACGAGGGTGCGTTGGTTGATCACCGCGGATCCCGAAATCATCGACAGTGGCCACAATCCCTTTCCCGAAAAGCTGGCTCCAGACCTGATTGACCGAAACTCTGGACGTCAACGGATTTTTTGGATCGACGAGCCATTCTGCGAGATCCCTACGATCAGCAGCCTGGTTTTCATTCCGCCTCTGCATGGGGTACACACGACGCGCCACACTAACGATCCCGGTATCGACCCCACCAGCGGGTTGAAGGAAATCGCCGCGATGCAGTACCCGCGTGTCACGCTTCGCGGGGCTGATCACCCGAGCTGACACGGTCTGCAAAACAGGGATTTCACGCTTGAGCTTCGAAAGGCGTTTGAATAGCGATTTTGTTTTGGCGTGTTTTGCTGCCACGTGATCAACAAGCATCTCACGCTGCGAAGCGTTTCGCTGCTGTGCAGGCAATTGCAGGATTTTGAGAAGCTCAGGCGGGAGGGTACGTCGCTGCACACTCCCGGTCGCAGTTGAAAGTCGAAAATGCCCAATCAGGTGTTTGCCTCCGTATTGCTGGTCTAACACAACCTGCACATAGGCTCGATCCTTCAACGAGGGTAACTCATCCGTCAAACCCAGCCACTGGTGTTCTTGCCCCATTTTAGGAGAGATCGCCCAACCGCTTTTGGCGACTTTTTGCAGTGCCCCCTGCGCGGAAAACTTCGCCTGCGAATGGTCTGCCTCAGCAAACGTCAACGGCACTGCCTCGAAGTCCGTTTTGAACCCGACGTCTTTGCCAACATAGACACGGATCTCACTCAGCACGAAGTTTCCATTCGCCGGCCTTCCCGGCCCCTTGGATGGCAACGATTCGTGAGGCAAGACGTCGAGTTGGACTCCATTGAATCCACCTTCCGGCAGTTCAAACACGAGCGTGTATTTATCTTTGTCAGCAACATCCCCGGACACCAGCACCGAGCCATCGGAAGCCACTTTCATCGCCGCGCCACTGGAAGCGACCGCGGACAATGGGTGCACGACTTCCAAACTCAGTGGCTCGTCTGTCTCGCCTGCCAAGAGCTTCTGCATCTTATCCACCCACTCTTCAACATCGGGCTGGATCGCCATTTTTGCGGCCAGATATTCTTTTTCTAGAAGCGTGATCGCTCGCAGGTGCTTTGCAAGCTTCTGTTCATGATCAGCCACTGCGGTCTGACTGGCCGGGATCTTCACGTTACTTTCATTGAGGTCATCAAAAAATGCGTAGAGCCGGTAATACTCATCCTGACTGATCTGGTCGTATTTGTGATTGTGGCAGCGGGCACAGGTCATCGTCAGCCCCATCCAAACCGCGGCTGTGGTTTCAGTGCGATCGAAGGTGGCTTCCACTCGGAACTCTTCCTTATCAACGCCACCCTCGGTATTGGTCAATGTCTGGCGATGGAACGCGGTCGCCAGACGCTGTTGATCCGACGGTTCCTCAAGCAGATCACCAGCCAATTGTTCAAGGGTGAATTGATTAAAAGGCATGTCCTGGTTCACTGCATCAATCACCCAATCGCGATACAGCCAGGCATTCGGGCGTGGACGATCTTTTTCATAACCATCCGAGTCGGCGTAGCGTGCTTTGTCCAACCAGTGCCGCCCCCAACGTTCACCAAAATGCTTCGATCTCAGCAACGCGTCGATTAAGCTCCGGTATCCATCCTCATCCGGATTGTCCAGAAACTGTTTCAACAAGATTGGGTCTGGCGGAAGCCCCGTCAAATCGTAAGCGACCCGTTTTGCCAAGGTAGCCGGACTGGCATGCGGTGAAGGCTTGAGTCCGGCAGATTCAATTCGCGCCAACACAAAAGCATCGATAGGATTTCGCGTCCAACTGGTATCCGAGACCTCCGGCGGCGTTTGCTTGAGCACAGGACGAAACGCCCAATGCTGGTCAAATTTTGCGCCTGCTTCAATCCAACGTGTCAGGACTTCGACCTCTTGCGTGGTCAAACGCGGCCCCTCGGGTGGCATCCGGCTGCTGGGATCATCCGTCTGCACTCGCTTGAGCAATTCGCTGTGATCACTTTGTGAGGGAACGATCGCGCGGTGCCCGGATTCGAGTTCGACGATTACGCTGTCAAACTGATCCAGACGTAACCCACCTTCGGCTTCGTCTGGCCCATGGCAAAGAATGCAGTGTTTCGCGAGGATGGGCTGCACGTCCGTCCCATAAACCGGCGGCGGCTCCGCATGCAAAGCCGTCGAGAAAAACAGGGTCAAGCTCAACACCACCCATGCGAACTGCCTCACAGAGAGTGAATTCCTTGACTGAGCGACGCTTCTCGCAGCGAGGTCTTTAGGAGCAGGCATGTTTAGCAAGCCGGAGAGCTTCATGAAGGTGGGGCGAATGTGGGGTGAATGTTAGTTGTGCAAACCGATCGCTGGATACAGTCATTAATGCGGTGAAGCATGCCATTGAAACAGTTCAACGCTACGAGCCGGATCACGCCAGAATGTCATGCACAACCCGTGCGGGTTCGACCCCAGTGAGCCGGAAGTCGAGTCCCTGCGAGCGATAAGTGAAACGCTCATGCTCAATGCCCATCAAGTGCAACACGGTCGCATGCAGATCACGCACGTGAACCGGATCAACCACCGCATTATAGCTGTAGTCATCGGTCGCGCCGTAGGTTAAACCGCTCCGCACTCCTCCACCGGCCATCCAAATGGTAAAGCAGCGGGGATGATGGTCCCGGCCACCTTCGGGGCTGTCCCATTTCCCTTGGCCGGCTGGACTTCTGCCAAATTCTCCCCCCCAGATCACCAACGTATCCTCCAGCATGCCGCGTTGCTTCAGATCCTTGATCAAGGCGGCACTGGCTTGATCCGTATCGCGACATCGCGCGGTACACCAACTCCGCAATCTGCTGTGATGGTCCCAATCAGGGTGAAACAGTTGAATGAACCTCACGCCCCTTTCCGCCAA
>PKCN01000448.1 GCA_002862205.1 Planctomycetaceae bacterium | reverse complement strand
CCACATTGAAGCCAACTTGGACATGGCATCGCTTTAACATGTCCTACTGGAAAGACGATTCTGCTCACCTCGAACTCGTCACGGCAAAGGATGCACCCTTACTCACCAGAAATGAGGGGCGGTCATGGTTTGGCGTCAGGGAAGTTCGCATCACTCAGACAGGCCAACCGACTCCCAAAAAACAACCTGAGTACATGCAGGCGTTGTTAGCTGCGACAATCACAACGCCATCCACCTTTGAAGAATTCCAGAAGATCCTTACCTCTGCGGTAACAAAGGCACTGGTTGCATGGTCCACCGGTTCCATCACTGACTCTCAAGCAGACTTATTGAATCAGTCCATCCAGATTGGATTACTTTCCAATGATCTGAAATCACTTGCGAATGCTGCTCCGTTGATTCGGGAATATCGTCGTTTGGAAAGTGAGATAAAAATTCCGACCCGTGTGCCAGGCCTCGACGAGACTCGGGGGCGAACCCAACCCCTGTTTGTCCGAGGAGACCACAAGAAACCGGCGGAGATTGTATCGCGGCGTTTCCTGGAAGCGTTTGACGAAACTCCCTATGCAACAACCCAAAGTGGTCGTTCAGAACTGGCCGAAGACGTTTTGCGCAACGACAACCCACTGACACGGCGAGTGATTGTGAACCGAATCTGGCATCACCTTTTCGGAAAAGGCATTAGCCAGACCCCGGACAACTTTGGTCGTTTGGGTCGCAAGCCAACACATCCAGAACTGCTTGACTGGCTAGCGAACCGATTCCAACAGGATGGCTTGTCGCTAAAGTCCCTGATACGTCTGATCGTAAGCTCTGAAACCTGGCAACAAAGTTCGCGGCCATCCGCCAAATCGATCGAACAGGATCCTGAAAACACGTTACTATCGCATGCCAACGTCCGTCGCCTTGAAGCAGAAGCCATCCGCGACTCACTGCTGGTCGCGACCGGGCAACTCAATCGAGACATGTATGGCAGATCGGTCAATGGCGGAACTCCTCGACGCAGCATTTATGTACAGGTGATTCGCAACCGACTCGATCCATTTTTACGAGCATTTGATTTCCCGGAACCATTCACCACTACGGGGCGTCGTGACGAGACAAACGTCCCAGCTCAATCTCTGACAATGATGAACGACCCGCAAATCCATCGCTACGCAAACTCACTGGCAAACGAATTGAGCAGTGTTCTGGATGGGCCAAACACCGAAGCACAGATCACGGATTTGTTTCAGAAACTGTTCAGCCGCGACCCCAGTTCGCAGGAGATCAGCACAACCAGTAGTTTTCTGGAAGCGAACCAAACGGCTATCACAGAGCAATTGGCCAATGCGAAAAAGCTACAAAAAAAAGTCACAGAACTCGTAGCCAAACGAGAATCCGTCATTGCACCTGTGCGTAAAATCCTGATCGAGACAAGGAAACGGGACCAACCAAAAAAGAGGGCCAATCTCAAACCGATTGCACGCTGGGAATTCAATTCTGACCTGAATGACATCAGGCAAAAGCTGATTGGAAAAGCAGGCGGAAATGCATCGCTCCAAGACGGGCGACTTGTCATCAAACCAGGTGGATACGTGACCACAACCCCACTTACCAGCAGCGTGACCGCCAAGACTCTCGAAGCTTGGGTCTCAGTCAGCAACCTCAACCAGCGTGGCGGTGGTGTGATCACAATACAAACGCCAGATGGGGTTGTTTTCGATTCCTTAGTATTCGGCGAGCAGGCTGCCCGTGAGTGGATGGCCGGCAGCAATGGCTTTCAACGAACAGCCTCATTCGGTGGACCACAGGAAGCCGCGGCACCCGATCAGTTCGTTCACTTTGCCATTGCTTATCACGACGATGGACTGGTCGTGGGATACAGAAACGGCCAGCGGTACGGCAAACCGTATCGAACCAAGCCACCGGTTACCTATCTGCCGGGCAAAGCAATCGTCAGTTTTGGGGTCCGCCATTTGCCTGCCAGTGGCAACCGACTGTTCACTGGCATGATTGATCGTGCGGCGTTTTACGACCGTGCGTTGAATGATGACGAAATCGCGACGAGCTACTCCGGCTCGGATATCTTCATCACCCAAAAGCAAATTCGAGAGGCGATGTCGCCACAACAACGCACCTCTCTGAAACAGCTTCAGGAAGCGGAGTCCAGAGCTCAGGAACAACTTGATGCACTTGGGCCTCTTCCCAGCAAACCAAACGCTCGCCAAGCGTGGATCGATTTGACAAAGACCATGCTGACTCTGAAGGAATTCATTTATGTCCGATAAGGCTTCACCGCTCGCAACATCACGACGCCGACTGCTCCAGCAAGCGTCCAGTGGATTCGGTGGAATCGCATTGGCTGGTTTGATGGCGCAACAGCCCAGCCATGGATCCGAGAAATCGAAAGCAGACTCAAGCCACGGCAATCACCCCGCGAAAGCCAAGCATGTCATCTTTTGCTACATGTCTGGAGGTGTGTCCCATGTTGACTCATTTGACCCAAAACCAAAACTGAGACAGCTTCATGGCAAGTCAATGCCCGTCAGTGTTGAACGCACACAGTTCAACAACAACGGTAACATCATGGCGAGCCCATTCAAGTTTCAGCCATGGGGTGAAAGTGGCCTGGAAATCAGTGACATGTTTCCTAATGTCGGCAAGCAAGCCGATGAACTGGCCGTGATCCGTTCGTTGACCTCACCCGTCAATGAGCATGCGCAGGGAAACTTTCTGATGCATAGCGGATTCCCATTCATGGGTCATCCTACTGCCGGAGCATGGTGCAGCTACGGGCTTGGCAGTACCAATGAAAACCTGCCAGCCTACGTGGTCCTGCAAAGTGGCGGTGCCGTACCACCACACGGTGGCGTCGCTTTATTCAGCAATGGTTTTTTGCCTGCCCAACACCAAGGCTCAATTCTCAAAGCGGACAAGGAAGAAGCGATTCGGAATATCCGGGGGGTCGATGGTCTGCAAGCTCAGCGGCGACGCTTGGAACTTGCCCGCGCGTTGGACGGTCGGTTTCTCAAGAACGCGCAAGATGATCCGCAAGTCGAAGCGGCAATCGCCAACTTTGAGACAGCTTTTCGAATGCAAACCGCCGTTCCCGAACTCTGTGACATCAGCGACGAAACGGCAGAAACCCAACAACTTTACGGATTGGATTCCAAGGATGCAGCGTTAGCCTCCTACGGACGCCAATGCCTACTCGCCAGACGACTGGTTCAACGAGGAGTTCGCTTTATCGAACTGAGCTGTCTGACACGAGGTATCGGAGCGGGCGGGGCTGCCAATCCTTGGGACCAACACAGCGCTCTGGAAAAAGGGCATCGCGCAATGGCAACCCAAGTTGACCAGCCCATCGCTGCACTGATCCAGGACCTGCGGCGATGTGGGCTACTCGATGACACCTTGATTGTGTGGGCCGGAGAGTTTGGACGCACGCCATTTTCGCAGGGCAGCAACGGTCGAGACCACAACCCGTTTGGCTTCAGTGCATGGCTGTGCGGTGGTGGTGTCAAAGGTGGCACCGTCCACGGGGCGACTGATGAACTGGGCTACCATGCCGTCCGGGACAAGTGTGAAGTGTATGATGTATGGGCGACCGTTTTGCACCAGCTCGGAATCAACCATGAAAAGCTGACCTACCGGCATGGCGGCCGTGATTTTCGTTTGACTGATGTGCATGGGAACGTATTGCATAAAATTTTGGCCTGAAAAGCATTTTGGTCTAAACACTCATGTCAGCTTGTTGACCAAGCTGCGCGAAGGCTCTCAGGCAATTACACCTGCCGAGTAAAACAGCTGCCTGCCATCCTGCCTGCCCTCCACGGATAACACAGATGCCCAAGTCATCCTTTCTGCTCATTGCCCTGCTTGCCGGCAACCTGCACATCACTCCCACACGAGCTCAGGAACCTGACACCACTCGTGCTGGCAATGAAAAAGTGGCGGAAATCATGCGAACGTTTGGAGGCAGGGGTGTGATGGCAGACGACTCTGCGCCAACCCCGGCCACGGAAGCAGTTCAACAGTTCGATGTCCGTGAAGGTTTTCAACTGGAAGTGGCAGCCAGCGAACCAATCGTCGCCCAACCTTTGTTTGTCAGCTGGGATTCACGCGGACGCATGTGGGTAGTCCAGTACCGCCAATACCAATATCCGGCCGGTTTGAAAGTCATCCGCTTCGACCAGCATCTTCGCGCTGTGTTCGACAAAGTCCCCGATCCGCCGCCCATGGGAACTCCTGGCCTCGACAAAATCACTGTACACGAAGATACCAATGGAGATGGTTCTTATGACAAGCACAAAGAAGTCATTTCAAATCTTAACATCGCCACTTCCGTGCAAGTCGGAAATGGAGGGATCTGGGTGCTGAACCCACCCTACCTGCTTCGGTACCCCGACGCGAATCGGGATGATGTGCCCGATGGTGATCCCGAGGTTCATCTTTCAGGCTTTGGGATTCAGGACACACACTCAGTTGCCAACAGTTTGCTTTGGGGACCGGACGGTTGGCTTTACGGATGCAATGGCAGCACAACCGTTGGTGATGTCAGTTCGGCCGTCACCAAAGGTGTCCGTTTTCAAGGCCAATGTGTTTGGCGTTACCATCCAGAGACTCGAATTTTCGAAATTTACGCCGAAGGCGGTGGCAATACATTCAGCTTGGACATTGACTCCAAAGGTCGCGTTTTTACAGGAACTAATGGAGGGAACACGCGTGGCTGGTACTTCCCACAAGGCAGCTACTCCGCAAAAAACTGGGGCAAACACGGTCCGCTGACCAACCCCTATGCTTTTGGATTCTTTCCTCCCATGAAATTCGAAGGGGATGGCCGACGATTTCCTCAGGCATTCTGCATTTATGAGGGCGGAGCCTATCCCGAAGGATTTGATGGATCGATTATCGCGCCAAACGCACTTCACAATCTTGTGTGGCATAGCCAACGCCTGCCGGATGGATCGACCTATCGGACAATCGACCAACCCAATCTGCTGACCACAGGCGACCGCTGGTTTCGCCCCGTTTATTCTGGCGTGGGACCGGACGGAGCCGTTTACATTGCGGACTGGTACGACACACGCTTAAGTCATGTCAGCCCGGTCGACAATTGGCACAAGGAAAGCGGACGCGTTTATCGTGTTGTTCCCGAAGGCGGACTGGCAGGATACGGCGAGGGTGATCTGCACGAACGCAAGACAGATGACTTGATCTCATGCCTGCGGCATCCCAACAAATGGGTTCGCCAAAGAGCGACACTGGAACTTGGCTGGCGTGGCGACAAGACGGCTGTCAACAAGCTGGCAAGCATGGTCGACGAGGGGTCACTGGAAGCGTTGTGGACGCTTAACCTACTTCAAGAACTGACAGATGATCGTGCAGCAACGTGGCTGCAAAATCCCAACGCTGACATTCGTCGATGGGTAATTCGCTTATTGGGCGACCAGCATCGAGCTCATGAATCTCTGATCGCCACAGCGCTTACTGAATCTGACGTGCAGGTGCGCAGCCAACTTGCTGCCACAGCCAAACGCATTGATGCCCAAGTTGCCTTACCCATCATTCAGGCCCTGATCGCCAATGATTCAGATGCAACTGATCCACAGATGCCACTGATGGTCTGGTGGGCACTGGAAGGCCACGCATCAGCCTGGCCCGAAATCAAGCCCATACTGACCGACTCAAAAATATGGAGTCTGCCTCTGTTTCGTGATCACATTGCCAGTCGGCTGATGCAACGCTATGCAGCCTCAGGAAGCCCCACAGAACTGCAGCACTGTGCCGAACTTCTCAAACTGGCTCCTGAAGAAGCAGACCGAGACCGATTGATGACCGGATTGAACCGGGCATTTCAGGGACAATCATTGCCGCAACTGCCTCGCAGCCTGGAAACTGCGCTGAACACTTACCAGGCACGCCTCGGGGATTCAGGACTTGTCTTGGGAATGAGACAAGGCCAATCCGATGCTGCGGAAAAAGCGATCGCCTTGCTCAAGAACAGATCAGCAGATCTAGGCGTTCAGCTGGAAATCGCCAAGACCCTTGGAGAAGTAAAATACTCTGCCGCAGTGCCCACGCTGCTGAGATTGGCAACAGGTCAGTACACCGGGGAACCTGCCCTGCAGCGAGTCGCCATGCGGTCACTGGCACAATACGACGAGGCCTCCATCCCCAAGACACTTGTCTCAGCATTTGGTGGTCGAGTCTCCGGGGAACATGGACTCAGAGCCACCGCCTGTCGCACACTTGCAAGTCGACCTGCATGGGCCAAAGTGCTACTTGCTGAATTGAACGCATGGCGTTTACGTCGTGACCAGATACCAGCGGATGTGGTTCAGCAATTACGAACCTATGAGGACGCTGAGATTGCAACTCGTGTCGAACAGGCATTTGGAAAAGCGATCGATTCAGCGCCCGAAAAAATTGCAGAAATAAAACGCCTGCGCGGAATCCTGACCACCGACTCCGGTGATCATGAGAAAGGCAAAGCTCATTTTACGAAACGCTGCGGCAACTGCCATCAGCTATTTGGGGAAGGCAAGAAAGTGGGACCTCCGCTGGACGGTTATGAACGAGGCAATCTGACCTTCTGGCTGAACTCCATTGTTGAACCGAGTCTTGAAATCCGCGAGGGTTTTCAATCCTACTTGATTCTTACCAAGGACGGACGTGTGCTCAATGGAATGATTGCTGCGCAGGACCCAAGAACCGTCACCCTACGCAATGCTGACAATCAACTCAGCGTCATCAGTCGCGATGACATCGAATCTCTCAAAGCAATTCGAACATCACTGATGCCAACCGATGTCTTGAAGGACATGTCGCCTGAAGAACTGCGAAACCTGTTCGCCTACCTTTCGCTAGGAGCAAAAAAATGAATGATCCAAGTCCTGCTGAACACCAACTTAACCGGCGACACTTCATGGGTGCCTCGATGGCGGTGACTGCTGGATCCCTGATCACACAGACGCGAGCGACGCGAGCAGCTGACCCAAGCCCACGTAGCGAGAATCCCATTTGTGTCTTCACAAAGCCGTTCAACTCCCTCTCATTTGACGAACTTGCGGATCGCATTGCCGAACTTGGATTCGATGGCATTGAAGCCCCTATCCGCAAAGGCGGGCATGTGGAACCAGAACAGGTCGCAGACGAACTTCCGGCGTTGGTTGAGGCTCTCAGGAAACGCGATCTCGAAATCACGGTCCTGACTTCCGACGTCAATGATCCAGACGATCCGCTGACGGAACGGGTGCTGAGAACTGCTGCGACGCTCGGAATCCAACGTTACCGAATGAAATATTACAAATACGATCTCAAGCTGAGCGTATTAGCGCAGATCGAACAGTGGCGACCAAAACTGAAGCAACTCGCCGCCATGAACCATGACTTTGGCTTAACTGGTATTTACCAAAATCATGCTGGAACCAATTATCTTGGTGCACCACTCTGGGATTTACAATTAGCGTTGCGAGGCATCGACCCCGATGACATTGGAGTCGCGTACGACATACGCCACGCAACCGCAGAAGGTGGAATGAGTTGGCCCGTCACATTCAACATGATCCAACCCTCGATCGATACTGTGTATGTCAAAGACTTTGTGTGGAAGGGAGACAAAAAGCCCTCCAATGTCCCACTGGGCAGTGGCCGCATCGACCCCAAGTTCTTCAAGATGCTCAGTGACGTGGGTTTTTCCGGGCCAATTTCTTTACATGAAGAGTATCTTGATCACCGCAAACCGGAACTTGTCCCGGAGCATTTGGCGGCAATCAAAGCGGACTTGGCAACCCTCCGCACCATGCTCACAAGCAACTGATGCAATCCCCCACCGCTCAAAACTGACAAAACTTCCAACCCTGGCTGACTCTGATGAGATGTTTGCTCACCGTTCTTTTGGCTTCTGTGTCATGCATCCTTGCACTCAGCAGCTCTGCACAGGATACCGCGACCTCTGCACCAATTTTCGTTTGGCCTGACCTGGCACCTGGAGAGACACAACGCACCACGGGCACTCAATTGCCCATGCGTGCCGTCGACAAACCGCCAATCATCCGGATTGAGAAAATCAGACGTCCACCCATGAGCGTCTATCCGGCCACCAAAAACCCGAATGGCTCAGCTGTATTGATTCTGCCTGGTGGTGGATTTGGCAAAGTCGTACCCAATCTGGAAGGTTCCGAAGCTGCTCAATGGCTCTGCGACATGGGCGTGACTTGCTTCGTGCTGAATTACCGAACGCGTCTGCCAAACAATACTCAAGAGCCCGGCTGGAAGCGACCTTTGCAAGATGCCCAGCGGGCGATGAGATGGATACGCACGAATGCGGATCAGTGGAATCTGGAACCCGACCGAATTGGTCTGCTGGCTTTTTCTGCTGGGGGTCAGGTAGGTGCGATCCTGATCACCGATGAAAGCTCCGCTTATGAGGCCATCGACAAAATTGATGAGCAGTCTTTCCGCCCAGATTTTGCAATGTTGATTTACCCATGGAACATGTATGAGAAAAAAACTGACAAGTTGATGCCAGCCATACAGGTCAATGCAAATACGCCACCATCGTTCATTGTCCATACCCATGATGACGGTTCGACATCGCTTGGCAGTGTGCTGCTGTATGCGGACATGAAACGCCAGGGTGTACCCGCTGAGCTGCACGTTTACGAAACGGGCGGACACGGATACGGAACACGAGTACGCCCGAATTCAAACATTGGTTCCTGGACCGATCGAGCGACCGACTGGCTGACCCGTAGATTGCCGCGTTGAAAGTAGAGTCATGTTTTTACAACAGTGCCTGAAAACTGAATTTTCACCGAAGTGCTGGATAACCAAAGAGCAAAATTGCATATTCGTGAACACGCGTGACCGAGCATGAAAAACATGACTCAATTTGCCGAATCTGCATGCGTGTCTTCCTACAGGACAGCACACCATGCACTTGTTCGCTGTAGCGAAACAACCAGCAGAGCATACAGGCCAGAGCTGCATCGGAGCATGAAGTTCATGTTAGTGTTAATGGCGATGATTCTTCTCATCAACCCGGATGCTCGTGCTGAAGACCAGTGGACACAACTCCAAGACATGCCAGTGGGCAAGTGGGAATCGGGTACTATCGTCTTGGACGACAAATTGTACTTCTTTGGCGGTTACACAGCCGGAGTAAAGTCAAGCAAACGCTGCGATGTGTTTGACCCAAAAGAACAAAGCTGGAGACGGCTTCAGGATTTACCCAGTGCTATCACTCATATGAACATGGTGCTTGATGGTCGCACCGCTTGGTTCGCCGGTGGATTCAAAGACGGTTACAAAGGCCACACCATTGCCGAGGTCTGGAGTTACGATATTGACGAGGACCGTTTCACAGCAGCCCCGCTGCTTCCGGAAACACGCGGCGGAGGCGGGCTCGCGTTGGTGGGCCGCAAACTGCACTACATGGGAGGTGTCAAAGCGGACCGCGACACCGATGCTGAAGATCACTGGGTACTCGACCTCAACAAATGGGCCAACGGAGCAGCCCAATGGGAGAACGCGGCCCCGTTACCCGCGCCCCGCAACCAGTTTTCAACCGTGACTCTCGACGAAAAGATTTATATAATCGGTGGTCAATTGCATCATGACAGCATCCAAATTGATCAGGCAAGAGTCGACATTTACGACCCCAAGACAGACTCGTTTTCTCGCGGCCCACAACTTCCCAAAGGACATTCACATTCCGAGGGAGGAACGTTCACAAATGCTGGTCGAATTTATGTTGTTGGCGGTCACGCAACACCAGAAGGCGGCAGAAAAAAAATCGATGACAATATTTTGAGTCTCACTCCGGGTGGTGAGTGGGAAGTTGTCAGCAAGTTGCCGATGCCTCTTTCGTCGCCTGCCGCTGCGATCATTCACGGTCAACTTTTTGTCGCCGGCGGCTCCCCAAATGGAAGAAGCGTACAAGCGAAAATGTGGGTCCAGGGCTCACCATCGCCAAACGCGATTGATTAAGTTTCGATGCTGACTGCAGGATACTTAACGAATTCTTGAGTCGTTCCAGAGTGAACGGGCTGCCGGCAGATTCTCGCATCACAGCGAAAATTCCTGCCGTACGGCAATCCGACCGATGCATGATCGAGAGCATCTACAGGTAGTCCGACATCGAGACCTTTGCCCCAGCCTTCACCGAAGCTTCCGCTGCCAGGCACATCGCGACCGACCATCGACCGTCTTCTGCCGAGCAGTGCAGTGGCACATTGTGGCGAATCGCGTCGACCATCCTGGCAATCTGGTCCTCCAACTCGAAAAGCTCGCCGGTGGGCTTTTCAATGGGAACAGAAACCACCTCACCGCCGTTGAATGCCCGCAAGGAAAAAGTCGGGTGACGTGTGCGATCCATCGCACCACTCCAAGATGCCCACAATGCTCCCTTGGTTCCGGTGACTTTGATCGTCTGGTGATGTTCAAAAGCTGCCAGAGTCTGGGAAACAACAGCATATGCACCTCCCGAAAAATGCATGACCGCACTGAAATTGTCATGAAGTTCGGGATGATCTGGCTGACGTGAATTCGCAGTGGCGTAGATACTCTCAGGTTGCCCGGCAGTCTCAAGGTACCAACGCGCGAGATCAAAGAAATGGATCGGTTCTTCAAGAATCCAGCTTCCCACGCGATCAATGTCGTAGCGCCAGCCGTCTGCTCCCTGACGATATGGATTCCGCGACAATTCTACCAACGCATACAATGGGTCGCCTATAAACCCCTCATCAATCATCGATTTGGCCTTACCCCACATCGATGACAAACGCAGTTCATGCCCAACAGCAAACAGGCATTTTCTTTCCTTTGCCAAATGAATCATTTCGTCACATTCTTCGATCGAAACTCCCATGGGTTTTTCCAGCAACAGATGCTTTCCTGATTCCAGCACCGCTGTCGCAACGGCATGGTGCAAATGACTGGGCACAACCACATCTACAAAATCGAGATCGTTGCGGGCGATTAACTCGTGGAAGTCACTGAATACCTCGGCCTCAGGATAAGCTTCCCTGGCTGCAGCAGTTGACGCATCACTGCGGGCCGCAATGGCCACAAGATCGACGCCCTCAGTCACCTTGATGGCGTTCGCGTGGTGCTGCCCCCACGCGCCAAAACCAACCAGACCTGCTCGTACTTGTTTGTCACTCATTGGCTGCCAATACCTTTACCCAAATGTTGCGAAACCTGATCGAATCCAAACGACACTGCGAACCAATCGCCCCATGAGAGAATAAACCGGGCATCAGTTCGACCAACAAAGCAAGCGTAAGTCCTGAATCCACCATTAACTCATCATTTTGTAACCGGATTTTAAAGACCTTCCAATCACCCAGAGGACTGGCCTGAACAGTGAGGAGCAATTGGATGGCGTGACTGATCCACCAACAGGCGATTTACATCACAAACCAATACAAGCCATCAACAAACGGTGGAGAGAAAATTGACTGTCTCGAGCAGGCAAAGCATCAATTGCGACACGAGATCGATGCGAAATCAGTAACTTCTCCCACAAAACCCTAATCGCATCCGTGACAATAGACACCACCAATCAAATGCCAGATACAAACAGCCGTGGAAGTGACTCCCAAAATGCTCCTTCAAAAGAGCTAATTCACGATGCACCTCGGTGCACCTCTGTGCACAACACCCCCAAACATCGGTCAGTGCGGGCATGGGGACACAATGCAACGCGACCCAGACTTTGATTGATTGACGAGAAGCTGACAAAAACCAGTTCCACCAAGCAAAAAATCGAACATTTCCAACGGTTGCTTTGCCAAAATACAATTCACGCACACCTCAACCTTTTGAACCAGAAAAAAATCATGTCCAACATCACGAGGAGAAACTTTGTCAATGGAAACCTGATGGCCGTCGGTGCTCTACTGGCACCTTTGCAATCCAATGCGGCGAATGTCCTCGATACTCTGAATCCTGCATACTATCCGCCATCACAAACAGGGCTGCGTGGAAGTCACGAGGGAGCAAACACTCACGCCCACAGCATGGCGTTGGATGGGAAAAAAAATTGGGGCCCCCACACCGCGTTGAAAGAAGTCTATGACTTGGTCGTTGTTGGAGGAGGGATCAGTGGCTTGGCTGCCGCGTACTTCTACCAACAACAGCACGGCCGTGACAAAAAAGTCTTGATTCTGGACAACCACAATGACTTTGGTGGACATGCAAATCGCAATGAACACACGATTGATGGTGAAACAAGACTCACTTATGGAGGCTCACAAACCCTCGTCGACCCCCTGCACAGTGGAAAGCTGGTCCGCGAGATGCTGTCCGACATCGGAATTGACCTTGAGCGTTTCAAAACCGCATACGATGCAGGCTTCTATAAACGGCACAATCTGGTTGCCGCAACCTATTTCAACAAGTCAATCTTCGGCGAAGACAAAGTCGTCAAACATCCTTTTTGCAATTACCCAAATTATGTGGAAGGAATCCAGACTTCAACGTTAAGCGATGAAGAGGCTGTGCAGCAGACACCGCTGAGCGGAAGAGGCAAGCAACAGTTGCTCCGTTTACTCAAAGGTGGTCTGCACGCAATCGATGCCCGAGGCACGGATCTGCAAGCTTACATTCGCAACCATGATTATTTCGATTACCTCAAGAATACTCTTGGGGTCGATGACCCTGACGTATTGAGGATGGCACGCAACTCAGGTTTAGACTGGGGTACGACGGGTACGGACCTGATGACGATTTCCGCCGCCATGAGTTGTGGCGCGATGGGTTTTACTAGAAAAGCTGTTTACGACGACGCAAACCCCTACATCCATCACTTCCCCGACGGCAATGCCGGGATGGCACGTGCCTTGGTGAAAAAGCTGATTCCTCAGGTAGCCAAGGGAAACAACGCGGAGGAACTCGTGTTGGCGAAATTTCATTACAACGAGTTGGACAAATCGACGAATACCGCACGCATCAGGCTAAACAGCACAGTGGTGAACGTCCGCCACGCAGGCAAACCCAAAAATTCAAGTGAGGTCCGGATCCACTACATCCAGAACAACAAGTCCTACCAAGTACAAGGCAAAGGTGTTGTACTGGCCTGTTACAACATGATCATCCCTCATATCGTGCCCGAGCTACCTGAGAAACAAGCAACTGCACTGAGCCTTCAAACCAAAAGCCCATTGCAGTACACCAGCGTTGGATTGAAAAATTGGCGTGCCATGAAGGAATTGGGAATCGGCTTGGCGATGTCGCCCGGTAACATGCATCAAGCGGTGCTGATGGACTTCCCGGTGAAAATGGGAGGCTATGAATTTTCCGACAATCCTGATTCCTCTTGCGTGATCCAGATGATCAGCTGCCCCTTCGGAGACAAAGTCGGAGCCCCCAGAGACGAACAGTTCAGTGACGCTCGGTATCGCATGCTAGGTTTGCGTTTCGAGGATTACGAAGACGAGATTCGAGAGCATCTTGGCGGCATGTTCCCGCAGGACTTGTTTGAATTTGATAGGGATGTGGAGAGCATTACCGTGAATCGCTGGGCACACGGCTACTCAGTTGGTGGTCCCGGAGACTCAACAAGGCAGGGTCGTCAACCGTTCGGCCGAATCACCATTGCCAATAGCGACTCGGCAGCAGGAGCCGACGCCCTGACTGCCGTGAAGATGGCAGCAAGAGCAGTGCAAGAATTGGGATGACCTGCTAGTAGAAAGCCGACCTGATTCCATCTCCGCGAAACAGGAATTCACCGCTGTTCATTTCTCCATGTTCAGACCGGTTGGCCACCTGTTTCTTCGCGAGGAGCCAGGCAACACTGCAAGAGAAGTGAGAATTCCGCCAATAAAGACGAGACCCACTGGTTTTCAAGAATTCAGTCGGCAGGGAGGAGGTCACAGACCGCGATTGGGGAAATGAACTGGATGCCCACCCTGGCAAGTGGTGAATGACCAAATCCTTAACTCACTCCCTCAAATGCCACCTGATCCGTTACATTATTGCCACGCTTGACATTACGATCGTGCGTAAGAAAACACAGCATCAATACATCATGGGAGATGCAGCCATCGGACAGGAAATGATCCAACTTGCCAGCGGAAGCGAAGTCGCATCGGTAGGGCTCGGCCTGTGGAAAATCGAACCGGAAGCAACCGCTCAAGTCGTCGAAGACGCGATCGAATGCGGCTATCGACATTTTGACAGCGCCTGTGATTACGGTAATGAAGTACAGACAGGGGAAGGCCTATCCGCCGCCCTCTCCAAAGGAAGTGTGAAGCGGGACGACCTTTGGATCACATCCAAATTATGGAACACTTACCACCGCAAAGAACACGTGCGTCCAGCTCTGGAAAAGTCGTTGCAGGATTTACAACTCGATTACCTCGACCTGTACTTGATGCATTTCCCGATTGCTCAAAAACACGTCCCCATTGAGACCCGCTATCCCCCAGGTTGGTTCACTGACCCTGACGCGGAACATCCGATCGTCGAGGCTGACCGTGTTCCGATCATTGAAACGTGGCGGGCAATGGAAGAACTCGTCAAGGCGGGCCTCGTCAAGGAAATTGGTGTGTGCAACTTCGGCTGTTCGTTGTTGCGGGACCTGCTGAATCAGGCTGACGTACCACCGGCCATGCTGCAAATTGAAATGCATCCCTACCTGACTCAGGAAAAACTGACGCGATTCTGCCACGAGTCCAACATCGGTGTGACGGCTTTTTCACCTCTCGGTGCTCAATCCTATTTCCAACTGAATATGGCTGAAGCCCACGAGTCCCTGCTGGCACATGACGTGATCAAAACAATCGCCGCACAGCACCAGAGATCTCCAGCCCAAGTGCTTTTGCGTTGGGGAGTTCAGCGTGGTACAGCAGTGGTTCCCAAGACTTGCAACATGGAGCGTTTGAGGGAAAACCTGGCGGTTCATGACTTTGCGCTTAGCAGTGAGGAAATGTCATCCATCGCTGGATTGAACCGAAACCGGCGTTTCAATGATCCCGGTGATTTCTGCGAACCAGCATTCAATACTTTCTTCCCGATTTATGAGTGATAGACCCAATGAGTGAGATATCTCCTGTCTCGGTCGCTATAGAAAATCAACAGCAGCATGGAAAAACAGTATTTCCGTACGCACTGTTTTGTCAGGACAGCGAAGCATCATTGGCCGATGCAGTCTCGTGGACGAACAGGCAGAAGACCGATCTGTTGAATATTGCCAACGAACATGGTGCCGTTCTGTTACGGGATTTCCCCATCGCAGGTGCAAGCGATTTTGATGCGATCGTGTCCGCTCTCGAGCTGGATAATTTCCCCTACAAAAAATCGCTCTCCAATGCTGTTCGAATCAACCGCACGGACCGGGTGTTTTCTGCTAACGAAGCGCCCTCCGAAGTGCGCATATTCTTCCATCACGAGATGGCACAGACCCCGCTCTACCCTCGCTGGATTTTTTTCAGTTGTGAAATTGCCGCGCATCAGGGTGGTGCCACACCATTGTGCCGCTCAGATGTTCTCTATGAACGCATTAAGGAAACCGATCCTCAGTTTGCCGATGCGTGTGAGGGAAGGGGACTTCGATATACCAACGTCATGCCGGATGATGATGATGCCAACTCAGGCATGGGTCGAAGCTGGCGAAGCACGCTCGGTGCCGATAGTCGAGACGCGGCGGAACACCGACTCGCCGAACTAGGATACTCTTGGCAATGGCAAACCAATGGCTGCCTGAAATCAACTTCCCCGCCTCTTCCAGCAGTGATGGAATTACCTGATGGACGCAAAGTCTTCTTCAATCAGTTGATTGCCGCATTCAGCGGTTGGAAAGACAATCGCAATGACCCATCCAAATCGATCCAGCACGGAGACGGCACCCCAGTCGATCCCGAAGCGGTGCTAGCAGCTACTGAAATGGCAGAAGAACTTGCATTCGATCTCCAATGGCAGGCAGGGGATATTGCGTTGATCGACAACACAATCGCCATGCACGCACGCCGGCCCTTCCAAGGCAAACGAAAAGTCGTGGCGTCACTTGCAGAAATGCAGACGCAAACCTTCGCTCTTAATTGCTGAATCACAAAACCATTATTCTTAAACTTCCCAGCCAGTTTCCCTTCAACCCAGCCAGCCCACCATGAGTAACGATGAATCAAGCCTGAAGTGGTACGAAGGGATAACCAAATACCAATGGCTTGTGCTGCTGATTGCATCGTTGGGATGGGTCTTCGACGTTTTTGAAGGACAGATATTTGTCGCTTCGATGCGTGATGCAATGCCGGCATTACTAGGACTGGAGTCCGACAATGACTTGGTTACCTCATGGAACAATATTGCCTTTGGATTTTTCCTTTTAGGTGGTGCTGTTGGCGGCGTCTTCTTTGGTGTCCTTAGCGATCGAATCGGTCGCTCCAAGACGATGATCTACACCATTTTGTTTTATTCCCTGTTCACCTGCCTCAGTGCTTTTGCTCAAGCACCTTGGCAAATGGTGCTGTTGCGTTTTTTGGTTGCCATGGGCGTGGGAGGTGAATGGGCAGTCGCATCTGCCATGGTCGCGGAGGTCATGCCGACACGGTCCCGCCCTGTGATGAGTTCAATCTTCCACGCATCCAGCGTATTTGGCACGTTGCTGGCTGCTGCCACGATTGCGATGCTGATCGGCAACCCAGCACTGAACTTACAACTGGCTGAGGCGGGTTGGGAAGGCTGGCGAATCGGCTTTGCCATCGGTGTACTTCCCGCTCTTCTGACTATCTGGATTCGCTGGAAACTTCGGGAACCAGAATCGTGGCAGAGAGCCAAAGAACGTGCCGCAACTGACGCCAACCAAGCCACTGGAAGACTGCTTGACTTGTTTTCCAAAGACAATCTTCGGGCCACCGTGGTGGGTGTCTCGCTGGCAACCATTGGCTTGGTCACGTTCTGGGGCATTCACATCTATGGAAAAAATGCATTACTCAGGCGTGCTCAGCAAGATGTGATTCAGGAAGCGAACCTCACTCCACCTGATGACGATGCATCTCAACAAGCCAAAGAAGACTACAACAACAAGAAACAGGAAATTCTCAAGCAAAACAAACCAAGAATCAAACGTGCAGAAATGCTCAGCATGACGCTGAACACGATTGGTGGTGGTTTGGGTTTGGTACTATTCGGATGGATCTCAACCAAACTGGGCAGAAGAGGAGCATTTGTTCTTTACCAAGTAGTCGCATTTGGCATGGTCCTACTGATGTTCCTGTATCTGATACCACAAAACACCTCGCCGACTTTACTTGCGATCACACTTCCGGTGTTTGGATTCTTTACCCTCGGCATGCATGCCGGATACGCGGTTTATTTTCCTGAACTTTACCCAACTCGTATGCGGGGTACTGGAGCAGGTTTTTGTTTCAACATGGGCCGACTTGGCACAGCCGCGGCATTTTTGATTTTTGGTTTTGCCATCAAGCTTGAACCCGAATCGCAGGCACTATTATTGTCACCTCTGTATCTGGTTGGAGCTGTCGTTGTGCTGTTCGGAAGAGAAACTCGGGGTGAGGAGCTACCTGAGTAGTGGAGATTGACCTCACACTGCTCGTCATCCTCGCAGCGATCGCTTTCTTCGCTGGTTTCATCCATAGCGCGATTGGATTTGGGTTTGGAATTGTAGCCATCGCCCTGTTGCCATTTTTTGTCGACGGACGCTCAGCCCACGTGATCGTATCGATCAGCAGCATTCCAATGCTGATCATGGCGGCATGGGCTTATCGTGACGGAGTTGACTGGAAATCACTGCGGCCAGCATTGCTGGGAGCCGCTATTTTTCTTCCATTGGGTTTTGCCCTGTTTGAACGCCTGCCACTGGATTGGTTGGTACGGGGTACAGGTGTGGGCATACTTGGGATGGTGTGGATGAGCCTGCGAAAACATGAAGCAAAACCGAATGCCGAAAAACAATCAATACCGTGTTTCATTGCCGGCGCTACCGGTGGGTTTCTGGCTGGTGCAGTCAGCATTGCAGGTCCTCCCATCGCAGCCTTCGGCTTGAAACAGGAATGGCCGCAGAACCGATTCAAAGCTTTCATTACGCAGTGTCTCATCATCATTGCAATCTACAAAGTGGGATTACTGTTCCTCCGTGGGCATGTGACGGTTGATTCAGGGGGCTCAATTTTGACCCTGGCAATCCTATCAATCGTGGGTGTACAGGCAGGCGTGCTGGCGAGCCGACGGATCTCACCAACCCGATTCAAAGGCATTGTCGCTGTTGCCTTGGTGAGTGTGTCATTCTTGATGATCCTGAGAGGACAGCCCAAACATGAAAAGGCAGGCAACACCGCCACTTCCGAAGAATCTATTCTTCCCAGCGAAACGCAAGGGCAAGCAATCATTAAATCACAATGAGAAGCCTGCAATGCAATGGCAAGCAATGTAAAACACGCTGCGTTGCACACGCCCGATTACGATCCGAAGCAGCAACACACCAAACATGGACCGTGAATCCGAATCCCCGCATGCGATTAATCTGACGATGCAATTCGGAGGGTGATTGAACGATGATCCGATCCCATGGGTTTTCCAACCTTAAAATCACTGCAGGCCAGCGACGGCTCGATCAAGCCATGATCAATAACCAGACCGAATGGAAACAACGGGAAACGATACCAGGTCGGCTCAAGACTGAAATCGCTAATCCCTCGCACCAAACCACTCCGCGATTGCAATTCCAGAAACCAGGGTGACCAAGGTGTTAAATTCAAATCCCCCAACAGCACAACTGGAATTGCAGAAGCTTGCTCACGAAAGCGGTGAATCCGGTCAGCCACATCTTCCAACTGCCGATTCCGTTTTTCAAACAGATCGCCATTCATGGGAGGCAGAGGATGGGTCACGAACAGACGAAATTTCTCTTCGTTTCCTCTCACCTGCTCAACCACAACTGTCACCGCGATAGAGTCGATCGCTTCAACGGACTCAAAATACTCTGCATCTGCCAACGGATACTTCGAATAGACACCAACACCAAAATTCCCACTGTTTTCCGAACGACTCATCACATGCGAATAGGCTGGAAGATCCTGCCGCAACTTCTGATCCAATATTGGCGTTAGTTCCAATACAGCAATGACATCAGGGTTTGCTTCGATTAGATCAGCAATCACCCGGTCATGCTGAACGTTCTCACTCAATACGTTCACGGATGTCACCGTCACGAAATGCCTGAAACTGTCCCCATCGGATACTGGTGGAAAGGCGGTCGCAAACCAAGAAAGATGCAGTGCAAGGACGACACACGCAATCAAGGCGATACGCCAATGACGCAAAAACACACCGGCGAGCAGCACTGGCAAACCGGCAATGACCAATTGCACCCGGAGGTTTGCAAGTAGTTCAGCAACCCAAAAACGGCTTGAAAAAAATGCAAGGAAAGTGCAAAGAATCAGGCAACCGAGTGTTAGCCAGCAACATTTGCTAACGAATTTATTCAATCGCCCAGCAGGTTGGCTCATGGTGCCCGTTACTGCGACGTCCATCTTGCCCCTGCCATTAAAAATCCGATTCACCAAACCATGGAAATAGTAACTCATTCAATTAGCGAAGGTACTCTGAATCAAGACCAGCATTTTTCCTTCATTGTCTGTGTGGTCAACGTCAAACATTCGCAGGAACAGCCGACCCGTTTTATTGGCAGTGAAGTTTTTCCCATGCTCAACTGGGAATGGCTTCGCATCTTTGAGTTCGGCTGGAGAATTCACAACCACTCCAATCAGAGATCCCAATTTAATACGGCCATCACGTTGTTGAAATTCTTTTGGAATCTCAATACCTTTCGGACCGGTCTCATAGACGACCTTCCAGACCCCTTTCACCTCCGTATGCACCGGCATGTCTGCTCGTAGATTGACGCCCGAGTCCTGCCACATCTGGTTGGCGTCCACCGTAACAAGTTTTCGATCCTGAATTCTCTGGTTACCCAGAATTCTTTCAAGACCCGCCTCTGCCGAAGCAAAGTTGGGAACCAATCGCACCATTGATTCATAGACTTCGCGCGCCTTGCCAAACTGTTTCTTGCGTTCGTATTCGATCGCAAGTTTTTCGGCTTTGACGACAAACTCTTTATGGAGGACGAGGAGTTGCGGATCAGCTGGCAAAGACGGTTTCTTTTGCGGCGGCTGAGGCTTCGGATTGCGGCGGTTGGCCGGCGGCTGAGCAATGGCTGCACAAGTCACAAGGGTGGCGATGCAAAGTGCAGTCAATCGGCGTGGCAAGAGCGACATGGAGACTTTGTGAGCGAGGAAAGTGGGTCGGTTTTCAATCAGTTTAGTCAGATTTCTCAACAATTGCCTGCCTGCCCACATCATCGCCATCAATCAACGTGGAAATGCGGCTTATAATCCACCCAGACGATTTACCTCCTACATGAACACGAAATGATCAAAACCCACCTAATCAAATCTTTGGCCGCGGGCTTACGATTGTTCCCTTTCTGCATGTTGATGCTCAGCCTATCGCTGTCCAATGGTGACCAAGTGAATGCTCAGGGCCAACAATTGGAGAAAAAGCTGCTTGGCGAACCGCTTGCTGATCTCGCTGCGGACGCGAGAGAAAAAGGGGATCCAAGACGGGGTGCGGTCATTTTCCACTCACCGGGGACGGGTTGTGCGAAGTGTCACTCAACCACCGACGACACAGGTTTTGGCCCCAATCTGAGCATCTGGAAACGGCAGGTCAATGATCAGCATCTGGTAGCGTCGGTGCTCAAACCATCTGCGGAGATCCAACCTGAATTCCGGAACATCCGTCTCCTTACCGCAGATGGACGCACCCTCATCGGCCTCGAACTGAAACGAACCGATGATCATTTGATGCTTCAAACTGGTCCAGGTACCACGGCGACAGTGACCATCGCACTCGATGATATTGAAGCAGAAAAAACAGGAGAGGTTTCTGTGATGCCTGCGGGGCAAGTCAATGCCCTTCGGCAAAGACAGGAGTTTCTGGATCTGATTTCCTACTTGATCGCCATTCGCGATGGTGGCCAACAACGGGCGGCAGAACTGCAGCCATCCGAGGAAGACCTAAAACTCAATATCCCGGAATACGAATCAGAAATTGATCACAGGGGGATGATCGCGGACTGGAATGGTGAATCCAATAAACGCGGCCGAGCCATCTATCAAGGCCTTTGCGTCAATTGCCATGGAACCCTTGAAAAAGCCGGATCACTTCCAACCTCGCTGCGTTTCCCAAGCGGCAAATTCAAGTATGGAAATGATCCCTATGCCATGTATCAAACGCTCACGCATGGCGGCGGCCTGATGGTGCCACAAACATGGATGGTGCCACAGCAAAAATATGATGTGATTCACTACATCCGGGAACACTTTCTGCGGGAAAAGAATCCCACGCAATATGCTGCGATTACCGACCAGTATTTGGCAAGTCTCCCTCGTGGTGATTCTCGCGGTCCCGAGCCAACCGAGATCAAGCCTTGGATCACGATGGATTATGGCCCGATGTTGACAACCACCATTGAATTTGGAAACGGCGGCAAGAACATTGCACAAAAAGCCATTGCGATCCGACTCGATGAAGGCCCGGGTGGAATCGCCCGTGGATCCCGATGGATGGTTTTTGAGCATGACACACTACGAATGGCTGCTGCATGGAGCGGTAATTTTCTCGACTGGAACGGTATCCAATTCAACGGACGGCATGGTGTTCACCTGCGTGCCAATGGGAATGTACACGCAACCAACTCAACAGGCCCTGGATGGGCCAATCCGGCAACCCAATCTTTTGAAGACGATCAAAGAGTGCAAGGAAGAGACCAGCGGAAATACGGGCCTCTCCCTGCCCAATGGGGTAAATTCCGTGGTCTCCACAGGTACCAAGACAAAGTAATTTTGAGCTACACGGTGGGAAACACCGAGATTTTGGAATATCCAAATTCGTTGGAGACACCAGGCGCAACGACGTTCGTCCGAACACTCAACATCGGGCCACGTGCAACCAATCTGGACATGTCCGTGATGGAACTCCCAAGTGACGCAACACTTGAAGTCGAGGCAGGCATGGCAACGATTCAGCATCAGGAAAAGATCATTTTGGTTGCTGCCCCTGGCTTTACGAAAGCAGCGCAATTCAGTTTGCGAGACAACCGACTGGTCCTGACGTTCAAGAAGGGCAACCGTCCCCTACAAGGTTCAATCTGGTTCACTGATTCCACCGTTGATGAGGATGCGTTGGCCGATATCGAAACACGCTTGTCGAATTTGGAAACCAATTTGGACTTGTATACGCATGGTGGGCCAGCTCAGTACACAACTGCTATCGATGTACCAGCGAAAAAGTGGTTTGAATCCGACGCGTGGCTGGTCGATGAACTGGTTCGCCCCGAAGGAAACCCGTGGGGGGCAAGAACAAGAATCACCGGGATGGATTTCTATCCCGATGGAAAATCTCTCGCAGCCTGCACTTGGGATGGTGATGTCTGGAAGGTCGAAGGAATCAACACTCTTGGCCAGCCTGAGGGATCACTTCGCTGGCATCGCATTGCCAGCGGCCTGTTCCAACCCCTCGGCATTCTTGTGGACAAGGAACGGCTGCTGGTGACGTGTCGGGATCAGATCGTGTCACTGGGAGACAACAATGGCGACGGTGAAATGGATGACTACCATTGCCTCAATAGCGATCATCAAGTGACCGAGCACTTCCATGAGTTTGCAATGGGGTTGCAACGGGACGGGACCGGCAATCTTTATTATGCAAAGTCGGCCAGACACGCTTTGACGGCCGTGGTCCCCCACCATGGCACACTTCTGCGAGTCACCCCTGATGGTGCCAAAACAGACATCATTGCCACGGGATTCCGGGCAGCCAATGGGGTTTGCCTGAATGATGACGGCAGTTTTATCGTGACTGACCAGGAAGGGCACTGGAACCCGAAGAATCGCATCAACTGGGTACGTCCCGGTGGTTTTTATGGCAACATGTACGGCTACCACGATGTGACTGACTCGTCTGATGAAGCGATGCAGAAACCTCTTTGCTGGATCACCAATTCGTTTGACCGCTCACCCGCTGAATTACTTTGGGCCGACACCCAACGTTGGGGGCCGTTGAATGGACAATTGCTGAATCTGTCTTATGGTTATGGCCGAATCTATGTCGTGCCCCACGAACATCTGTCAACGCCAACAGGTGACCGACAACCACAAGGTGGAATGTGCCAACTGCCCATTCCAGATCTACCAACAGGAATGATTCGTGGACGATTTTCACCCGCGGACGGCCAACTGTATCTGGGTGGCATGTTCTCATGGGCAGGAAGTCGCCAAGAACAGGAAGGCGGACTCTTCCGTGTCAGCTACAAGGGCAATGCTGTCAGCATGCCGACCAAACTGAAAGCAGCCAAAGAAACAATTGATATTACCTTCAGTGAAGAAATCAATCCCGATTTGGCAAGCGATACCAGCCGCTATAAAATCAAGACATGGGATTTGAAGAGAACCAAAAACTATGGTTCGAAACACTACAATGAACGTGTTCTTGAAGTGGTTTCCGCAACGTTGCTGCCAGACATGAAGACAGTTCGCCTCACGATCCCCGAGATCGCTCCAACTTGGGGCATGGAAATTGCCTGCCGACTACAGGATCAAAACGGAAATGAATTCCGGCGTGTGATCCACAATACCATTCACCAACTGGGTGAAAACTAGCAGCATCACAACGAAGCATTGCCGGAATCCAACAGCCTCAACTCACTCAAGCAGGGCAGGGGATGCGTGGCGAAAGCAGATACCCGGCAGTTTGCTGTTGCGTTCAACCTCGCCAAGGTATCAAAAGGGGGAGGTCAGTCCCCCAGAAAAATCCTGCAAGCCTGAAGTGCCCCTTGCGGGCTACTTGATCTTGATACAGATCACTTGTGAGTCGTCGCGCACGAAGGCGAACCCATCGGCGAGCGAAGCGTTTTGGCGAGTCTTACCAAAAATTTTCTGTCGGCCAATTTCAGCGTAGCCCTTGGGACTCGCCTCAGCCAGCACCAACTCGCCCTTCATGGTCGTGATCCAAAGTTTCCCATTGGCCGCAACCAGATTACCTTTTCCGAAACGAGTCCTCGTCCAAACGACCTTTCCGGTTGCCGCCTCGACACACGTCAGATGTGTGACCGGACCGGCGCTCCCGACATTGTCGAATCCATACAGGTAACCGTTCAGCAGGACGGATGTCTGCCACTCATTCCGCATCACACTCTTGACATTAACCGAGGCCCAAGCTTCATCTACTTGGTAACCTGTTGCCCGTTTCGTCACATTGAGCATCACGCAACCGTGATTCTCGCCGGCGGAGATGAAAATGTTACCGGCAACTTCAATGGGAGTTGCAGTGTTGCAGTCATAGGGTGTTTTGAATGGATAACTCCACAGCTCTTTACCGTCAGATGGGCGAATCCCAGTGACCCCACGCGCTGTAAAAGCGACGACCTGCGGCTCACCACCGAGGTTCAGCAACGCAGGTGATGAATAACCAGGCAATCCATCGACCGCGGTCCAGCGAACATCGCCATTTTTCCGGTCCAAAGCGACCACGGCTTTACCTTCTCCGCCAGCCGTCACGACGACCATGTCATCGACGATCAGTGGTGAGCAGGCCATTCCGTACTCCGCAGGTCGACCGGCCATGTCGCGAACCACCGACTTACTCCACTGCTTTGCTCCCGTAGTGACATCGAGACAAGCTAGAATCCCTTCCCCTGTATAGGCAAAAACGTGTTGCCCAGCGATTGTTGGTGTTGCTCGAGGCCCATCGCCCATCGAGTTCTCATAACTGGCCGCAAGGGGCGTTGCCCAAAGCACTGCACCATCCTTGGCACTGAGAGCTGCAACCACCTGACCACGTGATGAATTCCACATCGTGATCGCTCGATCATCCGCAACAGCGACTGCTGACATTCCGACCCCACCATCGACGCGCCAAGCGATGTCCAGACCTTGAGCCGGCCACGTTGCCAATAACCCGGTCTCGTCGCTGATTCCGTTCCGCTCCGGCCCCAAAAACTGACTCCAGCTAGAGGATTGAGCCCAAACGGCGGTCTCGCATCCCAACAATGACAGCATCATTACTAAACAACGCATCTTCATTTCACGATCAAACATCACGGTCCCCAATCTGTCGGTTTCAGGCTGACGCCACTGGTCACTATTACTGTAACGGTCGGAGAATTGACACGTGACGGTGGAAGGACAACAAAATCTTGTTAATAATGGATTCATGCAAAATGGGTTGAGCTGGGATTATTCGGATTCAGATCCAATTTCAACGTTGCATGTCCATGAAAGCATTGTTGGGTCAAAAAACCCGGTCACTTCCGAGATTCAGATGCTCCTCGCCTGATTATCCGTGGCGAGTCTCACTACTTGCCACTCGAACACCTCCCCTTTCCCTCCCAACTCTGGAACCACGTAAGCATGTCCTCCGCATCAGCTATGAACCGTCGACAGGCATTGGTATCGGGTGCCGCAGGGATTTCCCTTGCGACCACGACGAGCCAGCAATTGCTCGCCCAAGACAGCGAACTTCAAGAGCCGGAACCTTTTGAGCTCAATTACCTGCTGGGTTCGTGCATGTATGGCTACAGCGATCTGGCCGAGATTCTTCCGGAAATTGCCAAGGTTGGTGGGAGTGGGATTGACCTGTGGCCCAAAGTTCATGGCAACCAACGGGAACAGGTTGCCGAAATGGGTGAGGCAGCCTTTGCTGCTCTGCTTCGAAAAAATCAAACATCACTGGAATGCATTACACAGTACAAACTTGGCCCCTTTGGGCTTCAGGAAGAATTTGGTTTCGCAAAGCGAATGGGCTGTAAAACCATTGTGACAGGTGCAACTGGGCCCCGAGGCCTGACCGGTGCTGCGTTAAAAACAGCGGTTGGGCAATTTATCGAGAAGATGAAACCGCATCTGGCAGCAGCCGAAGAATCCGGCGTCTCAATCGCCATTGAAAATCACGGCAACAATCTGATTGAATCCATCGATTCGATGCAATGGTTAATGGAGTTGCGTCCGTCAGAGAATCTCAAGATTGCTCTTGCACCCTACCACCTGCCACAGGACTCAGTCATTCTCAGCGACTTGATCCGCTCGCTTGGTAATTCGATCGCAATCTTCTATGCGTGGCAGTACGGCATGGGCTGCATGGAAAAGCTTCCGAAATCCCGCGAATTACTACAGCTGCCAGGCCGAGGACGTCTCAACTTTGTGCCCCTGCTGACCGCACTCAAGGACGTCAAATTCAGTGGCTGGACCGAAATCTTCATGCACCCTGTTCCACGGGGGCTGCCGATTCTCGACAGCACAGCTGCAGTGACCGCTGAAATCAATCGCTCACGTTCCTACCTTTCCACATGTCTAAAAAGCATTGATGAGGTGTCCAACTCACGCAATACGACGAACACAGGAACTCCAGGGGGCGAAGCTAAGATGACCGATGACAAGAAGCAAACGCAGAAGATCATTTTTGACGATTACAACAAATTGAATCAGCGTGAAGCCTATGTGATTCTCAATCAGGGTACGGAACCGGCCGGGCCCGGTGGTTACACGATGACCAAAGACCCAGGCACTTACATCTGCCGGCAGTGCAACGCTCAGCTTTACCGGGCAGACGACAAATTTGAGAGCCATTGTGGGTGGCCAAGTTTTGATGATGAAATCGAGGGTGCCGTGCTTCGTCGTGTCGATACTGACGGCTATCGAGTTGAAATTGTATGCAGTAATTGCAAAGGGCATCTCGGCCACGTATTCGAGGGAGAGCGAATGACGGCCAAAAACACCCGGCATTGTGTCAACTCGATCTCGATGAAATTCATCAAGAAGGGGCAAGAGCTGCCCGCCAAAATCGTCAAGAAAAAAGAGTGATCGGGTCTCTGAATCAGGAAATCGATCGCCTCATGCGGCAATTCTCGAACTATGATTGGATATTCGTTTTCCAAATTGAGCAATTTCGGCCCTAAATGAGCCCTCGTGACCCGCATCCTGATCACCGCCTTTGAACCCTACGACCGCTGGCCAGACAATTCGAGTTGGCTGGCGCTGACGGATCTGACGCGTTGGTACGATGGCGACGCGGAAATCACCACACGACGATATCCGGTCGAGCTCAGCCAAATGAGTGAAAATCTTCGCAAGGATCTTCAGTCGAACTTTGACTACGCAATTCATCTCGGCCAAGCTCCTGGTTCAACGCACATCAGACTTGAAGCAATCGGTCTGAACGTTCGAAGTAACGGATCACCGCTGATTGCCAATGCCTCAGAAGCGTACCGCTCCGGGCTTCCGTTGGATCATTGCCACCGCATTTTGATCGCTGCGGGAATTCCAAGTGACGTTTCTCACCACGCTGGAACCTACCTCTGCAATGCTGCCCTCTACCTCAGCCAGCATTACTCCCAGGCCTATGGACTGAGAACCAGGAGTCTTTTCATGCACATCCCGCTCGCCCCCGCACAGGCGGCTGCCGACAAAGGTACGCCACCAAGTATGAGTACACCGATGGCGAGTGCAGCGGTCGCTATGGTGATCCAACACCTGCAGTTGGATGCGGCCTGAACGAATTTAAAACTGCATCAACCAATAAAAAAAACGCCAGCGACCCAATCGCTGGCGTTTTGTTCGTTTAACAGAAGGTTCGGAGCTTACTGCGAATCAGGATTGAAACCTGTCTGCATCTGCTCTTCCTCTTCCTGAATGATGATTCGCGGTGTCACCATGAGCATCAGGCTTTGAGCCTCACGACCAGTGGAAACGTTGCGGAACAGACGACTCAGGTAGGGAATTTTTCCAAGCACAGGAATACCACGCTCGTTCCGGCCTTCACGCAGTCGTTTGATACCACCAAGAAGGATCGTACCACCATCAGGAACACTGACTGTGGTGCTAACCGTCGTGAAAGCAAACTGAGGTAACTGAACAGTCGATCCTTCGATGACATCTTCAGTTTCCTGTTCGTCGCTTTCGTTGATCGTACCATCGTTATTTGTGTCAGCTTCCTGCCTGCTGGCACTTTGCGTTGTGCGCCGACCCTCATAGGTGAAGGTGTTAACCTTGCCAATTTGGCTGAAGAAAGGAACAAGTGTCAGGCGTACAAATCGCTTGTCATTACTGACAATACCTTGCACGTTGAGCTGAGTTCCTTCGTTCAGAACCACAATGACAGGTTGCTGTGCAACCGCGAAGTCACCGACAACCGGTGTGATACTTGTCACAAAAGGAACCTGTGTCTGGTCACTGATCGTTGCCAGTTGACCATCAAACAGGGTTACCTTCGGTGCCTGCATCACATTGTTACGATTGTCAGCCTGAGCTGCCTGCAGGAAGAAAAATGCCTCAATGTCGCTCAAGATTGCAAAGCCAATCGTGGAAGCGTTGACCACAGTTTCCGCACCAAACGGTGGCGACAAACCAAAGCTCTGATTATTGAGGGTGATATCCAGGTCGGGAGTAGGCACACCACCTGCACCATCCCATCCAATCACAACACTAGGTCCACCACTGTCATTGGGCAGTTCCTTGATTTTGTCATCAAACTGGACCTGGAAGTCGACTCCAATCTGCTCAGCAAAGGTATCCGACAGAGTGATGAAGCGAACCTCAATCGTGATCTGCAAGTTCTGTAGTCGTCGCAACGACTCAAGCAAGTCAGCGATCTGGTCATGAACATCACTGGTAGTGCTGATCACGAGACTGAGGTTCTGAGGATAGGGTGACATCGAGCTTGGACCACCCAGAGCCTCCCAAGTGTCCGGAACGATCGTCGTTTGGATCAGGTCCATCAGACTTTGGAAGTCGGCGAACGACCCACCACCGGCAGCACCGCCACCCATGGGAGGATTATTCATTCCGAATCCACCTTGGGAACCCATAGGGTTGTACTGCCCCAACACGTTCGAATTCATTCCTCCAGCACCACGAGCCATCCCATTTCCAAGATCGGTCATGGAAACCGGCATCACCTGAACATTTGCTTGAGGATTGGTCATTTGATAAGCCGCTCGCAGAGCTCCCGCCAAGCCATCTTCATAGCTGGTGGTAAAGTTCGGGATCGGTGTTACCAAATCAGTCACGCGGTAAGTCCGAGGATAAACCTTTGACCTTTTTGCTTCGAGACTGGTAATTGACAACACATCATTCTCGATGACGTATGTAAGTTCCAGGCTGTTGAGAATCAAATTGAGAGCACTTTTGAGCTTAATGCTTCCCGGCAGCTGCAACGTGACAGGAGTGTCAGTCGTTACACGAACCGCGGCCAGTGCCCGCATATCCAGAACCATGGGGACACCTGTCACCACTGACAATTCATCAATGACTTCCCCAAGAGGACGATTCGCATACTTGATACTGACATCAGTAATCAGCTTCTTTTGAATTTCCTGTTCTGCTGCACTCAAACGGCTTTCGCCGTCGTTTGCATCCTGCAGACGCATCCGCGATAGAGCTGCCCAGTCGCGGGCATCAGGCATGGTCAATGGCAGATCCGGATCAATGGCTACTGAAGAACGGTCCACATCAATCATGGTGTCAAGAAATGCAAGTTCTTTCCTGTCGCGAACTTCCTGATCAATCATCAGGCGTGTTCCCATTCGACTCGTGTGGAACATGCTGACCGCGATCGGGTCATCAGGCTTCAATTCCTGAACCTGCTTGGCAATGATTTCTGCTTCCTGATAGCGTCGGTCCTTGATCAGTTGATTGAATGATCGAACCAGGGCCGATACCTCCTCGTCAATGACCAGGTTCTTGGCTTGCTCTGTTGCCATCTCGGCACGAACTGCATCATTTTGCAATTCAAGATCGATCTTGGCGCGGTTCGCCTGAATGAACTTCTTCTGGTCGCCGATTGCTCGATCAACCATCATGGCCATTGAACGCTTGCCTTGTTCGCTGAGTTCAGAACCATCAACCCGTCGTCGCAACCTTTCCAGCTCATCGAGAGCATCCAGAGGTGCCGTTTCCTTGATCTGCTCAGTTTTGGCCAACTCGGCCGTCACTTCGCGGAACAGACGTCGAGTACGATCCTGCTCTGCCAATTCAGCCCGCTGAATCACACTCATCTCTTCGGGCGGTATGCTCGTTTGAGGAGTAAGACGCTTGGGCTGCAATAAAGTCAATTTGTCCTTCAGCTGATTACGCTCGGCCAAAGTCAAGTCTGACTCATGTTTCCAGGCTTCACGGAATTTAGCTCGTGCCACAGCAGTCTCACCTCGTCCCAGAGCATCAAGCCCTTCGGCCAGGTTCTGTTGTGCATGATTGGGACCCACTGGCTGCTGACCAGCCAAAGGTGCAATCGCCTGAACTGGTTTGACCCCAGTATCGTTGGGCGATGCCCCATTCGTCGTTGACTCTGTGTTGAATGGTGCCTGGGCAACATTCCCTGTCTCATCAGCGCCTGCCATTGCAAGTGCCGCCTGAACAGGATTGGCCGCGACTTCGGGCGTGTTGACCAGTGGCTCTGTTCCCGAAGCCAAACGGATTCCGCTCCTTCGGGCTGCCGACTCGGCATCAAGCAATAACTGCCAGACGCGAGGCTCGCCCGGAGCAAAGTCCTTTTCAGGAACATTGAGCGCTTCGGCTTGCCTTGCGATCGCAACCGCTGTCGGTATATCCCCACGATCCAAGGAGGCCCTGCCAATGGCTACCAACCGCAACGCTTCCTGCTTGCGAGTGGCCATGTTGGCCGCAAGAAGAGGAACACCCAGCGGCCGTGCATTGGCTACCTCGGTAAGGGGCTGTGCTGGTGGCTTTGGCGGTAGCGAGAGTAATGCTCCGTCAATGCCAATCGCAAGCAACTGGGCACGAAGCTTGCCAACTTCATCTGCGATCTGAGGTAGATTGCCCGACATCGCCGTGACTCGGCGGTAAGACTGAACTGCCGTATGGTAGTCCTTTTTAATGAGTGCCATTCGCACACCCGCAAGCAACTGCTGCGCCGACGCGAGGGTCGGTTGCGGCGTTGCCTGAGGTATGGCAGTTGGCTTAACAGATGGAGGCCCGCTATCGGACGGCATCTGGATCTGAGCTGACACGTCTGCTGTTAGCATTAGCCAGGTTGCGGCTAAGCATGCAAGACGGGGACCGTGTGCGGGTACGAGACGGTTCAACGCGACTCTCCTTCTTCGCGGTGAGACTTTCAATTAGTCAATTCAGGAT
>PKCN01000446.1 GCA_002862205.1 Planctomycetaceae bacterium | reverse complement strand
TCCGAGTCTGACCTCAACGACAGCACTAATACATCCAACGTCATCATCACCTTCAGTGAAAACCTACTGAACTTCGATGCCGCAGATGATCTCGACGTCGTGGGTGGATCGCTCAGCGGTGGTGCGTTTGATGGCACTGGCCTGATCTGGACTGCCACCTACACGGCTGCTGATGATTTCACGGGAACCGGATCGGTGAAACTGGAAGCCAACCGTTACACCGACTCGAACGGAAACCTGGGTAGCGGTGGCAGTGACTCAGTCTCGATCGATACGACTAATCCCTCGGCAACGGTTGAGATCTCCGAGTCTGACCTCAACGACAGCAACAGTACTTCTACTGTCACCATCACATTCAGTGAAATCCCGCTGAACTTCGAGACGGGAGATGATCTCGACGTCGTGGGTGGATCGCTCAGCGGTGGTGCACTTGATGGCAGCGGCTTGATCTGGACCGCGACATTTACCGCGGACGATGGGTTAAGCGTTAAGGGCTTAGTCGCCCTTAATGCTGACAGTTACACCGACACGAGTTTGAATCTGGGCAGCGGTGACAATGACATCGTATTCATTGACACACTCAATCCCTCTGCAGTGGTTGAATTCACTGGATCCTTCCTCTCCGAGAATAGCGATACATCGATCATCACCATTACTTTCAGCGAAGCTCCTTCACAATTCAATGCAACCGATGATCTCAGTGTGGTAGCCGGATCGCTCAGCGGTGGTGCGTTTGACGGCACTGGCTTGATCTGGACTGCCACCTTTACGGCCGACGCTGATTTCAGTGGAACCGGATCGGTAACGCTGGAAGCCAACAGTTACACCGACGAAAACACGAACTTAGGCAACGGTGACAGCGATTCAGTACCAATCGACACCACCAACCCAACCGCGATCATTGACTTCACGGAATCATTGCTCTTTGATGGCAACAATACATCCATGGTCACCATTACCTTCAGCGAGGTACCAATTGGCTTCACTCCGGCAAATGATCTCGACGTTGTAGGCGGATCACTCAGTGGTGGTGCATTTGTTGGCACGGACTTGATTTGGTCTGCGACCTTTACCGCAGACGATGGTTTCAGCGGAACGGGTTCGGTAACTCTAATACCAAACAGCTATAAAAATTCTTCCCTGAATCAAGGTAGTGGCAGTTCAGGCTCGGTTGCGATCGACACCACGGAACCCGTGGCAACCATCAATCCACTGACCACGGTGGACTCAAGCCCTGCATTGAGTGGAACGATTGATGACCCGGAGGCAATCATTGAAGTGAGAGTAGCAAGTCAGGTTCGAGCCGCAGTCAATCATGGCGACGGAACATGGAGTCTTGCTGACAACAGTTTGAATCCTCTTCCCGTAGGCTTGTACGACGTTGATTTGTCAGCATCTGATCAAGCCGGAAACATCGGCACAGACAACACCATCAACGAACTCACGATCACCGTCCCCGCTCCGGTCGTGACCGTGAACTCGCTTACCACCAATGATCCATCGCCCGCCTTGTCAGGTACGGTCAACGACGCCCAAACGCTTGTTGCTGTCAAAGTTTCAGGCCAGACCATTTTTGCCACCAATCTTGGAGATGGCACATGGACACTTGCCGACAATGCACTTTCACCTTTGGCAGAGGGCATCTATGACGTTGAAATCCGCGGAACAAACGCAGAAGGCATTGAGAGTCAAGACAGCACAACCAACGAATTGGTCATTGACACCACTGCACCAACAATTGGTGTCGATGAAAAAACAACTGAAGATGCAACGCCGAGCTTGAGCGGTACGATTGATGATCCGACAGCGACAATTACGGTGACAGTCAACGGAACCACTTTATCCGCCACAAACAATGGTAATGGTACATGGCAGGTCGAGGACAATCGCCTGCCAGCCCTGAGCAGCGGAACGTATGACATATTTGCCTCCGCTACAGACTACGCGGGTAACCTCGGCAACGACATCACAATTGACGAGTTGATTGTCGATCTCAATTCAAATACCACCTTATTGGATGCTCTTTCGCCAACGCTCAATAGCGGTACTACAACCGCCATCATTGCTGACACAGGAAAGCAAATCCCAGACGCACCTTCTGCTTCTTCTGATTCGGCAACGCCACAGAATGAAGCTGTCGCTGAGAGTGAAACAATCGATGATTCAGAAGAGGCCACTCCCCCATCTCCACAAGCACTTGTCGGCGCGGCAAAAAACACGATTACCAACCCGCTGCAAAGCAATGCTGTGAATCAGACGATAGAGCCGGACCCCTCTGTTGAGAGTCGCGTCAAAAGATCCATTTTCACTCTTTCGGAGGCATTTGAGAGTGAGGAATTTTACCAGCCTGTTGAACGCATCGAACTACAAACTCGCAGCAGCCTGCCCCGGCAATTTGATGGCACCACCATTGGCACCCTGTCACGCATTCAAGCAATCGACTCGGCATTGGTCTCCCAGCAAGGTGCTTTATGGAGCCAATTGGACACACAGCGGGATCACATGGAATCTCAAATCAATGGTGATTTGATCATCGTTGGCGCAGCCGGCGCGGCAGCCTCTGGATTCACAGTTGGCTTCATCGCGTGGGCATTTCGAGCGGGGTTCCTGGCATCTGGACTACTGGCCCAGTTGCCGGCATGGAAAGCAATGGACCCAACTCTGATCATGCAGGGATTTGAAGGCTTCTCGTCAACAACTGGCGACGATCAAAACAAAGAGACACTGGAAGAAATGATGGACCGCCAAGGCCAGACATTCCAAACGAATTAACACCTAAACCAAGCCACGCGCGCTACGCACGACGTAGGTAGAACATGTCAAATATTCTAAAACGAATTCCCATCCGCATCCGAATCTCCATCGGTCTTGTGGGATTGATGACGGGTACCATTCTGCTCGCTAGCGCGATTGGTTTCCTGCCCAACTCACAAACGGAATTATTACGCGGGCGTGCCAAGCTTTGCGAGGCAATGGCTATCAGTGGGACGGCGATGGCATCTTCCAGAAATCCAGAAGCTCTGGATCTGATGATGGAATCGATCGTAAATCGTGATACTGAGGTGTTATCGATCGGGATGCGTCTGAGTTCGGGAGATCTATTGACATTCTCGGGACCTCATGCGGAGCACTGGGATTCTTCCTCAGCTGACTCCACGGTGCAGATGTCAGTTCCCATTTATCGCTTCGGAAAGCCCTACGCTGAAATGGAGGTTGCCTTCATGCCCATCGGTGGCTTACTGGGGCTGAACTATTGGGCCCCTGCATGGTTGCTGATCCTGATGATCCCAGCATGCCTGCTTCAGTTTTCCATTTTTCTTCGCAAAACACTTGAATCGCTCGACCCGACGTCAGCAGTTCCTCAGCACGTTCAAGGCGCACTGGACTCACTGTCTGTCGGACTTTTGTTAATCGACTCCCGAGGCAGAATGCTGTTTGCAAATCGGCTGTTCGTGGAGAGCATAAAGTTGAAGCCTGGCAGACTGATCGGACAACATGCATCGAAGATGGCATGGAAAAAACCTGAGGGCAATGCGCTGTTTCCATGGCAGGAATCAGCTCAATCCAACGCAATCATTTCCGGCCGCATCCTGCACTATCCCCGCGATGATCGTCACCTCACCTTCAGCGTCAACTGCACGCCAATTCTCCAGCAGGGATACATGGTTACGTTTGAAGACATCACCGTACTTGAAGAAAACAAGGTTGAATTGGCAAAGGCGCGAGATGAAGCACAACTTGCCAACGAATCGAAAAGCAACTTTCTGGCAAACATGAGTCATGAAATCCGCACACCCATGAATGCCATTTTGGGCTTCACAGAAGTCCTGCGTCGCAACATTGAGTCTGACGAATCCAAACGTCGACATCACCTCAATACCATTCACTCCAGCGGCACCCACCTTCTGAGTCTTATCAACGACATACTGGATCTTTCCAAGGTAGAAGCAGATCGTTTGGAAGTTGAATCGATTCATTGTTCTGTGCCCGAAGTCATCGCAGACGTCGCCAATGTGATGAGAGTCAGAGCCGAGGAGAAGGGCCTCTCGCTCGACTACTGCTTTGAGAATCCACTTCCAGAGACAATCATGAGCGATCCTGGTCGCATCCGCCAGATTCTGACAAACCTGGTTGGAAATGCGGTCAAATTCACGACTGAAGGTGGCGTTCGAATTATCACCAACTTCCAGGAAAACAGGACAGATCCAAAGTTGCTGATTCATGTCGTGGACACGGGCATCGGCATGTCAGAACCAGCCGCTGCAAGAATCTTTGATCCATTCTCGCAGGCTGATGCCAGCGTGACTCGTCGCTTTGGTGGCACAGGCCTTGGCTTGTCGATCAGCAAGCGATTCGCCGAAGCTTTGGGCGGAAGCGTCTCAGTCACGAGCGAAGAGGGCATAGGAAGTGTCTTCACCGTGGAATTGAACCCTGGATGTGTCGAAGGTATCCCCAGAACCATGCCCACGCGTGAGGCACTTGAGTCCAATCTGAAACCGATCGAACACCTTTCAGTTTCACTGCCGGATCTACGCGTCCTGGTTGTCGATGATGGAAAAGAGAATCGTGATCTCATCTGTGTTCTTCTTGAAGAAATTGGAGCATCTTATGAGACAGCTGAAAATGGCGAGGAAGCGATAGCATTGGCCAATGAACACCATTGGGATGTGATTCTCATGGATGTTCAAATGCCGGTCATGGATGGGAATTCAGCAACACGCAAACTTCGTGATCTGGGCTATTCAAAACCCATCTATGCTTTGACAGCACATGCCATGCAGGCAGCGATTCAGGAATCAGTGGACGCTGGTTGTGACGGCGTCTTGACCAAACCGCTTGACTTTGACCTGCTAATTAAAACGCTGGCCAAAATTGCCGGTGTGGACATCACCGACACCCTGTCAATCGCAGCACAATCTGCCTCGACAACGTCACACGCAGGAATCCAATCGATGTCTGTCGAAAACCAACCCATTCACTCGACGTTGCCGATGAACAATCCAAAATTCTCCGATATCGTACGGCGTTTCGTAGAAGGTCTGGACCCACGTTTCGACGACATCGAGGAAACCATCAAGCGGGGAGATTTTGAAGAACTCGCCGATCTGGGGCACTGGCTCAAGGGCGCAAGTGGGAACTGCGGTTTCGCACAACTTTCTGCAGCGGGAATCAAGCTGGAGGAAGCCGCCGGGAACGCAGACCAGGCGACAAGCATGCAAACTCTGGATGAATTACGAGAGATGAAAAGCCGAATTGTGCTCACCAAGCCTGAATTCATGGCTTCCGGGGTCTGACCAGAGGCGACCAGGAGTGTTTGGAACCGGAATTTTCGTCACCACCGTTAAAAACGACAGGGGAGGTGAAAAGGCAACCGATCCTGCGACCGCCCGCAGGTCCTTCTTGGATCCATAACCTACCGTTTCAATACAACGTGGACTGCCCCTGGAAATCCAAGTATGAATAATTTGAACGACCAAATGGAACTGATGGCTGAGACCTGCGAACAGGGTCTCAACCTTGTCGCATCGTCCAACCGATCGCCGACCAACCGATCGCCGACCAACGACGAAAATTGCACACCGCGAGACGCGTGTGTCATGATCATCGATGATGAAAGCATCAACATAGAAATTGTGAAGGCTTATCTGGAAGAAGAGGGCTTCGAGAATCTGATCGCTACGACGGAAGCCTCCAAAGCAATGGACATGCTTCGCGAGCAAAAGCCGGACATCGTTTTATTGGATATCAAGATGCCCGAGATTTCGGGACTTGAACTGCTTCGAATGATGCGGCGTGATCGGGAAATGATGATGATCCCTGCGATCGTCCTGACAGCTGCAAACGACCCGCAAGTCAAGCTCCAAGCGCTCAGACTCGGTGCATCCGACTTCCTTGCAAAACCAGTCGATCCCAGTGAGCTCACCTTGCGACTGGAAAATGTGTTGGCGGTAAAAGCCTATCAGGATCACTTGGCCGATTACTCTGAAAAACTTGAACAGCAGGTTCGTGTCCGTACGGAAGAGCTGGTTCACTCGCGTCAGGAAGCGATTCACTGCTTGGCTCGAGCAGGTGAGTTTCGTGACGATGACACAGGTCGGCACGTCACACGAGTTGGTCGCTACGCGGCGATGATCGCTTCGGAATTAGGTTTCCCGCAGGCTGCAGTCGACCTCATTGAACAGGCTGCCCAACTTCATGATGTCGGAAAAATTGGCATTCCTGATGCCATTCTGCACAAACCCGGCAAGCTCGATCCACAGGAATTCGAGATCATTCAGGAACACTGCAATATTGGCAGACGGATCATCAATCCGCTCAGCCACGAAGAGTCGATACGCCTGAAAACACACACCTCAGTTGGACTCCAGATCATGGGATCCACCAACTCTCCTGTTCTCCGACTTGCCGCAGTCATCGCAGCAACGCATCACGAGAAATGGGATGGTACCGGGTATCCAAAAGGTTTGGCAGGCAATGCGATCCCAATTGAAGGCAGAATTGTAGCCGTGGCTGATGTATTCGATGCTCTCAGCTCCGCCCGACCCTACAAAGAAGCATTTCCAATTGAGCGTTGCCTGAAAATACTCATCGACAGTCGCGGAAAACACTTCGACCCTCGAGTACTCGACGCCTTCCTTCGCAGGAAAGATGATGCGATCCGCGTAAGGGAAGACTACGTCGATTTTGAACGCGACGATATTCTGTAATATAGAACGGTCGCACGAATACCCGATCTGTCCTTCGAAATAGCCTGCTGTCACGTAGATCGACTTGGTCCAAACTCGATCAACGTCGTGTTGCGGACAACCCGTTGGATCATCATGACGCAGCACGCCGGTGCGACGGATCTGTGTTCAACCAGGTGTCGCAACAGCGTGTACTCAGGCGGAGCTTAGTACGCTGCACCTTCGGTGGCTGAGAACTCACCAAACACAGGCAGATGACTGGTGACGGTCTCAGCCTCAGCGAGATTCAGATTGAAGGTACCGAGGTAGTCAAATACACCTCCACGTCCCATGTATTCGGTCGTTGATCCAGTATCGAGCAGCAGGTTACTGGTTTGGTAGCGTCCGAAAATATCGGTGGGTCTATTGAGCACAGTCGCTTTCGCAGACTTACTTGTCAGCGTGGGAAGCAGGTAAGCATCATCCGCTTGCAGCAACCCGCCGATCACAAGATCATCCTCTCTCCTGCCATCACCACGAATCGCCTGAATGATCTTTGGCAACAGGGCAACCTCATTGGGAGCCCTGGCAAGGTCGATACGGATGTTGACGAAGGAAAACGTCCACGCTTGCCCCGAGACGCCCTGAGCACCCCGGAACCATGCCACCAACGGATCAAATGTCATTTGATTCTCAGGATCTTCAAGCGTGTACGTCTGTCGCCGATCAACGACCACCCGTGACTTATCGAAGATGAACGCGAGTTGCTCTGGTCGATCACTCGGACCCGTTGGGGGTCCCACCACAAAATCGTAGCGACCGTCACCTTGATTGATGGCCTCTACCAATCGTGGGATCAGGTCCCTTTCGATCGATGCAATTTGCTGCAAGGCCACCACATCAAACTGACGAATGACTCGAGCCACATTCTGTCTTGCTGCAGGATTGGCCAGTTTGGTGGGACCAAATCCATCCAATGCCCATGAAGCGATTTTCAAACCACGAATCTTTCCTGGCGGGGAAGCAGTGATATTGGAATCCGCCATGGTCCGGCCAACGGTCGCAAAATCATTGGTTTCTGCACGTGACTCAGGCTGCCTCTGAACTTCGGAGATCGATGAATCAGCTGAATCCAGGAATGAAGGAACATCGTTGTAAGAGATGTACTGTTCCTGACTTTCGTTGCTGGGTTTTGATGAAACGGAAACTTCATCGAGGCCATCAATCCGGTAATGGTGCAGGAAATACCACCCACCACCCACCAGCAGTAGTACGACTGCAGTCAGCTGAATCGGATTGCCACGATCAGAATCCGCCATCATTTTTCCACTGCGAGACCCACGGGTTTGTCAGCCACAAACGGTCGCCACGAACCCGATTTTCCCGGCAACCACCCTCTTTCGCATCGAACCACGAAAGGGACATTCGTGAATGGAGTAAGCCGTTTGGTCAAATTCGGCGAACGAGAGAAGTTGTGACCATCGCGGAAGATGCAACCCTCAAGCTCGTCAGAATCGAGCCAGGCAGATCGAATTACCAGACCCGAATAATGGGAAAGCACTGGCACGAGCCAAAAAAGATGTCGTTCACCATGTCAAAATGCCCACACCATTCCTGACTTTTGGGTACAAGCTCGGTATCCTGAGCAGATACACAAAGGCGCGTTACCTGCACCAAGTTTTAGTCTCCAACTTTTACAGACATTCCCGTGAGTGAAGCCATCCAAGTCGAAGTTCCTGCCGTCGGTGAATCCATCAGCGAAGTACAAATTGGCCAATGGTTGAAAGCGGAGGGAGACTGGGTCGATTCGGGGGAGGACCTTGTCGAGATCGAAACCGAAAAGGCTTCCGTGCAAATCCCGGCTCCCGGGTCCGGATTTCTAGGAAAGATCAGCAAGCAGGAAGAGGAATTCGCCAACGTCGGGGATGTCATCGCTGTCATTGAGCCCGGCGAGAAACCTGCCCAGGTTGCCACTTCGGAATCCAGCAAAGCGAGTCCAGCAGCTCCCACCTCCAGTTCGGAATCGAGTGGCTTCGTGATGCCAGCCGCACAGCGGCTTCTGGATGAGCACGGTCTTTCAGCCAGTCAGGTTCCAGCTCACGGTCCGGGCGGACGACTTCTGAAAGAAGATGTCCTCGCGTTTGTTCGCGATCAGAAATCAAGCCCACCAGTCCCCGCTGCACCCCCATCCCGCAGCGAGACCAGCCTTGTGACCAACGACAGCGAACTGCGTGGCGAAGAAATCAAGCCCCTCAGCATGCTCCGTAGGACAATCGCGGCACGACTGGTTGAAGCACAGCAAACCGCTGCGTTGCTCACCACGTTCAACGAGATTGACATGGATCCCACGATGAAGATCCGCAAGAAATACAAGGAGCAATTTCTGGAGAGACATGGGGTCAAACTTGGCTTCATGTCGTTCTTTGCCAAAGCAGCAGTGGAGGCATTGCGTCGTTACCCGGCTGTGAATGCGGAGATCCGGGGAGATGATGTTGTTTACCGACACTATCAGGACATCGGAGTTGCCATTGGTGGTGGCAAGGGCCTTGTCGTACCAGTGCTGCGGAACGTCGAACGGATGTCGTTTGCTGATGTCGAACAATCGATTGGAAACTTCGCACGCCAGGCAGGTGAAAACCGTTTACAGCCCGCTGATTTGATTGGTGGCACTTTTACCATCAGCAATGGCGGAGTTTATGGATCGCTGCTGAGCACGCCGATCGTTAATCCACCTCAAAGTGGCATTCTGGGACTCCATTCAATCCAGCAACGTCCGGTCGCGATCGATGGCAATGTTGTGGTACGCCCGATGATGTACGTAGCACTGACTTACGATCATCGGATAGTGGATGGCCGGGAAGCTGTTGGATTCCTGAAAACCATCAAGGATGTGATCGAAGATCCGGCCAGATTGTTCCTGGAACTGTAATCGCTCAACCATGGTTCTGAACAATGCAACAGCCAGGGCAATGCAATCGCCAGGGCAATGCAACAGCCAGGGCTGCGTCCGGACAACGTTGTGATGCAAAACAGGGATACTCCGTGTTCCCTCAAGACTGAACCAATTCGCACCTGACCCAACCATCCCCTTGTCCAGGAAGATGCTATGCGTCACCTCATGACCTGCGGTGTTCTGCTCTGTGTAGCCAGCCTCGCATTGGCAGCGGAACCCGGCGAATCGGGGTCTGGTGACCATCTTGCACAAACCTACTTTGCAAAACAGACAGCCGAAATCACGGACCAGACGTTTGCCGAAATCAATTCACTCCGTGACTGGACTGACCGGCGCGATCAATACCGGGACCAACTACTTGAAATGCTGGGTCTCGATCCATTTCCGGAGCGTACTCGTTTAAACGCCAGAATCACAGGCTCGGTGGAAAACGATGGCGTGATCGCAGAACGTATTCATTTCCAATCACGGCCTGGTCTCTATGTGACTGGTAATTTTTATCGTCCAGTCAAACAGGACGCGCCACTACCCGCGATTTTGTATGTCTGTGGCCACGGGCGTGTAAAACGCGACGGCATCAGCTTGGGCAACAAAACGCACTATCAACACCATGGTGCCTGGTTCGCTCGCAATGGATACGTCTGCCTGACAATTGACACGATCCAACTCGGCGAAATCGAAGGTATTCATCACGGCACCTACCGGGAAAAAATGTGGTGGTGGAATAATCGGGGCTACACACCCGCTGGCGTTGAGGCATGGAACTGTGTCCGGGCACTGGACTATCTGCAATCACGAGATGAGGTTGCTGGCGACCGAATTGGAGTCACAGGGCGAAGCGGAGGAGGTGCTTACTCATGGTGGATTGCGGCGATTGATGAACGCATCAAAGTTGCTGTCCCAGTGGCGGGTATTACCAGCCTGAAAAACCACGTGGTCGATGGTTGCGTTGAGGGACACTGTGATTGCATGTACATGGTCAACACCTACCGCTGGGACTACCCAATGGTCGCAGCACTGATCGCACCTCGACCGTTACTGATTTCCAATACGGACAAGGATCGCATTTTCCCTCTCGACGGCGTCGTGGATGTCTACACGCGAACGAAGAAAATCTATCAACTTTACGATGCGACTGATAAGTTTGGCCTTCACATCACCGAAGGCCCTCACAAGGACACCCAAGAGCTTCGGGTACATGCTTTTCGCTGGCTGAATCGGTACCTTCGGGAAGATGAATCATTGATCACCACTGTCGCAACACCCCTGTTTGATCAATCAGATTTGAAAGTATTTACGGAACTGCCATCAGATGAACAGGTCACGTCGATCCACGAAACCTTTGTTCCAGCAGTAGGCACAAACAACCTGCCCAGCGACATGGAGTCAGCATCAAAGCTGGATCTGACGACAACTCAATTGATACGCCAGAAGTGTTTTGGTGGATGGCCTTCTGTCGGTGAACAAACGGACACAAAATTGATCACCGAGGCATCGACTGGCAACACCAGCGTCAAAGTGATCGATTTCAATAGCCAATATCCTTATCGTCTGCGCCTTTATCTGGTGGGGCCGAAGGATCGGGATGTGGACTCTCTGGCACTGCATGTTTTGGACGAAACTCAATGGACAACCACCCTCGCTGGCCTTGCCAATGTCATCCCGGACCACACGTATGATGTGATCGCTGACGCGAAACAATGGAAAACGATTGCGGACAGAACGGCATCACAAACCATTGCCTATGTGACTCCACGAGGTGTGGGACCAACTCAGTGGTCTGCAGAGCCAAAGAAACGCACACAGATCAGAAGACGTTTCATGCAACTGGGACAAACGGCAGCCGGCATGCAAACCTATGACATTTTTCGCTCGATGAACGCATTGCAGGACTTTTTCAAGAATCCGGAACTGGCCTTTTCACTGGAGGCCAACAAGGAGGGTTCATCATGGGCTCTTTTTGCATCGCTCTTCATCGACAATGTCAAATCCTTGACTCTCAATGATTTGTCACCTCGCAATCGCGATGCCCCTGACCTGTTGAATATCAGCCGCATCGCGGAACCTCCCCATGTCGCCATGATCCATGCTGCTCGAGGCCGTGCACTGCTGATCCGCAATGGTGCTCAATGGAATCAGCAGTGGAGTGCCTTGCTGGCAGACAACCCACTCGCAGAGCAAGCAGTCAAGCTGCAGACAACGCCGGCTAATTCAAAGTGAGCTTGAGCGTTTCGATTCAAAGCAATCGGTTGGGTTTCACTGCTGGCGTTAATGGTGGCCTGGATCAGGAATCAACCCAGCGGACTTTATCGGAGATTGGCTGGCGTTTTCCCACAGGCCAATCCTGTGATGGATATCCAAGGTAAAACAGACCCAACGCACGATCCTCGCCACTCAAGCCGACGTAATCCCGCATTTGGTCACTGGTGGCTGCCGCGTTGCTGGACCAAAATCCACCAATACCATGGGCGGTGGCCGTCAAATGCATATTCTGGACAGCACAAGCCACGGCCTGAATCTCATCGAGTTCAGCGATCTTTCCACTGGGCTGTCGCTTCATGCCAATCACAATCACCACCGGCGCCAAGGTCGCATTTCGTTTCATGCCTTCATACTTGTTTTGGCGATAGTTGTCTTCGGTCGTAACAGCCTTGTACGTCGCTGCAAGAAACTCGGCAAGTTTGGATCGTGCTTGCCCTGTGTAAACAGAAAATCGCCACGGTTCGGTCAGACCATGAGTGGGAGCCCAATTCGCATTCTCAAGAATCTCATCAATGATTTCCTGCGCAATCGGCTGGTCCGAAAACTCTTTTGGCTTGACGGTACGCCGCTGTCGGATGACGTCTGTGATTCCTTCAACACCCACAATAAACACCTTTCATGTATCGAATTGACTCTCATTGATTCATCTGCCGGTCAATCAATCGACCGCCAGTAACTGCCCCGGGTTGGTGATCATCCATTGCTGAATTTGTTCATCGCCAACGCCAACAGATTCTGTCAGCACTTCAACCATCTGCGGGAATGTGGATGCACATCCCGCATAATGTGTTCTGCACGCAGCCCACGCGGCACCATCGTCATCGACCTGAACAACCTGCCCCGAGAGTTCATAACGTCCCGGACCGAGTCCGGCGGCACTGATGGCATCGGTCACGATAACAACATTTTCATGGGGAACAATTCCCAAATAGTTCCTCAGGGCAAATGCTGGAACATGGTGGCCGTCTGCAATGAATGAAATTTTCAGTCGTTCACTGACTGCAAGTACACGCTGCACAATGTTGTCATGGCGGGGTAACAAGCCGGGGCACCCATTTCCTAAATGCGTAAACAGCTTCAATCCATGATCAATCGCCCGATTCAGATCACTCAAGGAAGCATCACTGTGCCCTGCAGCCACCGCGATTCCACGTTCACTTAAATATTTTGTGACTTGGGCATCCTGGTCCATTTCAGGAGCCAGAGTGACCATTTTGATATTGCCATTTCCCGCATCCAACAATTGATCGGTAACGCCGACATTGGCGGACATGGCATCGGACGCAGGATGCGCCCCGATGAAACCTTCAGCCGGATTCAGGAAGGGTCCCTCAACGTGAATCCCACGAATGCAGTCAGCGACCTCAGCGGATGATTCCATCAACTCGACCAAACGTGAAATCCGCAGCAGCATGAGATCAATGCGGGCTGTAATCACCGTGGCCAGAATTGATTCAGTACCATCTGCTTTCAATCTGCGACAGGCCCTCACAACTTCATCGGTTGTCAGGTTATCCGAATTGAAATCGACCCCTGCATAACCATTGACTTGCAGGTCGATGTATCCGCTCATACGCCACTTTCCAGTTTGCTCTTGAGGTCAGCGTCAAGCTTTGAGGCGGCAGCGTCGTCGATCACCAGAGTAGCGTCAGGATGGTCGCGGAGGATACTGGCAGGAATCGTCGGAGAAATCGCATCCTGAAGCGTCGCTCTGACAGCCTCTGCTTTACGTTCATCAGGCACACTGCAGTAAATCTTCGCTGCTTTGAGAATCTGCCGTACCGACATACTGATTGCATGCGTTGGCACCGTTTCCAAAGATTCAAACCAACCTTCACCCACCTGCTGCAGACGGCACGGCTCATCAAGCTCCACCATCAGATAAGGATCCTCCGTTTCAAAGTCAGCGGGAGGATCGTTGAATGCAAGGTGACCATTCTCGCCGATTCCCACAAGCGCCAGATCGATTTGACTTGCACTCACCAAATCTCCGACTTCGCGGATAACGGACTGCGGATCTGCGTCACCCCGCAGATAGTGAAAGCGAGCAAGATCAACATGATCGACAAAGCGTTCTTTCAAGTAGCCACAAAAAGAAGCTCCATGATCACTCGAAAGTCCAACATACTCATCGAGATGAAATCCTGTCACCTTGGACCAGTCAATGTCTGGTGCATTGACCAAATGCTTCAGCACCTCAAATTGTGAGGCACCAGTGGCGACGACGAGATTGGCGTTTCCTTTGTCGGAAATCGCCTGACGCAGGTCCGAAGCGGCATGCTTTGCCACCCAGGCCCCCATTTGAGCTGGATTGGTGGTTAAGATTGTACGCATAGATAGATCTGCATCACGGGACTGACGGACGTGGACAAACAAGGCAAGCATTGTTGGCTTTCTGGCCACCAATTGCGAGTCCCGTTTGGCCAGCCGGAATGTTCTTTCCACTCATTCGATCGTTGCAAGAGGTACGAAGGTGCGTTTCCCGCTCTCCATCTGCTTGGCTCTGACCATCGCGTCGGCAATGACTTTCGCTCAGACGCCAACGGTACTGCCTGAGAACACTGGTCCAGATGATGTTCGTCTGGGAGCAAAAAAGACATTGAATGGACACTTTCCATTCAAAGTACCGGACAATGCTGCGCAATGGTACGAACGAGCAGAGCAACTTCGCAGACGCGTGCTGGTTTCGACCGGATTGTGGCCCATGCCAGAAAAGCCACCACTTGAGGCGGTTGTGTTCAGCAAGACTCAGCGCGACGGTTTCACCGTCGAAAAAGTATATTTCCAGAGTCTCCCCGGCCATTACGTGACCGGGCTGCTTTTTCGCCCGGACAGCAATTTGGAAACACTGCGACCAGCAGTTCTTTCTCCCCATGGACATGGTGGCCGGATGCAAGAGTACAGCGATGCGGAAGTCGCAAAGCAAATTGCCCAAGGCGCAGAACACTTCGCCAAGTCCGGCAAACGGCCAAAACTGGCACGGTGCGCACAATTGGCTCGCATGGGATGTGTCTGTTTTATCTTCGACATGTTGGGTTACGCTGATTCTCAACAAATCTCGCGGGAAATTGCCCACCGACATCAAGATGTTCGCCCTGAAGAGCGACTTGCGTCTGATGAAAGCTGGGTTTTCTACAGTCCGCAAGCAGACCTGCGTCTGCAATCCATCATGGGACTACAAACATGGAATGCGATTCGCGCCTTGGATTTCCTTGCTTCACTGCCCGACGTCGACCCCAACCGTCTGGCAGTGACGGGCGGCAGTGGCGGTGGAACTCAGTCGATTTTACTGGGCGCGATCGACGACCGCATCAAGGTCTCGTTTCCAAATGGGATGGTCTCTACTTCGATGCAGGGGGGGTGCTACTGTGAAAATTGCAATCTGCTTCGTATCGACACAGGAAACGTAGAACTCGCTGCCCTTTTCGCGCCCAGACCACAGGCAATGACTGCAGCGGATGACTGGACACGGGACATGATGAAAGATGGATACCCGCAACTGTCATTGCTCTATGCGATGATTGGAAATGAATCAGATGTCTATTGCCGACCCATGCTGCACTTCAAGCACAATTACAACTACGTCACCCGTGCCACCATGTATCAGTGGATGAATCGCCACCTGAAACTGGGACTTGATGATCCTGTGATTGAACAGGACTATGAACCGCTAACCACTGCGGAAACGACCATCTGGGGCGAGGACCACCCGGCACCGACCCAGGTTGGAATCGAGCATGAAAAATCAGTATGCAAATGGTTTGACGATCAGACAAAAGCGAAATTGGCAGAACTGAATACCGTTGATGAAAAATCCAGACAGGAATTCAATCGCACCTATGCGGGTGCCTGGCAAGTTGTTTTTGATCAGGGGATTCCGCGAAAGGTTGACATTGATGACCTGGGACAGGAAATCAGGAATGGTGTGCAAATTCGCAAGATTCTGATTCATGACACGGCACGACAGGCAAGAGTCCCGGTTCTTGTTTTGCACAAAGTCGGAACCCAACCCAAGACAACCGTCATCTGGACCACCGGTACCGGGAAAGCATCGTTATTTTCTCCGAACGGTCAACCTGACGTCAACTTGCAATCATTGCTTGCACAGGATGCATTCGTTGTGCTGCCAGATCTTCTTGATCAAGGTGAAATGCAACCTGCAACGGATCGAGCAGAAGATTCGCAGCAACGTTTGGTTGATGACAAAAGAGCTTATTCAGCATTTACATTCGGGTACAACCGAACGCTTGTCGCAGAACGTTGCGCTGATCTTCTTGCAACGGTCGCATTTTCTAAAACACTCGCGACAAAATCGACCAATCTGCTGGCAACGGATGGCTCATCGGCTTGGGCAAGCCCCGCCTCAGCAATCGCAGGGTCGGCCATCGCTCGCGCGGCAATCGACACAAATACTTTTCGCTTTGCACAAGTCGATCGTTATCAGGACGTGAATTTCGTACCAGGTGCGGTGAAGTATGGTGACTTGCCCATGCTACTTGCGTTAAGAGCCCCCAATCCATTGACAGTCATGGGCGAGAAAAGCCTTCCAACCCCGGTCGCAAAGGCCTACGAGTCAAGGGACAAATCCAGCATGTTGATCAACCAACCGGGAGGACTCAATTCATCGGTAATCAAATGGCTTTCAACACCTTAGTCCACCATTCTTGGCGGATACACCATTTTACTTGCCGGAGAGTTGACGCTGCAGCCACACATCCGGAATCCGTTTGAATTTGTGCGGATTGCCAATCCCACATCGATTGAACGGACGAGGCATTTCTGCAGGAAATTCTATAATTGGTTAAGATGGGCGAGTCCTTGATTCCCGCCCACGCGTCACCTCGCATTTTGTCAGCTATTCGGACATATCCCGTGCCTTGCCTGTTCCGTCTCACAGCCTGCCTGCTGCTCTTGCTTAGCCCGATGATTGCCAGTGGTGATTCTGGCAACCTCGACTTCAATCGTGATGTACGGCCCATCCTTTCAGAAAACTGTTTTCATTGTCACGGTCCTGACACCACGACGCGTCAGGCCGACCTGCGACTTGATCTGACTGAATCCGCAATGACGGTCGTGGATACAGAAGCCCCCGAATCCAGCGAACTGATCCGGCGCGTTCTGTCCAAAGATCCCGATGAACAGATGCCGCCCCCGGAATCACTCAAGCAATTGACACCAGATGAAAAACGGATCCTGAGGGAGTGGCTTCAACATGGAGGATCATTTGAAAGCCATTGGTCTTTCACCTCACCTCGCAAAAATTTGCCGCCACAAGTTGTGAACGACACCTGGTCCAACGGGGCAATCGATCAATTCATTCTGGCGAAATTGCTCAGTGAAAATCTCAGTCCATCACCACCAGCCAAACGTGAGACACTGGCACGGAGAATTTCACTTGACCTGACGGGCGTACCCTTGAGTCCACAGGAAATGGATGACTTCCTCGCAGACGAAAGTGAGTCATCCATCGAAACACTCATTGAACGTCTGATGCACTCACCCCGCTACGGGGAGCACATGGCCATACGCTGGCTCGAGGCATCGAGATATGCAGATACGGATGGATATCAGAATGACCGCTACCGTTATCAGCATGTATGGCGGGATTGGGTAATTGAAGCATTCAATGAAAATAAACCTTATGATCAATTCGCCATCGAGCAAATCGCAGGAGACATGCTACCAAATGCAACGCTGCGTCAACAAATCGCAACAGGATTCGGTCGCAATCACCGCATCAACTCCGAAGATGGTTCGATTCCCGAAGAATGGCGAACCGAGAATGTCGTTGATCGGGTTGATACCTTTGGCACCATTTTTCTTGGGTTGACTGTCGGCTGTGCACGTTGTCACGATCACAAATATGATCCCATTTCGCAACGTGAGTACTACCAATTATTTGCTTACTTCAACAACGTTTCTGAATGGGGTGTTGGCCCCAACAATGGCAACAGTCCACCATTCATTGAGGTTCCCAAGAGTTGGCCCAATCTGGGGCCCCATGAAGATCAGCGAATTGATCCGGATCCAGTCAAACTCCGAAACGCCCGAGCAGATCAAGGCAATGGGCTTAAACGCCCGCAAGCTGGATCACCATCCACTTTGATGATCATGCACGAGTTGGAGCAACCGCGGAAAACCTTTGTTCTGCAGAGGGGTCAATACAACATGCCTGATCGGTCATCACCAGTAACTGCTGGCGTTCCGACTTCGTTGACGCATGCTGATGAGATCCCACCGGGCAATCGTCTGGAATTGGCACGCTGGCTTTTTCATCCATCGCATCCCCTGACAGCGCGTGTTGCAGTCAATCGTATCTGGCAGCAATTTTTTTCCTCAGGTCTTGTCGAAACCAGCGAAAACTTCGGGTCCCAGGGTTCGCCCCCGTCCCATCCTGACCTGCTTGACTGGTTGGCCTTGGAACTGATCCGCAACGATTGGAACATTCAGGCGATTCAGAAACAGATTCTGATGAGTCACGCCTACCAACAATCATCGCAGTTCCGGGACGAATTGCATGAACGTGATCCAGAAAATCAACTTTACGCTCGTGGTCCTCGTAACCGATTACCTGGCTTCACTCTCCGGGATCAGGCGCTCGCTGTGAGTGGGCTGCTCGTTGAGAAGATCGGTGGCCCGTCCACGAAACCTTACATGCCTCCCAAGATCTGGAAATCGATCTCCAACAACAACTACAAGCAGGACAAGGGCGGCAACCTGTATCGTCGCAGCCTTTACACTTATTGGCGTCGCACGATACCGCCCCCCACGATGATGAACTTCAATGCCGCTGCACGGGAAGTCTGTGTGGTGAGAACGGAAACAACCAACACACCACTACAAGCACTGACGTTGATGAACAACAAGTTGTTCGTTGAATCCGCACGTTGCATGGCTGAACGAATGTGGTTGGCTGGCGAGGGTAATACTGACCGGGCGATTCGATTCGGATACCGACTAACCTTGGGCCGCAACCCTGCACCCGCCGAGTTGAAGATCATGGGCAGGACCCATGCGAGCTTTCTTTCGCACTACACGAAAAATCCGGGCGAAGCTCAAGTTCTAGTGGCAACTGGAGAGACTCAGCGTGATCAGACGATTCCGGCAGTGGACCACGCAGCTATGACCATGATTGCCAATATATTGCTGAATCTCGATGAGACCATCAGCAAGGAGTAGGAACCTCACCCATGAAACAGGACTTATACTCGCGACGTTCGATGCTACTTGGCTCACTTGCCCTGACATCACTGTTGAATCGCGATGGGCACACAAAAGACAACAACCCAACGGTCCACCGTGGTTTACCGTCGCTGCCACATTTCAATCCCCGCGCAAAGCGGGTGATTTACCTTTTTCAGTCGGGTGGTCCAGCCCAGATGGACCTTTACGATTACAAACCGGAACTGAAAAAGCGATTTGGTGAGGAGGTACCTCGCAGCATTTATCCAGATGAACGCAAAACAACCATGAGTTCGGCGCAAGCCAGCTTCCCTGTCGCGCCCAGCACATTCAAATTCAAACAATGTGGACAGGCTGGATCGTGGATCAGTAACGCGTTACCACATATCGGAAGCATGGCCGATGACCTGTGCATCATTCGATCCATGCACACCGACGCGATCAACCATGATCCCGCCATCACATTCCAGCAGACGGGATCACAAATTCCGGGTCGCCCAAGCATCGGTTCGTGGGTTGGCTACGGTCTGGGCAGCAACAACGATAACCTGCCTGCATTTGTAGCCATGAGCAGCAGAGGTACAGGCAAAACAGGTCAACCTCTGTACGATCGGCTGTGGGGAAGCGGCTTTCTGCCCTCAAAACATCAGGGAGTAAAGTTCCGAAATCAGGGAGACCCGGTTCTCGACATTTCGGACCCTGCCGGTATCTCACGCGAGCAACGCCGTGTGATGCTTGATTCACTCAAGGAGTTGAACCAGATCAAATTCGTTGAGGCCAAGGACCCCGAAATTGAAACGCGCATCGCGCAATACGAACTGGCGTATCGCATGCAGATGTCGGTGCCAGATCTGCTGGATTTTTCGGATGAACCTAAGCACGTCACAGATCTCTATGGTCCCGAGGTGAATCAACCGGGTCGCTATGCCTACAACTGTCTGGTTGCGAGAAGACTTGCAGAGCGAGGCGTTCGATTCATTCAGCTATTTCATCAAGGGTGGGATCAACACAACAATCTGCCAACGCAGATAGGCAAACAGTGCAAGGATACTGACCAACCCACGGCGGCACTGTTACGTGATCTCAAGCAACGCGGCATGTTGGATGACACGCTTGTCATATGGGGTGGCGAATTTGGCAGAACGATTTACTCGCAAGGAAAGCTGACGGAGAAATCGTATGGCAGGGACCACCATCCAAGTTGCTTTAGCATGTGGATGGCAGGAGGTGGAACTCAAGGTGGTGTCAATCACGGCAGCACTGATGACTATAGCGTCAACGTTGCAGATAACGGCGTCAGCGTTCATGACCTGCATGCAACAGTCTTGCATTTACTGGGAATCGACCATGAACGGTTGATCCACAAGTATCAGGGTCGGGATTTTCGACTCACCGATGTGCATGGCAGAGTTGTGCAACCACTCCTTGCTTAACAGAAAGTTTGGCTTAACAGAAAGTTTGGCGATGCGTTCATTCACCTGGATTCTCAGTCTGCTGTTCGTGACACCGGCAGTCGCCGATTTTCCAAAACTATTCAACAGCGAACCTTTGTCCGATGAAACGCTGATGCCTGCTGACCTCGCAGCAGCAAGCATGCAATTGCCCAAAGATCTGGTCGCAAAAGCATTTGCGGCAGAACCGGATGTCCAGAATCCTATTGCGATGTCGTGGGATTCCAAAGGTCGGCTTTGGGTTGCCGAGAACTACACCTACGCAGAACGAGGGCAACGATTCCAACTCGATTTACGCGATCGAATTGTAATTTTTGACAACACTCACGAAGATCGATTCAAGACACGCACCGTGTTCACTGATGACGTCCAGATGTTGACCGGGATGGAAGTAGGCCTGGATGGAGTGTGGCTGATGTGCCCACCCAAGTTGATTTTCATTCCAGATCGCGACCGTGATGATCAGCCAGACAGCCCCGGCGAAGTCGTACTTGATGGCTTCACCGTGGCTGAGCAGAACTACCATAACTTTGCCAATGGTCTGGAATTTGGTCCCGATGGCTGGTTGTACGGAAGATGTGGTGGTTCATGCCCCGCCCGCATTGGCGTGCCAGGAACGCCAAATGAACAGCGACTTGCTCTGGAAGGTGGAATGTGGCGTTATCATCCCACCAGAAAACGGGTGGAAGTCCTGACTACCGGAACCACCAACCCATGGGGGCATGACTGGAATTCGCTTGGTGAAGCATTCTTCGTCAACACGGTCAATGGACATCTTTGGCATCTGATTCCAGGCGCGCACTTCACCCGACCGTTTGTACTGGATCCAAATCGACGGACCTACGAATTGATTGACTTCCATGCCGATCATTGGCATTTTGACACTGGCCAAAGCTGGACGAAATCACGAGATGGCACTGCCAACTCCTACGGTGGTGGCCACGCACACTCGGGCGCGATGGTTTATCAGGGAAACAACTGGCCCAAGATCTATCGCGATCGTCTTTTCACTCTGAACTTTCATGGCCGACGCGCAAACCAGGAAATACTTATTCGCAACGGCTCAGGCTATGTCGCCTCCCATGGACAAGACTTACTGCTGGCAAAAGATCCCTGGTTCCGTGGGATGGAACTTGGTTCTGGTCCCGATGGTGCCGTCTTCGTACTGGATTGGAGCGATGCTGGCGAGTGCCACGAGCACACGGGTGTGCACCGGACAAGTGGTCGGGTCTTTAAGGTACGTCATGCCACGCCTTCCAAATCAAAGGGACCAACCGATCTTGCCACCTGGTCATTGAGTGAATTGGTCAATGTTCACACGGGCCGGAATGACTGGCATACACGTCAAGCGAGGCTCGAACTGGCACGGCGTCACATGTCAAGCGACATTACATCCAGCTACCCTTTACTGAAAGCACTGCTTGAATCACCCCATAGCAATTCCAGCACCAAGGTTCAGTCTTTATTGACCCTGCACACTGTCGGTGGCACAAATCAGACGATGCTACGTGAGCTGTCCACTGCTGATCATGAGTCACTCAGGAGTTGGTCTATCCGCCTGCTCACAGATGACTGGCCGCTTGATGATGCTTTGGGAGCATCGTCTGGTAACGAAGCCGATCGCAAACGCGTCATGACACAGGCTGATGAGCTGATTCCACATTTGATTGCAATGGCCCGGCACGATCCCTCGGCTCTTGTCAGGTTGAGCCTTGCATCCACATTACAGCGACTACCACTTGCTTTCCGCCCCAAGCTGGCCAAAGCTCTCGTGCAGCACGAGGAAGACATTGCGGACCACAACTTGCCACTGATGATTTGGTACGGACTGATTCCCGTTGCCAATCAGAATCCTGCCGCTCTGCTCGACGTGGCCAAGAGTTGCAAGCTACCGAAAACACTTGCCCTGATTTCAAGGTGCATCACCGAAGAAGTCGACGCATTTCCGAACGCCTTGGATGAACTGCTGACCCATGCGGCAAATCAGGAGCGCAATTACCTTCGGACCGTTCTGAAGGGTGCCACTCAGGGCCTGAAAGGTAGAATCAGGGCTCCACGACCGAAATCATGGGACCGGATCAGCAGGATTCAAGCACCAGAAATTGTCAAAATGGTTCGTGAACTGGGTGTTGTCTTTGGAGATGGCCGAGCCGTCGAAGAACTGCGAACCATAGCGAGAGGCAAAGATGAGTGGGAACCCACAGTTCGACTGGCCGCTTTGCAGACCCTGATTCAAAGTGACACCGAGGGAATCAGAGAAATCTGCGAAGCCCTGCTAGCCGACCAACACATGAATCTACTTGCTGCTCGCGGACTATCCCAATTCGATGAGCCTGAAATTGGAAAAAGTCTGGTAGAGCGGTACCGCAACTTTCGTAGTCCCGTCCGTCCACAAGTCATGTCGATGCTTGTATCACGTAAGTCCTATGCGCGTGCAATGCTGCAAGCGATTGAAAAAGGAAAGATTCCCGCCAATGATCTGTCAGCCTTTCAGGTACGGCAAATCAAGAATTTCGGCGACTCTGACCTCAATCAACTCATCGGCCGCGTATGGGGAGAGGTACGAACGACTCCAGCAGCACTGCAAGGCAGGATTGACCAACTGAAAAACTCATTGCAGGTTTCCGTGCTTGCCGAGGCGAGGCTTGGCAATGGGCAGCGATTATTCAAGAAGATTTGTCAGAATTGTCATCGTTTATTCGGTGAAGGTGAGCAGATCGGCCCTGACCTGACAGGATCGAATCGTAACGACATGGACTACCTGCTCCACAACATGGTCGACCCCAGCGGCGTTGTCGCCAAGGAGTATCGCATGACCATCCTGTTAACGACGGACAATCGCGTATTCAATGGTCTCGTCACTGATGAGACCGACCGCACCCTCTCAATCCAGACTGCAACCGAACGGATAATTTTCGACAAGCAGAAAATTCAAAGTCGCAAGATAACTGATAAATCACCGATGCCGGATGGGCTTCTTGACACGCTCTCGGCGCAAGAAATCCGCGATCTGGTCGGATATCTCCAGCAGCCGACAAAGATTACGGCGGATTAAATCGGATATAGATTGAATTTGCTGTACGCCGTAACCATGCTCAAAAACGTGCTTCTCTCGCTGACCGGCACGAGGATTCGGGCCCAGCCCACGCCCACTCGAAGCAGCCTCAGAATTCGGGAAAGTGATGCTTCTCCCATTGCCCCTCCAAAGAGGGGAGCACCAGGTGTTCCAACACCATCAGTGACTACCCATTAGGAATAATCCGCATATCCGGACCATCATCTTGATCGACAAGGTTTCGTTGACCAGAGTTTTTTGACAGCGCTCTATTTTGTCTTAGGTTTCTATTGAAGTGAGTGAGTCGTTGTTCGACTCGCTGCCAAAACGAAACCGGCCGCAGGAATGCGGTGGGTCACGTTTTGGTCAGCCTTGCTCCCTGGACAAGGGCAAACCGTCTGTGAAGGCGGGGCGCAAAGCCACGGATCCAATCAACTTGCAGTGCACGAACGCATTGTTGGTTCATTGGACCGCCGGGTTGCCAAGGGAACATGAGTTTGTGGTCCTGACCACAAGACCATGCCAAGGCGTGTCAGACGAAAGTCGGAGACGAGGCTGTCCCTTTAGCAGGTATGACTCACGTTGAGTCGTACTATTTTAAGTCGTTGTCGCATACTCACTAAATATGCGTCACACTCGCGAGGAGAGAGACATGAAGAATTTCGCTGACAGCATCGTAAATTTCCTGAAAGAAGAAGATGGCCCGACTGCAGTTGAGTACGCCGTTATGTTGGCACTCATCGTAGTCGTATGTTTGGCTGCTGTTGGTACCATCGGTACCAACGCCAATGCCAAGTTCGAAGAAGTTGGAACCGCGATCTCTAACTAGAACGGTTGCCGCTTGATACAAGTGGCACGATTAACATATCTCGTCGCTTTTCGGTGCGGTTCCAGTCAATCAGGAACCGTACCGTGGCGCCGGGATGTTTGCGTATAGGTTGCTGCCTTTACGACTCCCACCGGTTCGATTTCGGTCGTCCCGCCTCCTGCCCACTGCGGGATTCTCACATGAATTACCCACTACTGCCTGCCGACGCCGCCGCCTACGCCTGGCAATTGTCATGTTGCCTGGTAACCCTTCTGTTCGCAATGTTCAGTTGGCTGATTGGGCCGCGCTGACGGTCGTCGAACCACAACACCTGACGCAACTGAGCACACCATGCTCGTTTCGCAACCCACCGCTCGCTAACAAAATACGGGGATACTCACTATGGAAACGCTAATTCAAGGAATTGCTGAAAACTGGACCGTTTGGTTCGTGACAGTCGTCCTCATCATCGCTGCGATCATTGATGGCGCGATCTTGAAGGTACCCAACTGGCTCACTTTTCCTTTCATCGCCTGTGGATGGTTGCACTGGACGATGCAGGATGGAATGACCGGCCTTGGCTGGAGTTTACTGGGAACCTTCGTCGGCATGATGCTGCTTCTGGTTCTGCGTAATGTCGGCGGCATGGGTGCCGGTGACGTCAAACTACTCGCTGGTGTTGGCGCTTGGCTTGGCATCATGGTCACCCTTTACGCCTTTGCTGCGACCGCCATTGTGGGGGGTCTCATGGCACTGTTCATGATCTTGCGCAGTGGACAATGGCACAAACACCTCGCCATGGGTCACCAGATTCTGCACGAGTGGAAAACCATCCGAAGTCCGCAGAAACTCTCGGAGATCGCTCGTGAGAGAAAGCCCTCGATGTACTTGCTGCCATATGGAATCCCAATGGCGATTGGTTCGATTGCATACTTTGCGATTGCAGGAATGCTTGTTTGAAAAACGGCAACCGGATGATTCCGCTGTCAAAGTCTGACGATTGGGCGGGCCCGACCGATTGCGTTGGGCTCGCCGATCGTATTGATGATAGCTCAACGATCCTGCGGGTTGCAGCGATCCAATGTTTTGCGCCGATGACTCTTACGGCAGCCCTCTCAGCGCTTCGGCACTGATTGAACTGACCATGAAACCCGACGGGTGACTCGTTTCCGACGACATAGTGCCATGCGTAACAAATCGATCTATCTACTGCTTGCGTGCGTGTGTGGCACTGTTGCCGCCGTTCTGGCCAGCGAATGGTTAAAAGCGCAAGGTAATCAAAATACCACCACGATGGTTGAGATTTTCGTCACAGCGGCAAAGATCGATGTGGGCGAAAAAATCACGGCTGAGAAGATCGCGTTGGAACGGTGGCCCGAGGACAAGGTTCCCGAAGGCGCCAGCAATCGGTTAGCTGAAGTTGAGGGCAAGTACGCAAAGCAGCGTTTGTTCGAAGGCGAACCGATCATGCCTGTCAAATTGATGGATGAAAACTGGTCGAGCGTACCCAACGGTTGGAAAGCTGTTGACATGGACGCTAGCGAGCTGGGCATTGCAAGTTCGATACAGCCGGGCGACCGTGTTGATGTCGTTGGATTTTTTGACGAAGACGAGTTCATTCCCCGCAGCGGCTCACAAACGGTATTCAATGGAATTCGTGTTTTCTCGATCGATGGAGATACCTCTCAGAGGACGGCGGAAGAGCGTGGAGAATCCGCCCGTTTCATCCAGCTGCTGATTCCCGAGAAAGACAAGGATGCATGGTCCTACGCCAAAGAGTTGGCCGATATTGAATTACAAAAGGCGAGCGATCAGGATCACACCCTCGATGATGGGTCAAACGAAGCTGCGGCGAAATTCGTGGCAATGATTGAGAATCACCGCAAAGAACAGGACGAGAAAGAAGAGCGTTTGCGACTGGCCGAAGAAGAAGCAGCAAAGATGGCCTTGAAGGCCGAAGCTGTCACGGGCCCGGAAGTCATTGGGAAGAAGGTTGAAGGCTTTACGATGTTCAAGCTCGTCGAAGGACGCATGCTTGAGTATTGGATCGTTGCAGGAAAGTTACCCGTTCTTGTTGGAGAAGTAGGAGCCGTGGATGCGGAGCCTCAGGGACCGATGACAGACACTCTTCCAGTTCAGGTGACCGACGACGACGATTATCAACGACTCAATGGCGAAGGCAGTCCGTTTTTTGAACCGCCGTCAAACGATTGAATTAGCTGAATCGGGATCGGCGATTGGAAATCCCAAAAACACAGTGACGATCAGCTCGACAAACGAGAAGCTGACTCTGCCCACAACAACCTTTCATTTACAACCGTTACACGCAAGGACCTCTGTCGCTACTTCGGTGAGGACTATCTCACTGGGTAGCTCAGAATTCGAATGGATTCGAATTTGGTCCAGCAAGGATGACCCAGCGATGGAAACGACCCGATTGATGGCACGGCTCTCAGCCGCATTATTGATTGCCACGACGATGTCCGTCGCGTGCCTCAGGCCAACACACGCCCAGAATGTATCAGCCGTCCTGGCCTCCAACGGTTCGGCTGTTGCCCACAATATCTCGCAACCCTCTGAGCGGGTTGAGATGATTGTCAAGAGCAGCCGCATCCTGACTTTGGAAGAACGAATCCCAAAGTTCCAGGTCTATAACGAACTGGTCGTTGGGGCGACACCGGTTTCTCAAAATCAGATACAGATCTTTGCAAAGACACCTGGCACAACCCAGCTGAATCTTTGGGATACAAATGACCGGCTGTACACAGTCGATGTGATTGTCATGGCTGATGCCCGACAGGTTGAAGGCATTCTGGAGAGTCAACTTCCGTTGGCGACGCTGAAGGTCATTCCGATTGAGGACAGCGCGATCATTTCAGGAACGGTGACCAGCGTGGACGATGTGGATCGCGCAGTTGCAATCACTGAGCAGTTCTACACGACTGTTGTCAACAACATTCGCGTGGTTGGGGTACAGACGGTTCTGCTGCATACCAAGATCATGGAAGTATCGCGTACAAAGCTCCGAGATCTGGGCATCGACTGGGGTAGCATTTCGACAGGTTCATTCTTTTATTCGGCCCCTAGTGGTCTGATCAGCGCAGCGGCAAGTATCGACACTGCGATCCCCACAGCAGGTGCTGGCCTTAACGCAACCAACAAGCTTTTTGCCAACGCGGGTGATTTCCAGGCTCTGATTTCGGCACTTCGCAAGCAGGACCTGATCAAATTCCTTGCGGAACCGACCGTGGTTGCGACGCACGGTCGCCCGGCAAGGTTCAATGTGGGTGGGCGTGTTCCTTACATTGTGCCGACGAATAACTCCGTCACCGTAGACTATGAAGAATTCGGTACGGCCGTTGATTTCCTTCCGTTCGTTGTCGGGCCTGGCCGTATCCGGTTGGAAGTGCGTCCGGAAGTGACCGAACCCGATCCTTCGAGATCAATCAGTTCGGAAGGCATTGATGTTCCGGCTTTCAGTTCCCGCTATGTCGAAACGGCTGTCGAGTTACAGGCAGGACAAACGTTTGCGATCGCAGGATTGCTTCAAAGCCGGACAGAAGCCGTATCGCGATCCACTCCTTTCTTTGGCGAATTGCCTTACATCGGTGCAGCGTTCCGCAGTGTCGGCGAAATCAGGAACGACATCGAACTATTGATCACGGTGACCCCTGAACTCGTCGACGCCTTGGACCCACACCAAGTACCACGTGGTGGCCCAGGTCTGAACTCCATGTCGCCGAGCGACACCGATTTGTATCTGAGGGGTCATATAGAAGTTCCAAACCTGTTGGGCAGCGACAACTGCAACATCTTGGAAGATGGTTACAGCGTGATGCCAGAAGTCATGCCAGGACAATTCAGATACAAAGAAGCGATTCCACCTGGAGCGATTGTTCCCAGCGAAGCACCAGTCGTCGTAGGCGAAGGAGTCTCCATCACGGCACCACCTGTGAAGTGATGAGACCGCGAGCGTAAACCTTTATACAAACGCTCGCGTTGTATATCGTCAGGAACACACTGAGCAACTAATCTCATGAGTAACGTATTAAGAATTGCCCTCGTCGATCCGAACGACGCTACGCGCGAATCCCTGAAGGCAATACTTTTGGGATTGGATACGGTGTGGTTGGAGGCGGATTGTTCGCGATACGAATTCTTTCCGGATGTTCTGGAACAAACCACTCCGGATGTTGGTGTTGTTTCTCTTGACAGCAATCCCAGTCAGGCAATTGATCTGATTGAACGTTTGACTGCGGAAATTCCTGGCACCGCGATCCTTGCCGCAAGTCGTGACACCGACGGGCAACTGATTCTCAAGACTATCCGTGCAGGAGCACGGGAATTCCTGACGCTGCCTGTTTCTGATGATGATCTGTCAGGAGCGCTTGAACGGGTCAGCCACCAGAAGTTTGGCAGTCTCGAGGGTGGCTCCCGTAGCAGTGAAGTCATTGCCATTGCCGGTGCGACAGGTGGAGTGGGGAGCACAAGCACCGCCGTCAATCTTGCTTGTGTACTTGCTGAAAACACAATGAACAGCGTTGCCCTGTTGGACCTTGATTTGGCACTCGGGGACGCTGACGTATTTCTGGATTCCATCCCTGATTACACTCTAGCCGATGTCGTTCAGAACGTATCCCGACTCGACATTCAACTGCTCAAGCGATCACTCACCAAACACAGCAGCGGTTTGTATCTGCTGCCACGGCCCGTTGAACTGCACGACACGAATGCGATTACCCATGAAAATATCCGCAAAGTCATAGGACTTTTGAAAGCGTCATTCTCGCACCTGATTATCGACCTGTCCAAGACTTACAGCTTGATTGACATGGCTGCGATTGAGAGTGCATCCAAGGTCGTGCTGGTGACCCAGCTGGATTTGCCGTGCCTGCGCAATGTAGTCCGCCTGATGATGAGCTTTGATGAGATGGAAGACCTGAAGGACAAAGTCGAGATTGTGGTGAACCGCGCCGGACTGGACTCGGGGCAGATCAGCTTGAAGAAGGCCAAGGAAACGTTGGGACGCGACGTGTTCGCCCTGCTGCCGAATGACTATCGAACCATGGTTGAAGTCCGAAACAACGGTGTCCCATTGATCGTGCAAGCACCGCGAGCTGGCATCACTCATGCGATCCGTGAACTTGCCGCAAAACTTGAGGGCGTTAATCAACGCAGCAGTCAGGATGGCGATACGGTTCCCAAGGCTGGCGAAAGCAAGTGGAAAAAATTCTGGCCCGGCACCAAATAACGCGACATTGTTTGCAGCCAATCAGGACCGTAGTTCAGGTCACTGATTTCTGTTAACTGGCGCTGTTTTCTACCCAGCGGATCAGGCTGCGCACCATCACTCCAGTCGCCCCCGCATCTCGTGATGGCTTGGCGCCGTCCGCAAACGCGGGGCCGGCAATATCAATGTGGACCCAGGGGACATCTCCTACAAAGTTTTCGAGAAACTTGGCCGCAGTGATAGCACCACCCCAGCGACCCTCGCCAACATTTTTGATGTCAGCCACTTTGCTTTTGACCTTTTCATCAAAGATATCAAACATTGGTAGTTGCCAAACGGGTTCTCCCTCAACACTCGCTGCAGCCTGTAATTGATCACAAACCTCTTGATCATTTGTCATCAAACCTGCCACGTCAGTGCCCAACGCAACCATGCAGGCACCCGTCAGAGTAGCAAGATCAACCATCGCTCTTGGCTCATGCTGGATGGCTACATCCAGAGTATCGGCGAGCACCACACGGCCCTCGGCATCCGTGTTCAAAATCTCGATGGTTTTGCCACTGCGGGTTTCAATCACATCGCCTAACTTGTAACTGTCACCACTGACCATATTTTCCGCGAGTCCACAAAAGCCGATAACATTACATGGCAGCCCCAACTTGGAAATTCCATGCATGGCCCCAACCACGGTGGCAGCGCCGGCCATGTCACATTTCATGTCAATCATGCCAGCACTGGGCTTGAGCGAGAGCCCACCACTGTCAAAGGTGACACCCTTTCCGACCAAGGCCAGTGGTTTCTCTGAACCGCCGCCGTTGTACCGCAGGATGAGAAGCCGAGGTGATTTGGACGAACCTGCTCCGACTGCGAGGATTGCTCTGCAGCCCTCCGCGATCAATCGCTGCTCATCCCAAACTTCGACTGATACGGAAGTACCCTCGAACAAAGAGGTGACTTTTTCCGCAAAGCTCTCGGGAAAGACAACGGCAGGCGGTTCATTCACCAGACGCCGTGTGTGCGTAATGGATTCACCCACAACACACCCCCGCTGGAGGCTCTCGTCAGAAACACCGTGGAACAGAATTTTTTCTGGAACGAGTAGTGCCGGTTCAGACTGATAAATTGCCTGTTGTTCACATCCTGAGAGAGTTCCCGCGACCAAGGCGTCATGATCATTCTCCGGAAAGCACTCAGCAATCGCCACAACGACCGTTTCCCGTTGACGATCGCCCAGACGCCGAACCACCATCGCTCCGGACTCAAAAGCCAAATGCCTGTCCGGCTCACCTGAGCCCAAGCCAACGACCAGCAACATTCGGGGGCCGGTATTGGCCGGAGAGGCGAGCAGCGTCAACTCACCTTGTTTTCCGCGGATTTCCCCTTCTGCAATCAGACGCTCGATCCAACCTCCTGTCATTTGGTTGACGGCGTCCAATGTTGACGGAAGCCTACCCTCTTCAGTCAGACCAGCGACCAGGACATCGCTCTGCTGCTCCAGAACTTCGGTAGTGGTTGAAATTTCGGGGGATGGGATTGGATTGCTGTCCAACATGCGTATTTCAAGTGGTTGTGG
>PKCN01000447.1 GCA_002862205.1 Planctomycetaceae bacterium | reverse complement strand
GCCATGTTGACGATTTTCGATGCGGCGAACATTGTCACGCAGGGATTCACGGCGGACGAAACCTACGCTCAGTACCTGGCGATGAAGCCTAGTTTGGGATGGTTGCACATCAAGGATTACCACGATCCTTCACCGACAGGGAGAATCGAGCACGTTGATGAAGCTAGCTTGAGTAATTTTGTGCCGGCGGATGTCGGCGATAGTGGACATGAGGCGATCCTTCGGGATCTCAAAGACTTCTTGCCTGATCTGGAAGCTCGGATGGCCGCTCGCGGTGCCGACGGTGTCTTCCTTGATCTCGAACCACACGTCAAAGGCGGAGGCCAGTTTGGTGGCTTTAGTGGACCTGATGGTTTCGGCGTCGCTTTGCGTGGCTTATGCCGAGTGTTGGATTACGTCGATATTCCTTACGACCTGCGATCGTTTACGGACATCAAAAGCTGATGACAAAAGATCCCGAAGAGCGTATTACCGAGTTGGAAATTCAGCTGGCGCACGTTCAGCGTCTGTACGAACAACTGAATGAAGTCGTTACCGAACAGTCAGGCAGAATTGACCTGATTGAGCGGCGATGTCATCAGCTGCAGACGCAATACAAAGAGATCAAGGAACGTCAGGAACCCGAGTTCGATCCGCTCGATGAGAAGCCACCGCATTACTAAACGCCGCGAATGCTGTGGTTTCCATTTCAACGCTGCTAGTAACCAACGCTGCTAGTAACCAACGCTGCTAGTAACCAACGCTGCTAGTAACCAACGCCGACGCGAAACATGAAGCTGTCTTTAGGGTCAAAGTTGTCGCCCGAGTGAGAGCGGTATTTGACTTTGCGATTAAATACCCAGCCGATCTCTGCGAAGGCAGCACGTCGACCGAGTCGTAGTGCTTCGGATTTTCCCCATTCAAATCCTGTCACGGCCCGTAGATCGTCGATAGCGATACTCTCGACTTGGCCGTTAAGTGCGCCGGTCGTTCGTTTGACGGTCCAAGAACCGCCGCCGTAGTCTCCGCTCAGATACCACCAGACATCTCGTGTTCCCACGGTGCGGCAGTAACGCGAAAAACGCGGTTGTGGGAAAAATAAATCGACCCTTGTTTGTGGATTCGGTTGGCATTGGAATCCGAAGGCTGGGACCAGTTTGATGTCCACGCGATTCACGTAGTACACGCCTCCCTTCATTACGGTGGTGGGTGTCAGCCGAAAATCCGCCAATGCCTTGCCCATCACTCGGAAGCTGCGACTATTCCAAACGCCAAACTCAGAGAATCCACCGAAGCGTATTCCGAACTCGGTGCCAAACATTTGGGTTGGGTCTGATTCCCAGCCCACGTCCAGAAAAGCACTGTAAGCTTTGGACGGCAGGTCAGCATTGTTTGCTGGCGTTGTCTGAGGACCACTCCAAAGATGCAGTGAAAATGACGGGACAACGTAAAGAGGTTGCGTTAAAAATAGAAAATTCGGAAAGGCAAAAACGATCGATGTGTCAAAGTCATTGATGCCCAGCATGTTTGGCTTGCTTCCCTCGCCCACAAAGGTGTAGCGAAAACGTGGCCCCTGAAGCAGGCTGTAGGCGCTGTAACCATCCGCGGGATTTTGCATCAACGCGTCATATTGAAAATCGCCAAAGCCCTGGGGGAACAATGAGTTCGGAGTGGAGGCTGGATAGGCAGAGGTGGGATATCCAGCCGGGCCGTAAATTCCATTGGCTCCCGCGGGAGGTGTTCCATAAATCGAGGGTGATGAGGTGGGACCGTAGCCTGGCATGGGTTGTGATGCAGGTTGTGAGAAAAATTGCCCAAACAAACTGCTGGGAGGGGCGATCGAGGCGCCGCCCATCGCAGGTGCGCTGGGCGGTCCAATCGTTGTGACGCCCGGACCCAAACCATTGGTAACCCCGGGAATGGGAGTCGTTGCGGCTCCCGGATTGGTGGTCGCGTAAGGATCAAAACTGCCGTAACCAGCAGGGGGCTGGTATGCCGTGGGTGGCGCAGCGATCGGTGTTAAGTTCGTCTGGGGAGCGTCGACCGGTGAACCAGGCTGATTCGAAAATCCGTTTCCACCGCTGGGGGCAGAGAACTGGAGAGCGAATGACGGACTTGCGAGCAAGGTTGTCGCAAATACGATGGCAAATACCAGTCGCAGGAGCATGTGTCTTGGGTAGTGTTGTGCAGCCGATGCCATTTCGTGATCCTGAGAGACAATGCATGACGAGGTATCGGATTCTGAAAACTCGTCTATGCTGTGGTTACTCTTCCGATGCAGTTTTGGTCAAGATGAAATAGAACTGGATCCTTGCGGTCGGACGAGTTTTGACGGTGCTATCAAATCGCATCGGCGAATCGGTAACGGTTACATCCAGCTACCAAATTGGGCCCGTTGATGGGCGATCTGGCATTCGATTCCTCAATCATCCGGTCTCCTGATGGAAGATCTTGACGTTCCCAAATTGGCGGAATACCTGCATCTGACTCCCGAACAAGTCAAGAAAATGGCCGTTCGTGGACGTTTGCCCGGACGGCGAGTGGGGGGCCAATGGCGTTTTTCCGAGGCGGAGATCCATCATTGGCTCGAAGAACAAATCGGGGTCAGCGATGCCGATGAGTTGGTCAAAGTGCAGAGGGTTTTGGATCGGGTACCCGGGCAGCAGGTGGAGCGCCCCATTCGTGAACTGTGCTCAATCGAAACCACTGCAATCCCGCTGAATGCGAGGACACGTAGTTCGGTCATCCGCTCGATGTGTGATCTGGCCGCTCAATCAGGCCTGATGTGGGATGCACCCGCCATGGCCGAAGCAGTCAAGGCTCGTGAGAAAATGCATCCCACCGCGCTCGATTGCGGAGTCGCCCTGCTGCACCCCCGCCGACCCCAAACCTCGATTCTCGCGGATTCTGTGGTCGCATTGGCTGTTTGCCCCTCAGCCATGCCTTTTTCCGATACAGGGCACCTGACAGACATCTTTTTCCTGATTTGCTCTTACGATGATGCGGCCCACCTTCGTATTCTGGCAAAGTTAAGCCGCATGGTGGCTGATGGTGAGCTCTTGGCCAACTTGCGTGGTAGCGAATCAGCCACCCAAGCCCATCACTATCTTTGCCAGGCTGAGGAAGTGATTGACGATGCCTGTAGCGGGTTGGCCTAGGTCGCTGACGATCAATGCAGCAGATCGGGACGCAGCAGATCGGGACGCAGCAGATCGGGACGCAGCAGATCGGGACGCAGCAGATCGGGACGCAGCAGATCGGGATGCAACAAGGTTTGGATGGTTAGCATGAAACGCAGACATGGATGTGTGCTATGAATCAAGTGGGTGTTTTTAATTCTGTTCCTTCTCAGGAAGAATTCTCCGATCCCGGAACGCTGATGTGGATCAGTGAGGATGCAGGAGAAGAATTTTTGGAAGCATACCAGCACTGTGCTGCTCATGCTCCCCAGATTGCGATGCGTTCATCTGTTGTGGATGGACTTCAGCGTCCAGCGGTCCAGGTGCGTGCGATCGTGATCGCTCAGCATCAGCGGATCATGCCCTCGCGATCTCTGATTCGCGACATGCGAGAAGCTTATCCGCAAGCTAGGGTTCTGTGCCTGATGGGATCGTGTTGCGAGGGTATGTATGCCAAGATCCTCGATCCGGTCTTTAGCAAACGTGAGCGATTGTACTGTCATCAATGGGCGCAGGTCTTGCCAGCATGGTTGCGTTGTTGTGGAGCGGTTGTGCCTGTGGCGGGCAACCCATGCCGCTCCGTGGCCGTCGTGAGTGCAACACCGGCAAATGGTTCGGCTCTGATGGACCTTGCTGAATCCGCCGGCGCCGTCGCATTTTGGTGTCGTGATGCGTGTGGGTGGCAGATGCGCCGAATCGATGCCGTTTGGTGGGATGATTCAGTGGCCGTGGCTGCAACTGCAGATCGATGGAGCCAGAGGCTCAAGCCATTCGTTAGAAACGACGGGGCACCCGTTCATGCCTGGATCGCAAATGCCCCGCGTTACAGCGAGGTCAATGCTGCCAGTAAGGGCGGAGTGACACTCACGCTTAGCAAGCCGTATCAAATTGAACCCCTGTTGTCCTTGCTGGGCATCGGACGATTGGGTCAAGCTGAGTCATCTGCAAGCCTTCGTGTCGCTTAGCGATGCAGTGAATCGCCCAGTGAATCGCCCAGTGCAGTGTTGCAGTGCAGTGTTGCAGTGCAGTGCAGTGTGCCGAGATTGCATTGTTCTTGGCGTCTAGAAGATGCCTGCACCAAAGCTGTCGTCTTCGTCTGGCGACGAGTTGGCGGCAGGACTGCGTTTCGTGGTTTCTGTGTCCCGCAGGCTCGTGTCCCGCAGGCTCATTGGAGCCGGAACGGCATCGGTGGGTTGGCTGTCGATCCGACTCGTCGTTGGGTGCTCTGGGGCAGGATGTTTCGAGTCGGAGTGGGCTGGCAAGCTTGCCGGGTTATCCGCATGATCGGCTGAGCTTTGCTGAGCCGGCGCTTGCATCGCAGGTGTTTTCACTGCGGAATTATTTTCGGGTTCGATCCGCTCTGAAGAATTCTGGTTGGTGATTGTGTTGTCGGTTTTCCGGGTTGTGTTTTTTGTTTCAGGAGCGTGGGTTTCTGAAGCTTGTCGTGAGCGGGCAGGGGGAGGCGTTGGATTTCCCTCGGCATCAAACTCATCGTCATATCGCGACCTGTAGCCCGGTTGTTCACAGCGGGCCAACTCGGTTTCGAGTTCCGCGAGCACCGCTTGTTGGATTTCTTCCCGGCATTCACTATTGATCGGGTGCGCAACATCCGCATAGAGCTTTTGGGGTGTCGCGTATCCAGCCTCGTCATGCTGCAGTTTTGTCCCGCAGTGATTGCAGTAGTTGGATCGCAAATGATTCTTGTGCCGACATCGTTGGCAATTGCTGCTCAGCTTTCGGCTGGGCATGGCAACGAACGGTCCATTGGAGCCATCAATGATCTTAAGATCACGGATGACAAAAGCATTTTCGATGGTGATGGAACAGAAGCCTCTCAGTCGATCTTCTGAGGCCTCCATCAACTTGATGCGAATCTCGGTGATCTCCACGTCCGACCCTCCTTAACTGGCTGGCATCTCCAAATCATCTTCGGATTGCCTGCGAGCATGCTGGTGTTTACGACACATCGATCTGTGCGGGAACCTGCGTGCTTTTTGTTGCCATGACCAATGCGCCAGGTTCCAAGCGTGCTCGCAATTTCAAAGCTGCCTGTTGTGCACTCCCCGATGAGCTTGAAATTGCAAAACATGCAGAACCGCTACCTGTCAATTGACACGGTCTCAGCCCCTCATGCCACAGTGATTCGAGAATTTCCGCGATTTGCGGAGCAAGTTTTTTTGCCGGATTGGAGAGTCGATTGAGCATGGCTGGCTCCAGGTCCGTGACTTTTGGATCTTGAAGCAGTTCCAGCAACGCAGTCGCATCTCTTGGAGTGGAAGGGATTTGCGAATGCGTGTAGACCTTGGCGGTGGACAGGCAAACCGCCGGAAAAATTACAACGCAGTCGAGCGTTTTGCCGAGTTGGATCGGCTGGATCTGTTCTCCGCGGCCCGTTGCGCGGGCACCGCTAATTGGGGTGTTGCCACCCATCCCGAGGAAAAAGGGGACGTCGCTGCCGATCTTTGCGGCAATTTCGACCAGTCGTGGGGTGTGGAGGGGGATGCCACACAATTTTGCCGCACAAAGAAGCGCTGATGCTGCATCGCTGCTGGCGCCACCAAGACCTGCTCCAGCCGGAATCTGTTTCCCAAGCTTGCAGCGGAAGCCATCGTTGATCTCGAAGGCCTCGCGAAATGCTGACAGTGCTCGATGGACGAGATTCCGCTGATCACACGGGATTTCCAGTAAATCACGTCCTGCTGCACTCCCAAGCTCGACTCCCAGTCGCTGCGCGGTGATCTGTTCTGAGGGAAGCCATTGAACTTTTAGCTCAATTTGGTCAGCTGGAATCCGTTGCAGTTGCAACTCGTCCCGCCAGTCAATTGGAACCATCACGGTGTCGATCTCATGAAAACCGTCTGGTCTTCGAGCCCGTAGTTCAAGAAAAAGATTCAGTTTGGCCGGTGGGCACGTGCGAGCAATCTTTTCGTAGTGGTCATTGACGTGGGGCATGGTTTCCAGCGGGGTTCGCCTCAGGCAGCGCGTCCCGAACGATGGGCGTTTGTTGATGGGTTTGCGGATTCAAGTGTGGCGGTCGAGTCCGTAGGCATGCCGAGCGAATTGTCGGCATCGTGATTCATGGCAATGATCGAAATTCCCAGGTCGTTCGCAAGCTTGAGCGTTGCTTCACGTTCAACAAGAATCGTCTTGCCTGCTTCGATCGCGATCGCAGTGCCCTCGGCTTGCGCGACGCGGCGAACGGTTTGAGGACCAATCGTGGGAACATCAAAACGCATATCCTGCTGAGGTTTGCTGACTTTGACCAGAGTCCACCCACCACGTCGGCATAAGGTTCCGGTTCGATCAATGCATGCATCCGTACCTTCGATCGCTTCGACGGCGATGACAGTTCCATCTTTGATCGTGATGGTCTGTCCGATATCCATTCCCCCCATCTGCTTGGCAACTTCCCAGCCCGCCGCAACATCGGATGTCTGGCGTTGTTTCAGTTTGGGGCCCGCCAGTATTCCAGCTTCCACGAGTAACTCCGGTGCAAAGTCAGTTGCTGCTAATACGTCCATGCCAGCACGTGCATAAGCATTTGTAACGGCGACGAGAAGATTGTCATCCCGCGCATCGCGTTGGCGGCCCAGCAAAGATGGGCCCAAAGTGCGAATGCATGTCAGATCCGGGAAGTGTCTCAGCCATACGGAACCCTGGTAAAGCAGGTCGGCCTTGAACAGCTTGCCAGCCATGGTTACCTGCTCGACGCCGTTGCGACGGAAGTAACGGATATGACCACCCAGTTTGCCCACGCCAGCCCATGTCACATGATCGCAGATGGATTCCAAGTCAGTGCTGGCGTGTCCACTGATGGCAACGCAGCACACCCGGTGACCTTCACGAATCAAGGATTGTGCGACCTGTACCGGAAAACTGCCCCAGCCGGCAACAAGCCCGATCGGCGGTTGATTTTCGTCAGATTGGTGCTGTGCCATGATCTTATGTCCGCGTCGAGGCCAGTAACCGTTGCGGTCAATCATGCTGCTCGCTTGCCTTTGGACGTGGCCTGGGATTCAACCGAGGCACTCTCGGCAGGGCCGTTGAGTTCTGTCAGACGCGTCAGTTCACGTCGCAGCTGTTTGATTTCCCGCCGCATTTCAGGCAGCTTGCGTTGGACAGCCATGATTTGCATCTGATCGCGTTGAGGTGTTGCTGGTGAACCCAGGTAAACTTCATTGCCGGCACAATTGTCCATCACGCCAGCCTGAGCCCCGACAATCGTTCCGTCGCCCAGTTCAATGTGATCTTTCAGCCCCACCTGACCGGCCAGAATCACATAGTCACCTGTTGTGCAACTACCTGCGATTCCAACCTGACTGCATAGCAGGTTGTGTTTTCCAATTCGACAGTTGTGGCCGATCATGACCTGATTATCGATTTTGGTTCCCTCGCCAATTCGCGTGGCACCGTAGGTGCCGCGGTCGATCGTCACGCTGGCCCCGATCTCAACGTCGGCCTCAATGGACACATAACCCAGTTGGGCTGTTGGTAAGTGGCGACCGGATTGCTGACGGTACCCAAAACCATGGCACCCAATGACCGTGCCCGCGTGAATGATGACGCGGTCCGCAATGCTCGTGTACTCATAAAGGGTCACGTTCGCGTGCAACACGCAGTCTTCTCCGACCGCAGTGAAGGGAGCAATCGCAACACCGGGCATGACTCGTGTCCTTGCCCCAATCGTCACACCCATGCCGATTGTCGCTGTGGGGTGAACCTTCGCTGTTTCGTGAATCACTGCAGTCGAATCTATCCCCTCGGTTGGTACCGTGGTATCGATGGGGGGCCGAAAGGTGGCCACAATCTTCGCGAAAGCTTGATGGGGATCGGCCACAATGAGCTGGGGCACATCCCCCAGACCAACCGCTGATAAATCGACGGCAGAACGCGTCACCACGGCCGTGGCTCGCGAATCTTTCAGTGATTCCAGTCGCGATGGATCGTCCAACATCGTGATTTCGGTCGAAGTGGCCTCGCCCGGAGGATTTGCCCCCGTGCAGGAGATCTCTGGCCTTCCGTTCAAACGACCTTCGACGAGACTTGCGATGTCTCCAAGTTGCATTGCCATTTCCAATCATCCTTTACTGGAACTGCCGCCCATCGGCACCGCTTTGAAGATATACAAAATTCGCGGGTTGGCGGGCAAGAGTGAAGTACGGGGTGCAGGACACATTGCGGGATGCTAGCAAGGCCGTGGTGGGGCATTGGCGTTGCTGAACGGATGGCCGTTGCCCGCAGAGTTCTTGCCAGTGCTTTGGGCCTGTGCTTTGGGCCTGTGCGGCAATGCGTGTTGCCCGTCAGGGTTCAGGCCAGGTTAGCAAAAGGGCTCAATGCATTACACTGACCGAGTATCTTCGATGACTTGATTCTATTTCGGCATGCGAGCTGACATGCAAACTACCGACGAGGCCTTCATGCGAGCATTATTGCAGTTCAGGAAAATGCGACCTTCCTTTCGCGTCGTGAAACAGATCGCATTTTTTTCGGTTTTTTTGTCAGTTGTTGTCCTTGGCTGCAGCAAACGCAACCCCGTTGGGTTGGTTTCGGTGAGTGAGAGTGGGGTGGGAATTCGTGGTTCTCAATTGGCGTTGGATGCAAGTGACTGGAATGCTTGGCGTGGTCGGTCGCAGGACGGACTGGCGCAGGGCGGGTCCGTGCCCGTGACTTGGAGTGAGACCAGCAATGTGTTGTGGCGTGCTGATATTCCGGGGCGAGGGCATGGGTCGCCGATTGTGGTTGGGGAATCGATTTTTCTGGCGACGGCAGAGGAGGACCGACAGGCTCAGTCAGTGATTTGCTTGGATCGTCAGAGCGGTTCGCAGCGGTGGCAGACGGTGATTCATCAGGATGGTTTTCCGGCAAAGAACTCCGTTCATAAAAAAGCGACCAATGCGAATGGAACAATCGCCTGCGACGGAAGTCGTTTGTACATTGCGATGCTCAATGCCGATGCCATCATGGCAACCGCTCTCGATCTGGATGGAAAAATCATGTGGCAGCGTGAAGTTGGCAAGTTCGTTTCAAAGTTCGGTTACGCACCATCGCCCATCCTCTACAAATCGCTCGTCCTTGTCGTTGCCGACAACAAGGGCGGTGGTTACCTCGCTGCCTTGGATAATGAGACGGGCGAAGTGGTCTGGCGGGTCGGTCGAGGCACTGCAGACAGTTACTCAAGTCCAACGGTGATTCGAGTTGGGGGCCGCGATCAGTTGCTGATCAGCGGTAATGATGCGGTCAGCAGCTACGATCCCGAGTCAGGCGACTTGTATTGGAGAACAGAGTGCATCGCGGAAGCAACTTGCGGTACCGTCGTCTCGGATGGAGAGCGAATCTTTGCTAGTGGCGGTTACCCTGAATCGGAAACGATCTGCCTGTCAGCGGATGGAAAACGTTTGTGGTCGAACAATCTTAAAACCTACGAGCCGTCTCTTCTGGTAGTAGGCGACAAGTTGTTAACCGTGAGCGATAAGGGGGTTGCGATTTGTTGGGATGCTGAATCCGGGGAGGAACTCTGGAAGAAGCGTTTGGGCGGTAATTTCAGTGCATCACCTGTCCTCGTCAATGACACGGTGATTGTCCCAAATTTAAGCGGTGATACGTTCGTTTTTCAGGCCGGACCAGATTATGTGCCTGTTGCGAAAAATCGTTTGGGGGATGATTGTTATGCCAGTCCGGCGATTTCCCGCGACCAATTGATTCTGCGGATCGGAGTCGGCAGTGGCAGCGAGCGAACCGAGCAGGTTGTCTGTCTCGATGCTGGGCAGGTCGAGGATAGCAGCGTTGATCCCAAATCGCGTTGATCCCAAATCGCGTTGATCCCAAATCGCGACCGTGGGATGCGCGGTTTTTTCTGATCTTGGTTCAGGCACCCTGCTGATCTTGGTTCAGGCACCCTGCTGGGCTGTAGGCTGCGGTGTTTGTGTTCGATTTCGTTCTGGGTCGTGCAGGCTCTGGACGGTTCGCGGAATGCTTGCCCCTTGCCAACGCGTATTCTGTTTTAACGGCTTGTTTTGACGGCTTGTTTTGACGATGCCTCCGGATGCCTCGTCGCGGCTTGCACAGGCGATCGAGGTCGGAGTTGCGTTGTTGCTCGTTTGTGGGGGCTGGTTGTTGAGCGTGCAGCACAAACCAGGTTTTGATCGGTTGTCGTGGCAACCAGCAGTTCTGGCATTGAGAAGCTTTGTGCTGAATGTCACGGTAGTTTTGGAACGTCGTGTTGAGGCAATTGTAGGTGCATCATGTCATGAATTGCTGGTTGTTTTCATGGAAAGTCGCAGTGCTTTGTCCGATTCGGACGATCCATCCTGCTAAGGGTGAGTGGTGTCCATGTGCAGATGCTGCCCCTGCTAGAAATGGAATTACTGTTAAGGGTATGGATCGCCCGCCTCCCTAAATTGCACGTCGTTTTACTGCATCAGCGGAAACAGTCGCATCGATGTCCTGAGCGGATATTGGTGGATCATGGGCTGTTTTTGGCAATGGAATGCGACAACGCACACGTGAAAAGGATTCAGTGATCATGAAAACGTCTTTGCACCTGCTCTTGGCATGTTTGGGTTTGGCTTGCTGCGTTTCGGCCTCGGCACAGTCTGCCTACCGGTATGATGCGCCAGCCAAATGGAATAACTTCCATCCGGAAAAGGACGCGGCCCAACAGTTTGTACTGGCGCAGGTTCCAGATGATCTGCCGCCGCCAGCGTTGACGGATGTCATCCCTGGCGAGCCACCGATGGAAACCATCCGCGAACTTCCTCAGGGGGCTCAAATGCCTCTGGCAATCGAGGATCAGGCGATGGCTGCGGCGGCAGAGGATTGTGAGACTTGTGAGCCGACGCAACTGCATCGTGCGGTTCGTGGTCGTTTGCCATTGAAGCCGTGGTTTGGAAGTACCAATTTACTGCTGTACACCATGGCAGGTGATTCTGGGCGATGGGTTGTCAGCGGTACTGACATGGGGAAGTACACGACCGCTTTGGTCGATCCGGAGCCGGCAATCGGCTTTGACATGACGGTGGGCCGTTACTTGTGCTGTGGTCGATTCGGTCTTGGGCTCACCTACCTCAATTGGAATCCCGATGGCGAAACAGTAGTCCGGACTGGCAATTCGGGCATGATCTATTCGGCCATGCCGACCTACAACGATATCTCCGTGAATCCCGGAACGGGATTGGACACACTTTACGGGCACATTGATGGGTCAGCCACAGCTGTGCGTACCATCCGCGATGTCTCTTTCCAGGGTTTGGAGGTCAACCTTTCCTGCTTTGGATTGATGGGAGCACGCCGGCTTTCGCGAAATTGCTGCCCGAAGGGTTGTCTCGGCAATGGTTTGGGGCTGTGCAGTCACTGTTACGGCTATGGAGGTCTGACCGGCCCATTGGTTCGCCCTTGCAACGGACGCGTCCGAATCGTCAATAGTCATGGGTTGCGATGGTTTCAGGCAAAGGACTCGATGGAGTTTGCCTACAACATTGATGGAACGCAGGGGTACCAGGCTGACGACATCTACGAGAACATTGAAGTCGAAAATAATCTTTACGGTTACCAGTTTGGCAGCATGCTGAGCTATTGCTTGACCTGCCGATTGAACTTCACGGTTGGTGGGAAAATTGGCCTGTACGCCAATGATGCCCGCTTCAAGCACCGGGTCGGTACGACAACCCAGTTGGCTTACATCAACGGTAATGCAACGGAAGAAGTTTCTACTGATTCGAGCGATACCAGCTTCGCTACCCTCGGCGAACTTGATTTCGGATTGGGCTACCGAATCGGTTGTGCATGGACGATCCGGGGAGGCTATCGGATGCTCGGCATGGGCGGCGTTGCGACGGCGATTGATTCGATCCCGGCAAGCTACACGACGCTTGCGGCCAGCGGAAAGGTGTATGCCAACAGCAGCTACCTGCTTCATGGTGGTTATTTCGGACTGGAGTGCAATTGGTAGGCTGACAATGTTTTTGGCAGCAGTGGTTGAACATCCGTTTTGACGCTCATGTTGTCTCGTAACAAAATAGAAAGCCCCGCCAGTGCATCGCGCTGGCGGGGCTTTTGTGTTGCTTGACGTTTGTGTCTGCTGAATTGTCCAGCAGGCAGGTTGCTACTGGTTCAACTGCTCTTCAACGGTCTCTGCAGCAGCTCGGGTTCCCAAGGCTCCCCAGAGTCCAAATGGACTTTGACTACCTGGCACGACCGGGCTGACTTGGTTCCCATTTCTACGCCACACGACTGGCGAGCGGGAATCACCTGCTTCGATCGAGTCCGTGATGAAAATCACGGCTCCGTCCCCCATCAGAATGTGGGCGCCACCCTGGTGGCGGCTGCTGGGTGGAACGATTCCGTCGGAGGTATGGCCACGGGCCATGCAGACCTCGTTGTTGGGAGGCAGGATCGTGTTGCATTGGCTGTACAGAGGGTAGAAATCTGCCCAGCGAAAGCCTCGTTTGCCTGCAGCTCCCGTGGTTTGTGTGCTCGACAACCACTTGGTTGGCCGTTCCGGATCGATGAGACCCGTATCCTTGCAGATGGATGGGTTGCCTTGAATGCCTGCTCCCCACAATGCGGCGCCACTTGGGCTATTGTTCAACGCAGGGCTGGTGCGGATATCCCTGTCCCCCAGATCGGTTGCGATTTCGCCGGACATGATTGTATTGGCCAAGCCGTCAAGCACGTCGCGGAACTTTGATTCCTTGCGGGGAACAAATAAACCTCGTTGAGCAGCGTTGACTTGTTGTACAAGCCAACTCTCGTCCCAGTATCGCCATGATGTTTCCGGACCACGGAATCTGGCGCCGCCAATATTACCGCGACTCGGTGAGTCGCCTGTGCAGGCTGCGTAGTTGGTTCGTCCAATCGATGGAATCCCAAAGCCTGGGTCACTGGGACACCGGTAAGTTGGAATGTCGCTTGCCCAGGGTGCGTAGCGAATCGTCACAGGCGATGGACCCATCGCTGCCCACGATTCCCCCTCGGCATCGACCGAAGGATTGGAAATCGTTTCCCACATGGCTTGCTGCTCAACGAATGGCAGGATTCCAACAAGGAAGCTGAGGCGATGCATGGTGTAGCCGATCGGTGGGCCCGTGGGGGGGCCCGGCTCGTCCGCATTACGCCAATTGTTCTCGTTCTCGTTCGTCGCTCCGGTGCCATGCATCGGAAGGGACTTGAAGGCAGAGTGGTAGTTGTGAATACCCAGCCCGATCTGTTTGAAGTTGTTGCTGCAGCTCATCCGGCGGGCGGCTTCACGGGCAGCTTGGACGGCGGGCAAAAGTAGGCCCACCAAGACGCCAATGATGGCGATCACGACAAGCAATTCAACAAGCGTGAATCCAGCACGCCTTTGCCTGCTTTTGAGAGAAAGCATGGATAGTCTCCTTGAAATCGAAGTGCAAAAATCAAAATTAAAATTAAAAACGCTACTGAGAATCTTCGCTCGCTGCATCTTCTTCCGTCGCTTCCTGGTCGGCTTCTATCATTGCTTCGTAACGAGCAATATCGTCTTCATTGGTCGTGATTGTCTGAGGTTCGCTCGACGTTTCGCAGCCAATGACGGTAAGAATGCTGGTGAAAAGAAAAAGGGATATGAATTTGTACATCAGCATCCTCAGGAGAATGAAGGCAAGGAAATCGGGAAACTGTGATGCGAATACGGTAAAACCAAACAAAGCAAAAACTGCATCAATGGATTTATCTTCGCCTAGAAATTGCCCTGTGGCAAGAACAGCTTCTCAAACCGTGGAGAGCATGTTTCATCACAAGACAGCTGAGCAATGCCTGGTCGTTGCTAAGGCTGTTGCCCCTAAAAGACTGTCCTGGCTGTGTTGTGACGGTAGTAGGTCGCTGATGGCGGCCATTGCGAGGGGGTGGCGTTTCTCGCTGCTGGGGGGCTGTTTGGGTGGTTTGTTTGAGTAGAAACCAGATGTTGGTGCGACTGCCAGAGAGAAGATCAGCCAACCAGGCGTTTTAAGAGCGATCTCCGCTCGAGCGTCGCCTGCGTCTGCCCGTGGGTTTGAATTTTTTCTGAATATCGTCGACCGCTTGAATCAGACGATCTGCTTCTTCGCGTGTGTTGTAAAAGTAAAAGCTGGCTCGCGTGGTCGCTGTGATCCCCAGAGCCCGATGCAGTGGCATGGTGCAGTGATGTCCGGCGCGAACGGCGATTCCCCGCTCGCTGAGCGAGTGTGCAACATCGTGCGAATGTGCATGGCTCAAGACGAAACTGACAATGCCCGTCTTTTCACCAGACGGTGGGCTGATGACACGCACGCCTTCGATTTGCCGCAAGCCAGTTTCAGCGTGTCTCGCGATTTTCTGTTCGTGCTGTTCGATTTCGGTAAGACCTATTTCACTGATGTATTGCACTGCAGCTTCCAAAGCAATTGCTTCGGCGATCGGCGGTGTACCAGCTTCGAATTTGTCAGGTAAGGCAGCTGACGTGAAGCCTTCTGTTGTGACGCGGTTGATCATGCCACCCCCTCCCAGAAACGGAGGCATCGCCTCCAGCAATTGCTCTCGACCGTAGAGAACGCCAATGCCCGTGGGACCACAAACTTTGTGTCCGCTGAACACAATGAAGTCCGCATCCCAAGCTTGAACATCGAGGGGTTGATGAGGCGCTGCTTGTGCCGCATCCACCAAAACAGTGCTGCCGTGCTGGTGGGCCAAGGCGGTCCACTGTGCAACAGGGGAGACCGTGCCAAGCACGTTACTGGCAGCAGTGAAAGCAAATAGCTTGGGTTGCCACTTTTCCAGAGCTGCACTGACCGCGGCTGTTTCGATCTGCAAATCGTCTTGCAGTGGCAAGTACTCGATTCTGCAACCCTTTTCCGTTGCAAGTTGTTGCCATGGAACGATGTTGGCATGATGCTCGGCTATGGTGAGCAAAATGGTGTCGCCTGAACCGATGTTCTGGCGACCCCAACTATGGGCAACCGTGTTGATGGCAGAAGTCGCCCCAGCCGTGTAAATGACTTCGTGATCATGCTTGGCATTGATGAAATTCGCTACGCTCGCGCGTGAATGCTCGTAACGCTCAGTCGATTCTTCGCTGAGGGTGTGGATGCCGCGATGGACGTTGGCGTAGTAGGTCTCGTAGCACTCCGTGATCGATTTGATCACGGAGACAGGCCGCTGTGTACTGGCGGCATTATCAAGAAATGCCAGCTGAGTTCCGTGGTCCATGGAACGTTGCAGAATCGGAAAGTCGTCGCGGCAATCAGTAAGCGTCGGCATGCGGGCCGTGTCTTGGGTTGGGGAGTGAAAAAGTGTGTTGTACGTAGTCGACGCTGACGATCAGGATGAGCCTGAGCAAGGTGAAGTTGAAATGGGGGGGCTTCGGCAAAAAGCACGGTTCTTGGCAAAACTTGAGTTCGCTGCTGAGGGTCAAATGCCTGCTAATGAGGGTGAAAGAAACATGCGATCTGAGCGGATTGGACGAGTGCTCTCCTGATCTGCAGGCCCTTGGCTGTATTGAAGAGGCTCCTGTGTCTTTCCGAAAACGAAAACCATTGATCCGCCCTTGGGCTCGCCCAAGCTGTCGCGTAGGAAATGGTTTGTTGCTGACAACCCCTGCGGCTTCGCAAACCAACTGCCTGGCTGCTCTCTGGCAGGGTGAGTGCCACAGAACGGTTCATGATTCCTCGCCGAGGCTGGGGCCACTGAAGTTGGGGCCATCCGATTCATCGTTGGGGTCGAGTGGCGAGTGGACGGCACTTCGGAGTACTTGCCAAGAGAGCAAACAGCACTTTTGGCGATTGGGGGTCAGTTTGGGGCCAAACAATGCAAGCATATCCTCGGCGGAGAATTCCTGCAGTTCGTCAAGCGTTTTCCCTTCAATTGTTTCGATGAGCATGGAAGCAGAGGCTTGGCTGATCACACAGCCCTCCCCATCAAACCAGGCTTCGACCACTTTGCCCTCGGCACTGAGCTTCAGGGCGATGTGGATTTGGTCACCGCACAGAGGGTTGTCTGCTTCGTGGGCATGAGTCGCCTCATCGAATGGCCCGCGGTGATACGGGTCTTCGTAGTGATCAAGGACGTGTTCTTCGTAAATATCTTGTTCGCTGGTCATCTAATCATTTGTTGCGACATTCAAGCTGACTCTCTGGGGCTGACGACCCCCATCTCACTATTTAAGTCTATGTTCGCTGTCAAAAATCGGCGACCCCTGAAGATTGTGGGTTGTTAGATTTCGTGAATTCAGCAAACCGGGGGATAAATTTCGGTAATTTGCCAGTGGATTGGTCTTTTCATCTGCGCGACTCGCCTGACTGACCTTGTGCCATGCTCTCGCGAATTGTTAACGGAAAGGGTTGTCAGTCGTTTTTCATCCCGTTTGAGGGCAAAATAATGCCATATGGCGTATATCTCTCGGCCTCCGGTGCCCACGCCCAGAGCCACCGGATGAAAATGTTGAGTAATAATCTGGCCAACATTGACACTCCAGGTTTCAAGCCTCAAGAGACGATTCTACAGGCCCGATTTGCGGAATTGATCGAAGAGGGCGATGTGCCTTCAGACTTGGGTGGGGCTGATGACATTGGTGGGGGGGTGACAATCCAGAAGGCTCAAACCGAATTCACTTTGGGACCCATGAAAGCAACAGGGCGCGACACCGATTTTGCAATCAAGGATCCCCACTCTTTCTTTGTCTTGCAGTCTCCCGAAGGCGAGCGGATTTTGACTCGTGCCGGAGATTTCCAGTTTGATTCGCAAGGCATGCTCGTGGACCAGTCCGGCCAGCGCGTCTTGGGCAGCGATGGAAAATCGATCCAACTCAATCCTAACCTTCCCTACACCGTTGGTGCAGAAGGACGCATCAGCCAAGGAGAGAACGCTTGGGAGTTGATGTTGGGAAAACCCAAGAGCATGGGCGATGTTTCCCACCTGGGGGGAAATCAATTCAAGCCTTTGGCCGACTTTGACCTTGTTCCCCGTGGTCAGAGAGAGGTACTCACGGGCGTGCTTGAACAATCCGCCGTGAGTCCCACCAGTGCCATGATGGAGCTGATAGAAACATCACGTATTTACGAAGCAAACGTGCGAATGATCCAGAACCAGGATTCGGTCATGGGCACGCTGATTGGTCGGGTGTTGAAGTAACGCCTTTATGATTCCGAACTCAAAATCCATTTTTACTTTCCTGGTTGAGCATCCAGACCGGAATTCAACGATAACGATAACGATAACTCTGACAGGTGAAATCATATGAGTGTTCAGACTCTGTACACCGCTGCGTCCGGCATGGAGGCAATGGAAACGAAACTTGATGTGATCGCCAACAATCTGGCTAACATCAACACAACAGCGTTCAAAAAAGACCGCGCGAATTTTGAAGACCTGCTGTATCGTGCGGAGGTTTACCCTGGAGCCCTTGATGCAACGCAGACGCCCACAGCTGTTGGAACTCAGGTAGGAACCGGAGTTCGTGTGACGAGCACCCAGACAGATCAGCAGCAGGGCACTTTGCAGCAGACCAATCGATCTTTGGATGTTGCCATTCAGGGTAATGGCTATCTCAAAGTCGTTGATCCTGCCAGTCAGGAAACGATGTACACGCGGGCTGGAAATCTGGACATCAATGCCGATGGCGATCTGGTCATTGGATCTGCCCAAACTGGACGCCGACTTGATCCACCGATCAATATTCCTCCCGACGCCGAAAATCTTGTCATCACTCCCAATGGTGAGGTGCAGGTCCGTATCCCGGGCCAAACTGAGTTGGTCGTTCAAGGACAGATCGAACTCGCCAAATTCATTAACCCTGACGGTCTCCTGAAAAATGGAGAAAACATGTACCTGGCAACCGATGCATCCGGTCCGGAAGCTTCTGGAAATCCAAATGAGGAAGACTATGGCCAGATTGTTCAGGGGTCATTGGAGGCATCCAATGTGGAGCCGGTTCAGGAACTGATCGACTTGATTACCACGCAACGGGCGTTTGAACTCAACAGTCAGGCGGTTCAGGCGGGCGATCAGATCATGCAAAACATTTCCAATCTTCGCCGCTTCTAGGTCGGTTTTTTAAAGATGATTTGGGCTGCCATTTGGCCTTCCGCATCAGTCACGATTTTGAGGTTTGCACCGTTGGCGATTTTGTCACCACCTTCATTTGGATTTTGCCGCCGGTCGTGCGCTCTTGCGAGCGTGATTGTCTGGGGGATCGTAAGTCTCATCAGCTTTGCCGCCTCTAGCACTGAGTTGTCGGCTCAAGACGCGATCCAACGGATTGAAAATGCGTACAACACCGAAGAAAAAAACCGGCGTTTGACTGCTGTCACCTTTCGCTCGCTCAAAAGCGTTTCGCTCTCTTCCAATTTGATAAGACTGGGAGATGTGGTGGAACCCGTTGATCCGGACCTGCCCGGCTGGGAACAGATCTCACGGCTCGGCGTTGGGCTTGTCCCCGTTGATGGGGCCGAGATGTTGATTGAACGCGTGCGTCTGGAGCCATTCATTCACAGCGGGCAGCAAAACCCCACCCTGATCCGTTGGATTGGCCCTCCGAAGATTCGTGTGTGCTGTCGGACTCGTCATCCACAAACTGGGAAACCAGTTGCGTTGATGCCCGAAACCACTGCCCGCGGGATGGCGGCAAAGAAGGCTTCGGTGTCAGAGATTCTGAGAGCGTCAGCGATTTCCTCCACCACGCAAACCGGCGATCAAGCGGTGTCAGAATCCCGTCGAGACAGAACGGTTGACACGGTCGATCCAAAGCATCTGTTGAAGCTTCAGCGATGGTTACGCACTGGATATGCATCATCCGAACCTGATGGTTTTGATCTTTATGATTTTCGGATCGTGGATGTCGAAAAAATACGCCCTACCCAACGCAATCTGGATGTTGCCATTCTGGGGACCGGCTTTCTGAATGTGCTGGACCCTACCACCGGAACCAGAGTTTGTGTGCCGGCGGGCAAGCTTGATGTGGATGTTAACGGTGATCTCGTCGTCGCAAACGATCGTTTGATCATGCCTCTGCATCCAACCGTCAATCTTCCACCGGACACGGTGCACGTGCGAATCAAATCCGATGGTGTCGTGAAGGTGCAGCAATCAGGTTTGGAAGAATGGACAACGGTCGGGAAACTGCTGGTCAGTACCAGTGGTCACCCGGGCGATCAGACGGGTGGAAGTGCCACGGTTGCGCTCGCAAATTCCGATGGTTCATTCGATGAGGCCACGATGACAGGCGTCAAGGCACCATGGCAGTTTTTGCAGGGATTTCTTGAAGCGTCCAGTCGCGAAGCATATCAGGATTTTGAATCCATTAGCGGGATTGAGACTGTTAGTAGCTTGCATGGTCTTCGCGACGGGATCTGCAAGTTTCGGGTTCAAGGGCGTGGGCTCGATGGCCCTGTTGACCTCATTGTCAGTCTTGAGCTTGATGCCAAGCCGATGGTTGCAGCACCACGAAAAAGTTTCCCACGAGGCCATCGTTTGACGCTGCAGGACCTTCATCTGATTCCCATCGATGTCAATCAGGTAGATGACAAGCAATTTGATTCTTTGCGGCAGTTGGTGGGATTGGAAGTTAGTAAATCACTGCGTGTGAACCGCCCAATATTAAGAAGTGATGTGCGACAGCCCACGCTGGTGCGTCGTGGTGATTTGTTGGATTTGCGAGTTGTTGGTGCTGGGGTTGTGGTGACAACATCTGCCAAGGCTCTGGACGATGGGCCGCTGGACGGTCTGATCGAAGTGGAGATGATGCGGCCACGAAAACGAAAGATTGCTCGCGTCGTCGCCGCAGGAGTCGTCGAGATCCTCACTCGCCCACCTCAAGTTGGGAACCTCTTGGAGACCCGTCGGAAATGATTGTAATGAAGAAAATAACCGGCACAGGTACGCTCATGCTCGGGGTGCTTGTGTTGATGTCCGGCGAGGCTGTTTCGCAGAACAGTTCGTTAATGCAGGCTGTGAATCCTGTTCGGCAGGTCCCGGCAACCTTGCCCGTGATGCAGGCAAACGCCAATTGGCAACGGAGGGCACCGCTGGGAACGCAGACAGTACGGAGCCAAAGACCGCCCTTTGGTGCGGGACGACCTCCCATGCAACTGAGCAATGTCTTGCAGGTACCTCAGCCTCCGCCACCGGGAATAGCCGACCGAAATACCGCTCCCTCGCAGATGGTTGCACCTGCCCAATCTTCGGCCCCACCCTATGGATACCCAGCGACTCCGCCTGTCATGCTCAATGACGCCAGTTGGACCTATCAGCCTGCTCCGCCGTTAAGAGTTTTCCAAAAACAGGATGTCGTAACGATCCGCGTCGATGAGATCACCCGCGTGATGGCGGAAGGAAATATAGACAATCGAAAACGGACACTGTTTGATGCGATTGTTAATGACTGGATTCAATTTGTGAACTTCAGGTTCATCCCGCAGCCCATGATCGAGGGTGAGCCGGGGATAGCATTTCAGTCGCAATCAAATTACCGCGCTGATGCTTCCGTTGAATCGCGTGAATCGATGACTTTCAATATCGCGGCCACAGTTGTTGATATTCGGCCCAATGGCAATCTCGTGCTCGAAGCCCGTAAGCACATTCGCATCAATGACAACCTCTGGGAAACCTCATTAGCCGGGATTTGTCGTGCTATCGACATTGGCCCTGACAATGTGGTACTCAGCAAAGACTTGATTGATCTCGAAATCCGTAAAGAGGATCAGGGTCAATTGAGAGACGGTGTCAGTCGTGGTTGGTTTCAGAGATGGGTGGACCGGTTTGGCCCATTTTAGTCTGCGAACCGGTCATTTTTATGGCGAACCATTGAAATTAAATGGATGCATGATGAGATTTCGTATCTGCCAGTTGCTTTCCGGATTGGTTGCCGTAGCTGCGGTCTTGCTTCAGGCTCCACAAGTCCGAAGCCAGGAGAGTTCCCTGCAATTGGGCGACATCTGTCGTGTGAAGGGGCAGGAAACCAATACCTTGCAAGGTTGGGGGCTGGTCACAGGACTGCGTGGCACAGGCGACTCTGACTCAACCGCGACCTCATTGGCGCTGAGCCGCATGATCCAATTGATGGGTGGGCCCATCGGGTTGGAGCGGAATGGTCAATTGGATACCAAGGCGTTGGGTGAAACAAAAAATGTCGCGATGGTATTCGTGACCGCGCAGGTGCCAAGGTTTGGTGCTTTGCAGGGCGATTTGGTAGATGTGACGGTCACTGCCATCTCAGCAAAAAGCCTTGAAGGAGGCGTTCTGATGTTGACGCCTCTTCTTGGTCCCCGAGCGGACAATCCGACTGTTTACGCCATGGCTCAGGGAGAGCTGCGAATCGCGCTCGGCGGCCCCACCACGAAAGCAACCATCGAGAATGGCGCAAAGATGGAAGCGACGGTGAAGACCGGGTTTTCGGAAAATGGAAAAATTACTTTCGTGATCAAGGATGCTTTTGCATGCTTTGATGTTGCGGATAAACTCGCATCAGAAATCAATCGTTTCATGAGTGCCTTGCCCGGAAGCGGTAACATCCCGTCGTTGCAGGCCCTGCAAGGCCAGGGTGGTGGGGATCCAAGCTACCCCAGGTCTGTGCCCCAAGGTGGAAAGTTAGCCAAGGCGGTTGACCAAAAACACGTTGAGGTTCTGATCCCCGAAAATTACAAAAATGACTCTGTCAAGCTGATTGGTATGCTTGAAACGCAGATCCCCGCGAATGTCCCCTTGCGCTCGGAGCGGGTCGTCATCAATGAGCGTGACGGGATTGTTGTGATTGGTGAAGGAGTGACGATTGCTCCGAGTCTGATTTCGCATCGTAACCTGCGAATTCTTGCGGGTGGTGGCCCCACGCTGATTCCGGTGGATCGGCAGCCAAACCCAACCCTGCAAAGTCTGGCTGACGCTTTGAATGCGTTGGAAGTGCCAACCACTGACTTGATTGCGATTATCAAAACACTGCAGAAAAAAGGCGACCTGTTTGGTGAGGTCGTGTTCGAGTGATCCTTGGAGGTCCAAGGCACCCGTTGAGTCGACAACTTCTGAACCTCTGGTTTTTTTCCAAATTGATACCCTGACAGGAGCGGACGGATGGATTTGCGATCGGTATCCAATCCAGCTGTGGCATCACACCTGAACCAAATGGACTCTTCCGCGTTGAAGCCAAATCTGGCCGATGCGCCGCGTGCAGCGAGATCAGTGAATCTATCAAATAGAAAGATGGAACCGGCGTTTGCAGATCTGATGAAAATGGAGCCAGACCTTGCAACCCGTCTTGAGGACAACAATCCACTGCAGGAGGAATCTTCCGAGTTGGAAGAAAAGTTCACGGAGTTCGTCGGGCAGACACTGTTCGGCAGTATGCTTGCATCAATGAGGAAGACTCTTGGTAAGCCAGCCTACATGCATGGGGGGCGGACAGAGGAAGTGTTCCAAAAGCAGCTCGATCAGTTGCTGGTGGAAGATCTGACTGAGGCCTCGGCAGATTCAATTGCGTCTCCAATGTTCGACCTCTTCAATATGCAGAAACGGAGTTGATAATGGTGTGGCTGAATCGTGTAGAGGCATATCTTGATGATCTGGAAGTGGTGGCCGATGGGCTCTCTCGACAGATGAAGCAGATGCAGGTCGATCAAGTGCCTGCACCGAGGACTGGTATGGAAATGCAACCCGGCGTCGACGGCACTCTGGCGGTAACGGTCAATGAGGGGACCAAGCGGTTGGCTGCCTCACTTGCAGAGTTGGAGACCAGAGTTGCTCAGAGAGAAGTGTTGTTGCGGGCGACTGATGCGCCCCAATCCGGTTTGACTTTGACTGCGAAATTGGAATCATCCAAAGATCAACGCAGTAAGATGCTGGGCCAAAGGTGTGAATTGATTGGGGAAATGATGGCCGAGATCAATAACCAAGCTGTGTCGCTATTCGTTTGCCAATTTCATCTTGCGAATCTTACCGAGGATGTGGTGCGAATCATGGCAGGAGTTTCGGAGCCGACAACCTATGGCAACGGGAATAAACCGGAAACACTCGGTGGAAATCTATTTAGTGAGTCTGCGTGAGATTAAACCGCCAAGGCTTGGGCAACACATGGTGGCCAGCTCGTTGGCGACTTCAAGGATAGCCTTTGAAAGCTTCCGTGGTTGACCGAGCAAAGCTAGCGGTTGTCGGCTGAGTCTGGCAACTTGGTCGTGCTCGATCGTCACTTGATGGCTGCTTGCGAGCTTCAGTCGACGATTAGATGGAAACGGGCTTTCGGCCGTATGAGTTTCGATTGAGAATGGCAATCGACAGGCAGCGATCAAGGGGCATCTTTTGGGCCAACGAGGGTAGAGACGCTCTTGTTCGGCATCTTTGACCGGCATGCCACAGACAACTCTTTGACGGGGATTATTTTGCAGTAATCGCCATGAAAACAAACATAGTGTCGGTTTGGTGCGGCTCGGTACAAACTGACACAGAATCTTCCTGGGCGTCGCATCGTCACGCTAGGGCCGCATTTGTAGTGTTCAATCGCCCGCTGTTGCGGTGAAGCAACGCGTTTTGGCTTGATCAAGCGTTGTATTCCCACGGTCCAAGTGTAAATTTCCATGGCTTGGGCCGCTCCGTACTGGTGCGGGCCTGTTTGATTGCAAGGAATCGCCGGTCGCGTCCATGTTGGTCGAGGCAACAGGCTATATTGGCGGTTCCCTAAGATGTATCGTCATCTCTCTGAGTCGCTATGGATTGCCTATGTCTACTGAAACAATGTCTGTCGAAGAGGAAGCCCGTGTTGTGGAGCAGATTCTGCAAGGACGGGATCGAATTACTGCCGAGCTTTCCAAGGTCATCATTGGGCAACACGATGTCATTGAACAGCTGTTGATCTCCCTGTTCGCTGGCGGGCATTGCCTGATCACGGGGGCTCCCGGGTTGGCCAAGACGCTATTGGTGCAAAGTGTTTCGCAGATTTTCCATTTGAAGTTTCAGCGAATCCAGTTCACGCCTGACCTGATGCCGGCTGATATCACGGGGACGGAGATCCTGGAGCAGGATGCAGATGGGCGTCGCAACTTGCAGTTTGTGAAGGGACCGATCTTTGCGAATGTAATCCTCGCGGATGAGATCAACCGTACTCCGCCAAAAACGCAAGCGGCATTGTTGGAGGCGATGCAGGAGCATCAGGTGACTGCAGCGGGCCGCCGTTACCAACTGGAGGAGCCGTTCTTTGTGCTGGCGACACAGAATCCGATTGAGATGGAGGGAACCTATCCGCTTCCCGAAGCTCAGTTGGACCGTTTCATGTTTAACGTGATGATTGATTATTTGCCTCCCGAGGATGAATTGGCGGTTGTGATGCAAACGACCTCACGCAGTGCGGAGGCTATCGAGGCCTTGTTCACGGGTGAGGATGTGGTTCGTTTCCACGCAGCAGTTCGTAAAGTCCCGATCGCCGAGGAAGTGGGGGCCTATGCCGTTCGTTTGGCTGCCGCAACGCGTCCAGGACGCGATGGTGTCCCCGAGTTTGTGAATGAATGGGTCAGTTGGGGGGCAGGTCTAAGAGCAGCTCAGACGTTGGTTCTCGGTGCCAAGGCGAGAGCATTGCTCAATGGAAATGCTCATGTCAGCCTGGATGATATCAGGGCTCTTGCGCATCCCGCTCTGAGGCATCGGGTGCTGCTCAGTTACAAAGCAGAAGCCGAAGGCGTGTCAATCGAAGATGTGATCGACCGTCTTTTGACCACCGTTGCGAGTACGTCGAACTGATGGCTGTTGGTACGGACAATGCAACCGTGGGTAAGACGCAAAAGGATACTCCTGCGTCGATTGATCCGCTCGCTGTAATGCGGATCAAGGATCTTGTGTTGCGCGCCAAAACTGTCGTCGAGGGATTTTACAACGGATTGCATCGCAGTCCGTTTCATGGCTTCTCGGTGGAGTTCAGCGAATACCGCCCCTACAGCAGCGGCGATGATCTCCGCAGTCTCGATTGGAAGCTGTTTGCGAGAACCGACCGTTATTACATCAAAAAGTATGAGGACGAGACCAATCGCCGCTGCTACCTGATTTTGGATCAGAGCCGGTCGATGGGATTCGGTTCGCTCGAGTACAGCAAGATTGATTACGCCCAAACGCTTGTTGCTACCTTTGCGCACTTCCTGACTCTGCAACGCGACAGCGTTGGATTGATGACTTTTGATGAGGGGGTAGGTGAATTTATCAGCGCCAGACAGCGTGAGGGGCACTTTCGACAGATGATGGTGGCGTTATCGCGGCCCGTGACCGGCGCAGGAACTGACTTGAGTCGGCCGTTGATGCAGATTGCCGCGTTGGTGAGGCGACGTGGACTGATCATTCTCGTTTCCGACATGCTGGCACCAGTGGATGAGCTTCGTACCAATCTTGCCTATCTGCGGTCGCGAGGGCATGAAGTCTTGATCATTCGAGTCGTTGACCCTGCCGAGTTGGAATTGAAATTGAAATCGCCAAGCATGGTGGTTGATATGGAAACGCAGCGAGAGATCTATCTCGATCCTGAGGCGGCAAGTCAGGCCTACGCCCAGCAGTTTGGAGAACACCGGGACCACTTGCAGGCAATCTGTGACTCATTGGGGGTTGAGATTTATGAGACGCGGACTGATCAGTCGATGGAGGACGCCTTGTTTCATGTCGTAAGTACGCACCGACGACGCGTTAGCGGTCCCGCTCGTGCCGGGATGCTATCGACACCCAGACAAGGCGGAGGTGCTACGCGATGAGTCTGCTTGCTCCTCTGTACTTCATTGGTGCCTTTGCAATTGGCGCTCCGATTCTGTTCCATTTGATTCGGCGTCAACCCAAAGGCCAAGTGCCGTTCAGTTCGCTGATGTTTCTCAAACCAACGCCCCCGCGTTTGACTCGCCGCAGTCGGCTCGATAACTGGTTTTTGCTATTGCTCCGAGCGTTGGCATTGATCCTGCTGGCAATCGCATTCGCTCGACCCTTTTTGCGCAGTGTCACGCTTTCCCAATCAGAAATTCCAGGCCGACGTCTCGTGATGGTGGTGGATCAAAGTGCCAGCATGCAACGTGATGGATTATGGGGACAGGTCGTTGAGCAGGCAGAACGTGTGCTCGCCGATATCCAGCCTGCCGATGAACTGGCGGTGATCGCCTTTGACGACCAGCCTCGGGTGCTACTGGGCTTCGACGAAAGTGCGAAATTGACGCCCGAGCAATTGCAGGCGAGTGTTCGGGAACTACTTCAGAAAATCTCGCCCTCGTGGATGCACGGCGACTTGGGCAATGCATTGGCATTTGCCGGTGACTTGGCGGTCAGCCATGAGTCTGACGAGCAAGCGGTGAGAATGGGCGCTCCCGACGAGGTAGGAGAAAAGTCTGTTGCAGAAAATAAAAACGCCAACGCGCACTTGATTTTGATCAGTGACATGGCATCGGGAAGCGAACTCGATAGCTTGCAGACTTATGCATGGCCAAAGAGCTTGAGGGTTGACGTTCGACGTGTGGTTGCCGAGAAGCGAACCAATGCGTTTGCTCAAGTTCTGGAATCAAAGGCTGAATCTGCTCAGGATGTGGATCGCGTCCGAGTGAGAGTTTCTAATTCCGCTGATGCGACCAGTTCACGCTTTTCTCTCCGCTGGACGGGAGCTGGTGGGAATCGTGCCGATGTTGGATCTGATGCTGCCGCGTCGAGACTTGGAGAGCTGCCAATCCAAGTTCCGCCTGGTCAGTCCAGAGTGGTCCGGATGCCAATGCCAGGGCCGGGGATGACCTCGCTTGTGCTTAGTGGCGATAGCCATAATTTCGACAATCAGCGATTCGTAGTGACGTCGGAACCACAGCCTTCCAAATTGCTGCATCTCGGTAAGGTTGTTGGTGAACCCCGCGACAATCTGCTCTTCTACCTGCAGCGAATTCCGTTCGATAACAAACGCAGGGTTGTGACGGTTGAGACCCGTGACCCCAATCAGTTGGCCGAAACGCCTGATCCGGCGGATGTCCCGCTGATGGTGGTTACCGAGGAGCTTGCACCAGAGGTTGGAAACAGAGTCAAAGAGTATTGTGAAGCTGGAGGACGCGTGCTGATTGTCCTGGCAAAACCGCCATCGTCGGGAGAACAGGTCCAACGCTCATCGGAAAGCTCCGCAGATAAATCCGCCGACAAAACCGAACTGACGTCGTTTGTTTACGGCTCAACTGCCAATTTGATTGCGGACTCGAAACTGGATTTCCGTGAGGCTGATGTCGCTGATTATGCGATGCTGGGTCGCATCGACTTCAGTAACCCGCTGTTCCAATCGATGGCAGATCCCCAGTTCAACGATTTTTCCAAAATTCGATTCTGGGCGCATCGGTCCATTGAGGGGGTCGATCAGGGTTGGGAAGTTGCGGCGGAGTATGACGACGGTGACCCTGCCGTTCTGGAAAAAAAGGTCGGTGAGGGACGACTTTTTCTGCTCGCCAGCGGCTGGCAGCCGACTGAGAGTCAGTTGGCATTGTCGACAAAATTCCTGCCCTTGATGTTCAGCTTTTTTGATGCAGCATCCAGTGCGGCGGCAACAAAGCAATACAACGTCGGTGAGGCGATTGACCTTCCACCGTCGAATTTCGCAAAGGTGATTACTCCCTCGGGAGATTCGTTTGAGTACAAGCAGAAGAAGGATCAGGATTTGATTGATGAACCCGGGGTTTATCAATACCAGACTGAAAAACAGAGTAGCCCATTCGCAGTGAATCTGAATCCGTCAGAGAGTCGTACTGAACCTTTGGACGAAGAATCGTTGGCAGGTTTCGGCGTTTTGCTGGGAGAGAATGTTTCAACCGCAGAAAATTTGGAAAATCAAAGGCAGTTGCGGGATCGTGAGCTCGAAAGCAAACAACGTCTGTGGCAGTGGATACTCGTCGTGGCGTTGATGCTGCTCGGATTGGAGACCTTGTTGGGAGCGATGTGGAGTCGGCGAGGCAAGGCTGTTGATGTGGTGATGACAGAAACTGGATAACAGGGATGTCGGAAATAAGCTTGTGTGTTCAAGTGACCCACCGTGGTCGCAATGAGTTGATTTGAAAGATGGATTGCTGACATGAACGAAAATTTGTTGGATCGGATTCGGCCTGTCACTCGACGCCTGCGCAGCGTGCGGTTTTGGCGTCTACTTTCTGTGATTACCTTTTGTGGTGCTGGATGTGCGTGGCTGATTCAGCGGGAAGTCCCCGAAGGGGAAATGAATAGCGTCCAATTGGGGCAATGGTTGCTGGCTGCTGTCGCGGTGATCGCGTTGGTCGCGTACCTGGTTTGTCGGTTGAGCTTTCGCAATCCGCGCGTCGTGGCGAGGCAGATTGAGAAACATTTTCCGAGTTTGGATCAACGATTGCTGACCGCCTTGAGTCAACGTGAAGAAAAATTGAGTTTTCTGCAACAGCGGGTCGTGCGGGAAGCACGGGAGCATTCCAGGACCCATCGCTGGGCGGAAACCGTGCCAACGCGGCATGTTGTCTGGAGCCGACTTTCAGGCCTGAGTGCGTCTCTTCTGTTCGCAGTGTTCGTGCTCGGATTGATGTTTCCCGGTCGGGCGATGGAGCAGGTGAGCGCTGCTGCGAATTCGGTTGAAAATGAAAACCGCATTGAAGTGCAGCCCGGTGATGCTCAGGTCGAACGCGGGACCAGTCTTGTCGTGACTGCCAAATTCGGTGATTGGGTCCCTGAGCGGGCAGAAGTCGTTTGTGAAGCCGAAGACGGAACGCAGCGGCGAGTTGAAATGTCGCGCAACCTCGAGGATCCCATTCTGGGAGGGTTTGTTTCCTCGGTCGATCAGTCATTCACATACAGGGTGATGACGCCGAATTGGGAAAGTGAGCCTTATGACGTTGAGGTGTTTGAGTTTCCCGAATTGGTGCGCAGTGATGCCCTGCTTAATTACCCCGACTACAGTGGTTTGGATTCCAAGCTGATAGAAGATACCGTTCGTGTTTCAGCCGTTGAAGGAACCGAACTGACTTGGATCTGCTTTCTCAACAAGTCGGGAATTACCGCCGAGCTGGTGGATCCTGAGGGAACGCGGACACTCATGAAGGAGAGTGATGTATATCCAGGGGCCGTGACTGCGGTTTTCGTGCTCAGTAAATCAACACGAATGAAATTGGAATTGCTGGACGAGTCGGGCAGGAAAAACAAGTATCCACCCGAACTGATCGCCCGCGTTCTGCCAAATCGACCGCCCAGCCTGAAGCTGACCCAGGGAGGTGACCTGACGGTCTCGCCGTTGGAAGAAGTTGAGTTGGGGGCAGAAGTTCGCGATGACTTTGGAATGAGCCGTCTGGGACTGTCCTACACGTTCCACCGCGATCCACCGAAGGAAGTGATTCTGGCCAAAGCGACCGGGCGGCGGGAAAAAGTGAGCGTTGCCCACACGCTGGCCTTTGAGGAATTGGAAGCTGAGCCGGATCAGTTGTTGTCTTACCACTTCTGGGCTGAAGACGTTGGCCCTGACGGAGAGCCACGCCGCACCGAGAGTGATATGTTCTTTGCCGAAATACGTCCCTTTGATGAGATCTTTCGCGAAGGAGAACAGCCGCCCGGTGGACAGCAACAACAGCAACAACAGCAGCAACAGCAGGAAAGTCAGAATGGGCAAAAAGCCGAAAAGATTGCCGAGTTGCAGAAACAAATCATCAGCTCGACTTGGCGTGTTATTCGTGATGAGCGAGGGGACGAGGTTAGCGGTGATTTCGAGACCAATGTGCAGGTGATCCTTGAGGGGCAGGCTGGTGCCCTAAGTCAATTGGACGAAGCCGCCGAGTCAATCGCTGATCAGAAATCTGTCGCGATTGTTGAACTGGTTCGTACCGAAATGCAAATCGTGATGGAACAACTGGAAAAAGCAGTTGAAGACTCGGACGCGGCACCGCTGGCGACCGCCATGGGTGCAGAACAGGCCAGTTATGGTGGGTTGCTGCGTTTGCGAGCTCGGGAGTTTGAGGTGACCAGACAGCAGCAACAGAGTCAAAGCCAGAGCCAATCGCAAAGTCAGTCTCAACAACGCAGGCAACAACAACTTGACGATCTGGAAATCGAACAGGATGAAAATCGATACGAGACGGAGCAGCAGGCTGAAGAATCAACTCAACAGGAAGCCGAGAAAAGGGAAGTCAGGCAGCTGCTCAATCGCCTGAAAGAGCTTGCCCGCCGTCAGGAAGACCTGAATAACGAATTGGCACAACTGCAGTCGGCGCTGGAAGAAGCGGACGAGCAAGAGAAGCGTGAAGAAATTGAACGCCAGTTAAAGCGACTACGGGACCAGCAGCAGGACTTGCTGAGAGAAACGGATGAACTGGGTGAGCGGATGCAGGAAGCTGAAAATCAGGAAGATATGGCGGAATCCGCCGAGCAGTTGGAGCAGACTCGAGAAAATGTTCGCCAAGCGTCCGAGGCATTGGAGCAAAACGATGCAGCGGAAGCACTCACCTCCGGGCGCAGAGCTGAACGTCAGTTTGAGGAGTTGAGGGACGAGTTCAGGCAGCGCGCGGCTGGACAGTTCAATGAATCCGTCCGGCAGATGAGAAATGATGCCCAGGAATTGGAACAGAAGCAAGAAGAGCTTTCCGAGCAGCTGAGTGACCTGCAAAAGCAGCCTGAAGCCACCGGATTGCGAACGGAAAACAATCGAGAGCAGATTGACGAAGAAATCGGTGAGCAAAGGGAAAGACTTGATGATCTGCTCAATCAAATGAAACAGACGGTCGAAGAGGCGGAAGTGGCCGAGCCGCTGTTGGCACAGAAACTGTACGACTCGTTTCGTAAAACAAACCAGCGGCAAGTCGATCGCAAACTTGGTGAGGCCGCTGAATTGTTGAAGCAGGGGTTTGATCCACAAGCACAGGAAATAGAAAGGCAAGCAGCCGAGGGAGTCGAGCAATTAAGGCAAGATCTTGAGGATGCGGCGACTACGGTACTGGGTGATGAGACACGTGCCCTGGAGCGAGCGCTCGGCGAGCTAGAGCAGCTGGAGCAAGCTCTGGATGGTGAGTTGCAGCGTAATAATCCTTCGGAAGCTCAGCAGCAATCTCAACAACCCGGACAGCAACCCGGTGAGCAACCCGGCCAACAACCCGGCCAACAACCCGGTGAGC
>PKCN01000123.1 GCA_002862205.1 Planctomycetaceae bacterium | reverse complement strand
GAGAAATGAAATCGATCATTACATTTGGCGAAATCATGGGACGGCTGACCCCGCCAGGATTTGTTCGTCTTGGCCAGGGTTTGCCGGGCACGCTTGAAGTTACCTTTGCTGGTGCAGAAGCGAATGTTGCCGCTTCACTGGCGTTCTTGGGTGCGGATGCCAAGTTTGTTACAGCCTTGCCTCACAATGATCTGGCAGATGCATGTATCGCATCGTTGCAAGCTACTGGAATGGCATCGCACATTGTCCGCACCGATTACGGTCGAATGGGACTTTACTTCCTTGAGAAAGGTGCCAACCAGAGACCAAGCCGTGTGATTTATGACCGTGATCATTCTGCCATCAGTTTGACGGATCACCAGGTTTACGATTGGGCTGGAATCTTTACCGATGGCCAATGGTTCCATGTTACCGGGATCACACCGGCAATCTCCAGTCAGGCTGCAGAAGCGACCATTGCTGCGGTTCGCGCCGCCAAGCAGGCTGGGTTGACTGTCTCCTGTGACTTGAACTTTCGAGCAAAGCTTTGGCACTGGGAGCCTGAAACGCCTAAACGCGATCTGGCTAAACGCGTGATGTCTGAGGTGTTGGCCAGTGTTGATGTGCTGATCGCCAACGAAGAAGATTGTGGCGATGTGCTCGGAATACACGGTGAACATTCAGATGTACATTCCGGGAAACTGGACATCGCCAGTTATCCGGAAGTTGCCAGACAGGTGGTGTCGCAATTTCCCAATATTGGAATTGTCGCGACCACATTGCGGCAGAGTTTGTCCGCATCACACAACAATTGGGGCGCCATGCTGTATGCAGCTCAAAGCGACACGGCAATCTTTGCACCCAGAGTAAGTGAGGATTATGCACCTTACGAGATACGCAATATTGTGGATCGCGTGGGTGGGGGTGATTCCTTTGCAGCAGGATTGATTTATGCCTTGACCAATCCAGATTACCCTTCCCTCGAAGAAGCTCTGGATTTTGCTGTGGCAGCCTCCTGTTTGGCACACTCGATTGAGGGTGATTTCAACCATTCGAGTCGTGCCGAGGTTGATGCGCTCGCTGGTGGATCGGGATCAGGACGTGTTGTACGTTGAGAGTGTTTGTTTTGGCATGTGGTGGATCACCACGTTTGCTACCTGCTGACGCATGAGAAGATGGAATGCTTGATTCGCTGAAAATTGCTCACGCCGTGTGGCGGAATCACTGCAAGATGCCCTTGGCTGTTGTGATGCTTGCCATGATCGCGAATGTTGGTGATGCCAGGTCACCTAACGTGTTGATCGTGTTGACTGACGATCAGGGTTGGGGTGATCTGGGGATTCACGGAAATGCCAATCTTTCCACTCCCCACCTCGATTCGATTGCCAAGCAGGGCGTGTCGTTTCAGAATTTTTATGTTTGCCAGGTTTGCGCTCCAACACGCGCTGAATTTCTAACAGGCAGGTACCACCCCCGCACTGGCGTTAGCGGTGTTAGCCAAGGTCAAGAGCGACTGAACGCTGATGAGATGACTCTGGCTGATGTGTTCAAGGCAGCAGGCTATGCGACAGGTGCTTTTGGAAAATGGCATAACGGGACACAGTCGCCTCTCCATCCCAACGATCGCGGCTTTGATGAGTACTACGGTTTCACCTCGGGTCATTGGGGGCACTATTTCAGTCCGCCGCTTGATCACAATGGTGAGATCGTGCGTGGTGAAGGATTCATTGTTGACGATCTTACGAATCATGCAATCGAGTTCATCAAGGCCAACCGGGATCAGCCGTTTCTATGCTACGTTCCATTGAATACACCTCATTCACCGATGATGATCACGGACGAGTTTTATGGGAAGTTCGCGCAACTGCAGCCAACCATGCGGCATCGCGATCCGGCACGTGAGGATTTGCAGATGACGCGTGCTGCTTTGGCCATGGTGGAAAACATTGACTGGAATGTTGGCAGGTTGCTGGCAACACTTGAAAGTCTCTCGCTTGCAGAGAACACAATCGTGGTCTATTTCTCCGATAATGGCCCCAACTCGTTTCGTTGGAATGGAGGAATGAAAGGAAAGAAAGGGTCCATTGATGAGGGTGGTTTGAGAGCACCGTTGTTTATCCGTTGGCCGGGAAAAATTCAGCAAGGAGCCGAAGTTGAGAAGATTGCCGGTGCGATTGATCTGCTGCCAACGCTGATGGAAATGGCGACGCTCAGCCATGATTTGCCAAAGCCTGTTGATGGCCGCAGTCTGGTGCCGTTGCTGGTGAATCCCAAGGCGCCGTGGAATCCACGGGAGTTGTTTTCCATACGTCGAGGATCCGTCAGTGTGCGAAATCAGAATTTTCGCCTCGATGGCGACAGCAAGTTGTTTGATATTCGATCAGATCGGGGGCAACATAAAGATGTCAGTGCAAAGCACCCCAAGGTCGCAGCCGAGTTGAAACGCCTTGCCAGCCAGTATCAAAACGCCATGGAAATCGAATTTGCTAAAAATCGTGATCGACCCTTCACGGTAGGGTTCAGGCAATCCACGATGCTGCCTGCACGTGATGCAGTTGAGCATGGGAATATTGCACGCAGTGTAAAGTCACCCAATAACTCGTTCTTCACAAACTGGAAAAGTAAAGACGATTCAATCACGTGGGATGTGATGGTGGTGAACGAGGGCGACTACGAAGTGATTGTTCGCTACACCTGTGCCGCCGGAGACGAAGATGTGACTGTCAAATTAAGTCGAGAAACTCAAGGGAATGCCGCGCAGTACACCTCAGCTACTGTGGTTGAAGTGTTTGATCCACCGCTTTATGACAAGTCGAAGGAGCGAGTGCAGAATTCACATTATTTTGTCAAGGATTTTCAACCGCTGTCTCTCGGGATCCTGCACTTGCCTGAGGGGGATTGCACCTTGCGCCTCACGGCGGATGAAATTAACGGAGAAGAAGCAATCGACGTGCATTCGATCCAGTTGATTCGTCAATAGAGCCTGGACCTGGTTGGATTGAGGCATTGAATTGATGGTCACCTTGGGGGCGTTGCCGTTCAAGGTGATCACTTGAACAAAACGCTTACCCAGTGCCGTGGATTTGGTAACACGTCAACAGAGTGTGGTTCACCAGCTGAACGCACTTGTGGTGAAATGAACCAGGCGGCTCCGGCGGTGATGGGAAGATCCACGATGTCCCGCCGCTCAATCGCGATTTCAATGGTCAACAGATTTTTTTCACGGTGAGTATCCAAATACCATGTGGGTTGCCAGCGGGCATTTCCGTCGATCGAGTCATGCGTGCGGCCTGATCCGGAAATCTGCAGTTGCATGGAGGTGAGCAGGTCACGATCAGTATCGATTCGGAATTGAATGTGGTCTGCATGCGTCAGATCATGATCGCGACTGATCTCAGTTGAGGTCGAGACAGTCTTGTCAGTTTGGAAATTGCTGGCATGGCTTTGCAAGGCAATGTAGATGAAATCTTCATCGTAGGCGATGCGAGTTCGCACTGATGAATGATCCAAGGGCACAGAGGACTCCCAGCACGGGTCGGTTAGCATTCCGTCCAAACGGGGTGGTGATGCAGTCCGCCTGGCAATCAGCGTACCCGGTCCGTTGCGGAGCAGTCTGCTCCACTGCGGAGAGCTGGAATCTGCGATGCGTTTGAGATTGGGAGATGTTTCATTTGCAACTTGCAGAACCTCATTGTCACCCCGTTCACGCGCCGCCTCTTTTGCAACGAGTACCCCTGGATGAAATTCCCACAACAAGTCGACTGTTGATTCTGTCCTCGAAGTCTGGGGCGACTTTGTGATCTGATATTGTTCCGGTCTTGGTACCACCAGTGGTGATGCATTGGACACCTGACGAATATTTTCTTCGGTGACTTGAAACGGTGATACTGGGACTGTTGAGGTAACACTTGCGATAGCCGGATTCCCAAAAGATTGGATGAGACCGGAACGGATCGATTTCCATTCATGGCTGTGAAGAAGAGCCTGCTTTCGGAGGGCAGCCCAGTGTCCCGAAGAAGTATTCGGGAAACGTGCCGCGAATTGACTGAGTGCGGATTCGTGCAAAGCAAGGCCTTGGCTCAACTTGTCCGGGCGTGTTGCCTGAATGATCGACCAGGCAACGCGAAACTGATCGACTTTTGCTGTTTGATCAAGCAACCGCGCGATGGATTCGTTGAAGGCAACTGGATCCTGACTGGTGTTCACCAGACTTTGCAGTCGATTGGCTTGTTGAAGCCTTGCCTTGAGAATTTGTAGTTGGTGACGCGAAGCATCAGGCGTTTTTCCCGCCAGAAGATGTCCTCGTGGCAGGGAGAGACCATTGGTTACCGATGAACCACGGCGTTGGTTGGGTGAAATGTCATAGGGATACCGTAACGTTGTCGAACGGAGCTGAATGTCATTGGGAGCGAAGTAATGCATCGCATCGGCGTGCAAATCGCCCGCAAGTGCACCACTGTGGGCCAGCAATGCATCACGGTGTAGGGCTGTTCCACCGTTAGTTTCAAATCCATAAACGGCAACACGTTGGATGGCGGCGGATGCTGCGGCGTTGATGAACGCATCGCGCACAGCCACTGGCAACGTTTCGTCGAGAACAAGAACAGTGGGTTGGTGAATGCCAATCCAGGCCAGTGCGGTCTGGTTCAGATCATTGCCCCACTCGTCAATCCTATCTGCCCCAGCAGCACCAAGCATGACAGCAACTTGGTTTGCCAGGGCGTGATGAGGCGATCCAGTGCTGGATTCCCTGACCAGAAGGCTGACCCTGTTTCTTGATTCCAGGGCTTCGCTGCCCAACATGGACCAAGCTGTTGTTTTGGCAGAGTTTGCCACAAACAGGACCGAAGTTTGACGTGCTTTGCCTCGGGTCGTTAACCAGGTCTTGCCTTTGTCTTTTGTGGTCAGAATGACCCCATGGTCACCAACAATGCAGTAATCCGTGTTTGTGATTCGACACGCGCCACGAATTGCCACAGGGATCTGCGTGACTTGAAACCACTGCATCAACTCGTTGAGAGATGGCGAGGCGGTAGTGCTGTGCTGGTTTGCTGCAGACAAACGCAGGGCAGGCTTGGACGCAGTACTGCTCTGATTAGTGTGTGTGCCGACTTGCGGTGTGGAGTGATCGTTCCAGGTTCTGCCGCCATCGCGACTGATCAGGCGATCCGTGAGGACGGCGTGAGACCAGTCACAGCGAGCGACAATGGAGCCATCGCTGTTTTTTTCCAACTTGTGAAAACGTGTCAGCTCTATGTCGTCAGCACGCTGCCATGATTGACCACCGTTTCGGGACAGCAAGACCACACCACGGCTGAGTCCTGTGATGCGATCGTAATTGCCACCTGCAGCGATAGCTTGATTTGCGTCGACCCAGACGATTGCTGCCAGGGGACAGTCGACACCACTGTTGACGGCTTGCCAAGTTGAACCGCCATCAACAGTCCGTAAAATGGTCCCACGATCACCACAGGTGAGTCCGATCTGAGGCGTCGTGAATGCGACGGATCGAAGCGTCGCGTCTTCACGAAGCGACTGCGAGGCACTGTAGTGCGGTAAGGGTTCCGGCTTTTGCGGTGGCTGACCGATGACGGCAGACGCCATCGTCAGGCAAAAAATTCCCCATGCGATTCGCATCATGTGAGCCACCCTTTGACCAGCATTGCCGTGAGCACCAACGCCGTCCAACCAAGAAAAATATTGATGGCAACGTACAGGCCGCACGCCAACCAGCGGCCCTCGTCTGCCAAAGCAGCGGACTCTCCGGCAAACGTGGAAAAGGTTGTCAAACCACCGAGAAAACCAACACGGACCAGTAATTGGGAGCGTTCTGAGAGACTATTGGTCACCAGGACGAACTCGGCAAAACCACCCAAGGCAGCACACCCGAGCAGGTTCACCAGGGTGGTTCCCAGCAACGTTGACCCCCCCGGAATCACAATCGAACCGACCGTAATCAGGTAGCGACAGACCGCACCAACCGCACCACCGGTAGCGACAGCCAATAAATTGAGCCAAGTTGTCATAGCGGGAGGCCGTTTTCACCATTGCCTAAGTTTCGGTACGAACTTACGTTAACGCATAGATTCGAGGTTTCTGCCGGTGGCGTAAATGTCAGTTTTGGCCGATTCGCGAACCTGGTTCGCCGTCAGCCTGTCTGACGGGCACCGCCCGCCGTTAAAAAAGCATGCAAACGAGTGTCTTTGGTTTGTTCGTTTTGTCTAGTCCGCCCAGATTTACCCACTAGAAGCATATGAGTACCGCGAGAGCAGCTACCGACCCCCAATTAATGACTGGCGCCGATATCTTGGTCAAATCATTGGTCGAGCATGGTGTCGATGTACTTTTCGCCTATCCAGGCGGCTGTAGCATGCCGATGCATCAGGCCTTAACGCGGTTTGGAGCTTCGATTAGGACCATTCTTCCCCGCCATGAGCAGGGCGGAGCGTTCGCCGCCCAAGGTTATGCTCGCAGCACTGGCAAAGTGGGTGTGGTGATGGCAACCAGCGGTCCGGGAGCAACCAACTTGGTCACGGCGATCGCGGATGCCAAGCTCGATAGCGTGCCAATCGTCTGTATTACGGGCCAAGTACCCACCAAGGCGATCGGAAGCGATGCTTTTCAAGAGACGCCGATGATTGAGGTCTGTCGTGGCATTACCAAACACCATTATTTGGTGACCAAAGTCAGCGATTTGCCACGGATCATGAAGGAGGCGTTTCACCTCGCTCAAAGTGGGCGACCGGGGCCAGTTCTGATTGATATGCCCAAAGACGTCCAACTCGGTGATTTGAATGACGTTGATATGGATCCACCGATGGATCTGCCGGGTTATGAACCAGCAGCCCCCGCGGTGCCCAGTGAGACGATTCGCCAGTTGGCAGCAGCCATCAAGCTCGCACGTCGACCCGTGATCTACGCCGGTGGTGGAGTAATCCTTGGTGAAGCGAGTGAAGAACTCCGCCAATTTGTTAACAAAACAGGGATTCCTGTGACCACCACCGTGATGGGAATCGGTGCGATTTCACCCGATGATGAGCGATCCTTGGACTGGCTGGGAATGCACGGAGCTGCCTACGCCAACTATGCCGTCAGGGATTGTGATCTGTTGATTGCTCTGGGCGTTCGATTCGATGATCGTGTGACTGGTAAGGTGGAGGCGTTTGCCAAAGATGCCAAGATTATCCACATCGATATCGATGGCTCCGAACTGAACAAAAATAAGACAGCTCATATCCCCGTTCGTGCTGATGTGAAGCAGGCGTTGACTGAGCTGAATAAAGTGATCCAGCAGCCAGACATCAGCGATTGGCAGGAGCATTGTCAGCAACTGAAAGTCAAGTTTCCCCTGACTTATGATCAGGATTTCGACGGTATCCTGCAGCAGCACGCGGTCAAGGTCCTCAGCGATGTGACAGCTGATATGGACGCGTATATCGCTGTGGGTGTTGGTCAGCACCAAATGTGGGCTGCCCAGTTCTACAAGTTCAAGCGTCCACGCACCTGGTTGAGCAGCAGCGGATTGGGCACGATGGGCTTTGGTTTGCCTGCGGCGATGGGGGTTCAGGCAGCGAATCCTAATTCGCTTGTCATCGATATCGATGGTGACGGCAGTTTTCAGATGAACATTCAGGAATTGGCAACCTGCTTCTGTGAGGATCTGCCAGTCAAAGTTCTGCTGCTCAATAACCAGCATCTGGGGATGGTGGTTCAGTGGGAAGATCGCTTCATGGGCCGCAACCGTGCCCATACTTACCTCGGACCGATTCACCATGAAGAGGCGGCCGGTGCAAGCAATGCGGATCGGTTCACGTATGCCGAAGATCGTTATCCCGATTTTGTCAAAATCGCTCAGGGATACGGCTGCGGAGCTGCCACGATTCGCGAAAAGTCCGACTTGGAACCAGCAATTCGCGAGATGATTGCCCACAAAGGACCTTACCTGTTGGATGTACAGGTCCCCTATCAGGAGCACGTGCTGCCAATGATTCCAGGCGGAATGACGGTCGATGACATGATTTTGGAGTAAATCGCGACTGGCTCGGGGCATCGACTGACACCTGCCTGGGGGTGGCGTGAGCATCCGCTGGCAGTCCCTGTGCCCCCGCCTGTGTGTCATTCCCAATGCCAGATGCTGAGTCGCCAGATGCTGGGTCGCCAGATGCTGGGTTCCAACGCGGTCATTCTCTGATTCATCGGGGTCAGAGGTTTTCGCCCTCAATGGTGATGATCACTTGGCGACCACTGGCGTGGTTGCGGTGTTCACAGAGGTAGATTCCCTGCCATGTACCCAATTGCAAGCTGCCATTGCCGATGGGGATCATCACGCTGGCTCCCATCATCGATGCTTTGACGTGGGCTGGCATATCATCGCTTCCCTCGAGGGTATGCACGTACGGAAGGGATTCTGGAACAGCGTGATTCATGGCGGTCTCAAAGTCGACCCGAACGTCAGGATCAGCGTTTTCGTTGATCGTCAGCGATGCACTGGTGTGTTGGATGAAGACTTGCATCCAGCCCACTCGGATGGTGGGTAATTCGGGCACTGCATTGACGATCTGATGGGTCACCAGATGAAAGCCACGTCGAGCGGCCGAAAGCCGTAATGTTTTCTGAATCCACATGTTTGTTACTGTTTAACAGGGTGTGCTGACACAAGAAAAAAAATTTTTTTGAGCCCCTCATGGGCATCCACAACCTAGCGTTTCTGCCGGTGTTTGGGCGAGTGCCAGGAGAGAGTTGGGATTTGGCAGGGCTGGTGAGTTCGCGGTCCAAGTGATTCATTCCCCCATGGTTCACAGCCAATGTTGCCAATTCCCCCCTTGGTTCGCTTGAGTGCTCGATCGGTCGGCTCGAGTTCCACGAGACGTGGGATAATGCCGGGCGGCCAAGCGAGGCTTTTTCTGGCGTGGGAAGACCTTGGAATGGGACTCTTGGACGCTTAGTTGTCACGAATTTTCTTGACTCATACGTAATCAGGTTAATAATCACACCATCAGAGCAAGCGTGTGCTCCAAGGACAGCGAGCACCAAGATCAGAAACTTTATGGCCAATCGGTTGGACCTTAAGGCCGCCAGAAGACAAATTGGATATTAGCAGTTATGAGCCAATGCAAGAACGTGTTTGAGGCCATCCTACGGTACGGACACGATGAAGACTTCGTGCCGCAGCAAGATGAGAAGTTCTTGGCCACGGACGCCCCTGCCGGCAGTGCAGACAAAATAGAGGTACTCCGTCGTCGAGTTGAGTTGGGCCAGCCTTTGTGGCACACGACTGATCGTGTGGACTACAGCGGCCTGACTGGAGCGATCCGACCTCGCGAGTAGGTCCGTCGCCGTGATTGAATGTCGAACCCTGCAGCCGCCTGGCTCGCAGGGTTTTTTTATGTCCTGACAGACGTGCTGTCTGCTCTTAGAGCCACATCGCCAGACGCGATCAACACATCAATCACGTACCTGTGACAGCCAAGCCACTCGTGTTGGAGTGATCACAGTAGTTACTCAGTGGATCGCCAGATAGAAATTGGCTGTCTTGAGGATCCCATCAGTCCCGTTCCCGGGCCATTTGGCCCAAGGTCTCCCGCCCGGGTGCGGCCAAGTCCACCGTTCACTTATTGACGTACCGTTCACTCCTTGACGTACAGTTGACTCATTGACGTACCGTTCAACGTGTTGCACGAGGATTTGATCGTCAAACTCCTGGGCGTATTGACGCATGTTCGGGATTGCCGCTTCACGGTTCGCCAGAGTTCACTGCAGCGAATCGTGAATGACCAATTGGACGCGGGCGAGCACATCCGCTGGCAGCTTCTGATTCGCCACGAGTCAATCCGGTGGTACTGGACGTGGGGTGGCTTCTTCCCATCGTGTTCCCAGATCTTCTAACAATCCGAGTCCTTCGTCCTGCCACGTGAAGCGTCCTTCGTCCTGCCACGTGAAGCGTCCTTCGTCCTGCCACGTGAAGCGTCCTTCGTCCTGCCACGTGAAGCGTCCTTCGTCCTGCCACGTGAAGCGTCCTTCGTGGATGCAGAGGCCGAAGTCGGCTTGACCAGCTTGAAGCTTGGGCATGATGTCAGAGAACACACTATGCTCGACTCGTGTTGATCCCGGGTAAAACAGATCAAGCAAAAGTTTGGCAGTGGTATGTTCACCGGGACAGAGCGTGAGTTGCATCTTGTCGGTTGCAAGCCCGAATGTTTCGCCAGCAGAAGCGGTCGCAGACCAAAGCCGGGCGCTGAACTTGATGGTAAAACGAAGACTTCATCACTCAGCAACAGAGCAGCGTGGAAGCTGGTTTTCGCAACATCAAATTGGCCCTTTGAAAAGGTGGTCATTCAGCGGATGGCTGCTATCGAGCAGTTCAATTTGAAATTCCAGGCCAGCAACCGATTCAGCAGTGCGTGGAACGCAAAGGTGTCGTTGGGACAGGTAGAGATTCCCAGTGGAATCACGTTGCCGTTTGGTGTTGAGTGGGCTTGGCATGATTTTCGAGCTGTCAGGAAATCAGGATGGCGAAGGCAGCCATGCACGATACATGAGCTGGGTCGCAAGTTCAGCAGCTGCCATGATCCCTTTCTTGATCTCCCAATCGTCCCGGTTTCGGTCGCCGACTTCATTTGAAATTCCTCGCACAATCTGCAAGGGAACACCTGCCAGATTGCATGCCATGGCAACAGCAAATCCTTCCATGTCTTCGGCATTGGCATCGGGGAACCGCTTTCTGCGGGTCGCCGCCATTTCGGCAGAGTCCGAGGCACTGCAACAGGTCAGCAGCGTTCCCGAGGCTGGAATGCCGCTGACAAAGCCAGAGTCCAGAGGCAGTGTATCTCCAATCTCGGGCTGGGCGGCGGCGTCCTTGAATTGAGGCCACCCCAATTGCGATGCGCCGATGAACGAATCGCCGGTGCCTATCCCAATCCCATCACAGCGTGTCTTCGTAAATCGATGTGCCGAACCGACGGGATAACGTTGTGCGTCAAAGGTGCCAGCAATTCCAATCAACAGCACGCGATCAGGTTGATATCGTGAAATCAGATTACTGGCGCGAGCCGCGGCGGCGATGGGTCCAAAACCACATAATTGGATGGCAATATCAGTGCGCTCAGGCGGAGTAAGAACTCCCTGGAGTTGCTCCATTTCCATGGGAGTTGGGACGAGAATAAGGTTGGTCAAGTGGTTTTTATCCCATGAAGTTATGAGAGGGATTTGTAAGGTTCATATTGGCTTCAATGTGCTGTGGTGTTCAATCAGAATCCGCGTTGTAGCCCCGGCGTGATATCAAGATCCAACGATGCGTAGTCATTTTGTTTGATTTTCTCCAGCGCGATGGCTCCCATCACTGCGTTGTCCGTGCACAGATTCATCGGTGCGATATTCAGTTCAAAGCCATCCGCCATCGCGCGGTGCTGCAACTGTTCTCGGAGGTATCCGTTGGCGGCGACACCGCCACCAACGATCAAGCGGTTGCATTGTAGTTTTTTTACAGCCTTGCTGCTCTTGTGAACCAGGACGTCGACTGCTGCTGCTTCAAATGATGCACACAGGTCAGCTTTGGTTTGCGGCGGAATTTCAATTTTGGAAAAATCCTGCTGTCCAGGCCCGACAATGGCGTATCGGACTGCGGTTTTGAGTCCGCTGAAGCTGAAGTCGAGATTGTCTGCTTTTAATAGTGAGCGTGGGAAATCAAATGCCTTTCGATTTCCTGTGGCCGCAAGTTCGGAGACTGCTGGTCCACCCGGAAATCCCAATTGCAGCATGGCCGCCACTTTGTCGAACGCTTCACCTGCTGCATCGTCAATGGTTCCACCCAGATAGGTCAAATCAACCGGGCCTTGGCAATGATACAGGCTGGTGTGCCCCCCACTGACGACAAGCCCAACACATGGATAGATATTACAGTCACTTGCAATTTGGCAGGCATACAAGTGAGCGTGCAGATGGTTCACAGCGACCAGCGGTTTTCCCCACGCGATCGCGAGCGTTTTTGCAGCGACCAGTCCCACCAATAGTGAGCCCGCCAATCCTGGGCGATCCGCGACTGCGACCGCGGTAATTTGCCGATGAGAGACGCCAGCTTGATTCAACGCAGAATCAATCACCGGCAGAATACGTTCAACGTGAGCGCGTGCGGCTACTTCTGGGACGACACCGCGAAACCTCTCGTGAAGAGCTTCCTGGGTTGCGATGCAATCGCCCAGCACATCGCCCGTTTCTGAAATCACGGCCGCGGCGGTTTCGTCACAGGTCGATTCGATGGTCAGGATGGGCATGCAACAAGATTCGCTTCCCGAGACCATTTTGACAAGGTGTCGCAATGAGTCCCACCCCACAAAACAGGGGTGACTTGTCGTGTCGGAGTCAGTTGCACGCGTTCCCGCGAGTGGATGGGTGAATTGTTGATTCCCATCTCAAACCCGAGTTCGGCCACTCTCAATTCGTTTTACCAACGCGCTTGACTCAGCGGCGTTGTCGCAAGTCGGGAACGGCGTGCGTCAAGAATTTGGACTGTTCTTGCGATTGGATGATTTTCCAATGGAATGCATCTCAAAGCCAATTGCATCCATCTTGGTTTCATCAAGCAGGTTTCGTCCATCGAAAAGAAACGATGGACGGTGCATGGAACGGTGAACTTTTTCAAAGTCGAGCGTACTGAATTCATCCCACTCTGTAAGCACAGCCACTGCATGGGCGTCGTCGGCAGCTTCGTAGCAATCACCTGCGATGCTGACGTTGTTTTCGACGAGCCAACGGTCTTGCTCTGTCAGGTGACCACTCATGTCAGTGCATGCCGCGAGCAGTTCATTCCGAATCTGTGTTTCGGGAACGCGGGGATCATGAATGCAAAGCCTCGCTCGTTCACGCACTAGATCGCGGCAAATGTAGATTGCTGCAGATTCACGTGTGTCATTGGTGTCCTTCTTGAATGCGAATCCCCAAATACCAATTTTCTTGTCGGATACCGTGTTGAACATCGTTTTGACAATGTCTTCGGAGAATCGTCGTTTTTGATAGTCGTTCATCACAACGACCTGTTCCCAGTAATTGGCAACTTCGCGGAGTCCAAAATGCTCACAGAGATAGACGAGATTCAAAATGTCTTTTTGAAAACAACTGCCTCCAAACCCGACCGATGCTTTGAGGAACTTGGGACCAATTCGGGAATCGCTTCCGATCGCTCTTGCCACTTCATCAATGTCGGCACCTGTTGCTTCGCACAGAGCAGACATGGCATTGATGGATGAAACACGCTGAGCAAGAAAGGCGTTTGCCGTCAATTTGGAAAGCTCACTGCTCCACAAATTGGTGGTCAAAATCTGTTCGCGTGAGATCCATCTGGCATATACCGAACATAAGGTCTCGATCGCTTCCTGGGACTCACCGCCGATGAGTACGCGGTCAGGATTCAGCAAATCATCGATTGCCGTACCTTCTGCCAGAAACTCAGGGTTGCTCAAAACATCAAACGTGGCGCCGCTGCACTCGCTGCTGAGAATTCGTTTGACTGCCTCAGCCGTGCGTACGGGCAAGGTCGATTTTTCAACAACGATCTTGTGGCCCTTGGCATTCTTGGCGATTTGACGGGCGCATTTTTCAATGAATTCGAGGTTGGCGGCCCGACCAGCACCAATGCCGAAAGTTTTCGTTGGTGTGTTGACTGAAATGAAGATGATACTGGACTCTTGGATCGCGTCATCCACGCGAGTCGAAAATGTCAGGTTTCGTCCTCGTGCTTCCTTGACCACTTCATCCAGACCGGGCTCGTAAATTGGCAGGTGTTCAGAATTCCATGCATCAATACGCGCCTGGTTCAAATCAACCACGTGAACCGGAATGTCAGGGCATTGTTTAGCAATCATCGCCATGGTGGGGCCACCAACGTAACCAGCACCAATGCAGCAAATCTTCATGTTTTTCGTCGAATGAGGGGATGAACGATACGTATTTATTTACGTCACAGACGGCGGTTCTGGCTAGACCACCTGTCTGGCTTCCCGTGAACTGCTTATCGAGCTTAGTCAGATTGCATGCCATTGCAGCTTTATCGCCCCATATTTTGCCAAAATCAATCCGGTAGCTTTGTTGCAGAACGAAGATTTTGTACAGCAAATTCGCCCAGGGCGGACTGCGGCCCGGTACCATCCCGGAACACAATCTTGAGGCCACTGGCAGTCGTCAACCGTCACGTTCTCCCCGGTTCTGCCGTCGTCAATGACTCGAACGATTCACGATCGGTGACCCTGCGGCTTTACCAGCTTGCCTGATTGCCCCGGCCTGCCCCACGGTCCCATCCAATTTTGCTATCCTCTTGCCGACCAAGAATGGCTTCCCGGAAGATTTTTTTATAGGCGAGAGTGATGACAGGAGCTTTGTGTCGTTGGGGTTTTTTGAGTACTGCTGCGATAGCAAGAAAGAACTGGAAAGCTGTGCACCTGAGTGGCAATAGCAGGGTTTCGGCCGTGGCGAGTCGTTCCGAGGCCAAAGCTCAGGCTTTTGTCGATGAATGCACGGCAGAGGTTCCACAGCAGCAGGAGGTCGCTGCGGTGGGTTCATACGCAGATTTGATTGCCCGTGAGGATGTCGATGCGATCTACATTCCTCTGCCGACGGGGTTGCGGAAAGAATGGGTTCTGGCTGCGGCCAAAGCAGGCAAGCATGTGCTGGTAGAAAAACCGGTTGCCAACAACTTGGAAGACGCGCAGGAGATGGTTGATGCGTGTGCTGATGCTGGTGTGCAATTCATGGATGGCGTCATGTTTGATCACAGCAAAAGACTGGCGGAAGTCTGTGATCTGTTGAAAACGGAAAGTGCCATTGGCAAGTTGCGAAGAATCAGCACTCACTTCTCCTTCAGCGGTGATAATTCATTCCAGCAGTCAAATATACGAACCGACTCAGTACTCGAGCCTCATGGATGCCTGGGTGATTTGGGTTGGTACTGTATCCGCATGACACTACGGGCTGCCGGTTTACAGATGCCCACGCATGTCACTGCCCGAACCATCACTCCATTGCAGGGCAAAGATTCGGCCGGAGAAGTGCCCGGTGAATTTTCCGCCGAACTATTGTTTCCCAATGGTTTGTCAGCAGCTTTTTATTGCTCGTTTCTGACCGGCAATCAACAGACTGTTTTATTGTCTGGGAGCGATGGTTACTTGACCGTCGATGATTTTGTCTTGCCATTTTATGATGTCGAGGCAGCTTGGACGGCTCACGATCACGTGTTGGAAATTGACAATTGCCGTTGGAATTTCCGACGGCACAGTGATCGAAACGCAGTGACCGAATATGCCTCGGGTGAGCCGAATTCTTCTGAGGTCAATATGATCAGGACGTTTGGAAATTGTGTCTTGCAGAAAAAACTGGATTTCAGCTATCCCGAACTGACCATCAAGACGCAGCGAATCCTCGACGCTTGTCGTCGCAGTGACGCCGCTGATGGAGTTCAAATCGAGATCTGAAAACTGGGATCTGAAAACTGGGATCTGAAAACTGGGATCTGAAAACTGGGATCCGAAAACCGGGATTTGGAAACCGAGATCTGGAAAACTCAGTGAAGGTCTGGTTCACTTAGCTTCTCATTGGCACAGGACTGTTGGTTTCGTTGGTCAACCTGCATCTCAGCAGGTCAAAACTGCAGATTTTCAGGGTTCAATCAGGCCGTTCACAGGAAATCTTGTGTACCATCTGCTGCCGAACACATTTATACTTACGACATAGCGACGACTGCCGATTGTTTGGCGAGTGTTGGGCGAGACTTCTGCTCCGACACGGCCAAGGTTTGTCGGTGGGTCGACTTATCCAACGCTGATGCCCCTGAAACTGCCTTATTCAATGGTTTGTTTTGAGAATTCAAGTGGGGCCATTGTCATTTTTCTGCAGACGCGAGCGTAGTGTCGTTCATGCATGATGAAATTTTCCGCGATCCGAGTAAGGAAACGAGCTTACGAATTGAGGATGATAAGGAAACGCTCAGGGAGCGTGGCAAGGCAAGTCATTCACCGTGGAATGAGGGAGATTGTCTGGATGGATTTCTGCTGGAGAAGAAGCTTGGAAGCGGTAGTAGTGGAGTCGTTTTTCGCGCTTTTGATACAACGACGGAACGGCGCTGTGCTCTGAAGCTACTGAAAAGTTGCTCGCCGGACGAACTGTTGCGTAATAAGTTGGGTTTTCGGCGAATGATGCCGATCGCTCATCCCAATCTGCTGCGCGTGGATCGTATTTACCAATTGGGATCTTGCATCGCACTGTCGATGGAAGAAGTCAAAGGTGTCACGTTCAGTGAGGCCATCAAGAAATACCGCAATCTCAATCCAGTACAAACGTATCGAATATTGCTCTCGCTGCTAAGAGACTTTTCGGCTGGACTTGATGGCATGCACTCACATGAGTTGCTGCATCGTGATATCAAGCCGGACAATTTGATGGTCGATGAGTCAGGTCGGGGGCGGATCATCGATTACGGCTTGGTGGAATCGTTTGGATTGAATCGTACCGTCGGTAGTGGCAGCAATTTTCTGGTGGGAACGCCCCACTTCTTTCCACCCGAAGTCATCTGCACACAACTGTATTTGCCGGCGGGCGACATTTTCAGTCTTGGGATCTCCATGCTTGAGGCCATCTATGACCTGCAGCCTGAATCGCATGAGCAACCCTCTGGTCTGGAGCGATCAAGAAAAAATCAGCGTGCCGATGCAGAGCAGATTGAGGCAGCCATCAGAACTTTGCCCGATTCGGTTCCGGGGGTGATTCTGGATGCCTGTCGAGAAATGCTGGAACAGGAACCCTGTCACCGCCCCACAGCGATGGGATTGTCACGTTTAGGAATGCCGCGAGCGCAATCGATTTCCTGGCAAAAGCAGGAGTCGCTGATTGGTCGCGTCAGTGAATGTGAAAAGCTGTTCGGATGGGTCGAAGATATTTTTACGGGTGAGTTGGGACGTTTCCACATCACAGGTCCTGCTGGCATTGGCAAGACTCGATTGCTCAATGAAGTCGTTGATTACATCGAAGGAAAAAATTGGGGGCAGGTGTTTCGGGCCCGGTGTCGGTTAAGAGAAGATCATCCGCTGCAGGCTTTTGACCAAATCTGCGATGCCGTTGCCAATCGCTACATGTTGGACGATCGAGAAGTGATGATGCTGGATCCCGTCAGCGTGGAGCTTCTCAAGGGGGTGTTTCCGGTACTTGGAAATGTTTTAAAACCCAACATGCGAACGGTCATGAATGATGCTTCGCCTGTAGGCATGGACAAGTTCAGTGCAGCTACTCGACTGACTGAACAGTTGCGAAATGTGGGACCTCTGTTCCTTGTGATTGATGATTCACAGTGGGCCGATCGAGACACATTGAACCTTCTGGATCAATTACAGGCTGCAGTTGGAGATGCTGGTCTGGGAATCATCACTGCTTCAATTGAAGAGTCTGATCCACAACGAACACTTGCAACCCATACACTCAAACTGCATCCGCTGAATCTTGAGGAGTCACTGGCGATGATCAAGCGGGCTGCGGATCGTTGGAATCTGGATGTCAGTGACGGTATGTGTCATGAGTTGGCTTTGTCCACACAAGGAAGTCCATTTCGATTGCACCAGTTGACTGACGAATTCCGCCCCGGCGGAGCGGTTGCGAACTTGACTGGGGATAACGTGGCAGTGCTGCCGAGTCTTGAACGTGTCTGGAAAGAACGTGCTGATCGTCTCAGTGACGAGGCTCGTGGTATTTTGACGTATGTCGTCACCTCAGGAGGTTATGTTTCGACTCAACAATTGGGAGAACTGACTTGTCAGGGAGAAACGGTGGATGTTGCCATTTCTGAATTGTCCCAGCAGGGTTTGGTGATCGATGAAGCAACCGGTGGTGAGTGCATTACCATTTTTCATGACCGTGTTGCGGATGAATTGATAGCGACGCTTCCCGAACAGGATGTGCAGTTGGCGCATCAAGCCTGGGCGGCATGGCTGATGGAACGGCGCGACGCAGAAACATATTCGGCTCGTATTGCCGGGCATTTGTTTGCCGCCAATGAGCCGGCGCTGGCTGTGCCCCATGCGGTTGCAGCTGCTCAGGACTCGGAACGGCGACTGGCAATGACGGAGGCCGGAAGGTGGTATGGGAGGGTCATTGCACATGTTGATGCTGCAGAAAAAGTGATCTTCCTGCGCAAGGCTTCACGCTGTTATGCGGCGGCTGCGCTGCCTGTTGAGGCATCGATGTATTATCAGGAATTGTCGACCTTGGTTGACAATGACGAATCGATTGAGTGTCGATTGATGGCAACCAGCTTGCTGCTCAGGTGCGGTCGACTGGACACCATTTATGACCAATTGCATGAATTGGCGGAAATGCTCGGGGCACCCGCTCCCAACAGGGATCGCAATGATTTCGTGGCTCAAGTGCGGGGAATCGGACGCACGATTGTGATCGAGGCCAAGTCGCTTTGCGAATCCATCTTGAGTTTGCTGCCAGGCAAACGCAAATTGCAACCGTTGCGGCATATTGAGCGGGGTGACGTCGAGTCCAGTTTGCGTAAATCAGTAAAATTGGACCGGCAGTGTTTGCACATGTGCAAAACACTCATTCGTCCCATGACCTTCTTTGACCACATTTACGCCTACGAATTGTGTCTTGCCAATTCGCGACTCGCCAAAAAGTGTGGAAATAGGATCGAGGAGGTTGATGCGTTGATTGTTGAAGCTGTTTTCAATTGTCATGACGTCGGGAAAATGCGGGATCAGGCAGAGAGTAATCTGGCATTGATCCGCCCTGAAGTAGAACAACTCAGAAGCCAACATGTCTCAGCAGCATGGTGGTCAGGTGTCGCCTACTCGCATGCTCTTTCGTGCCGGTGGTTTCATGTCGTGCACCCTGCTCGAACCAGTTTTCAGAAATTTCAACATCTGGTTGGAGAGAATGGGTTTGAAGGAGCACACATGCTGTGGCTTGATCTCTGGTCCAACTGGTTTCTTGGGAATTGGAGCAAGATGTTCGAGATCACCGGATCAATGTCGGATGATGCGTTGAGACGCAGCGACCTTTTCCAAGTCGCGCTGATGATTGGTGGATTCGGACGTGCAGCATGGCTGGGAACGGACCGTATCGATGATGTGCCCCAGCTGCAGGAGCGGTGCAAAGATTTTACGTCTCATTGCAAAGTCGCCAATCCGTTTACCGTCTTTGATCAGCTGGCACAGATGCAGGAGTGTATTTACCAACAAAGATTTTCTGAGGGTTGGCGAGTCTACCAGCAACTCGATGCTGGCTTGCGTGAATTTCCACGTGGTACGGTACAACTTGCGAGGGTCTCCGCTTTGGCGGTGGGAACCTTGCTGGCGATACACATGTATGCTGAAGAACAAGATGATGACTGGCTCAAACGTATTCGATCAATGACTGGCGACCTGCGCCGTGAATGCATTCCCTTTGCGTTGATGCTGGCTGACTTTTATGACGGGTTGATGCTGTTGCACCTCGGACAGTGTGTTGGAACTCAGCAGGTCATGAGCGAATGCAGAGAAGCCTTTCAGTGCGCACGGGTGCAGGCGCAGCAGCAACATCTTTCGCCATATGTGCTGGCTGTTGATGATGGGCTAGCCGAATTGGAACAGGGGCAATCATCCGATCTGCTCCGTGATCGGATGTTGCAGCACGGGGTCGCCAACCCGGACTGTTTCCGAAGGCTTTATACTGTTCCACTGAGGTGAGTGATGCGATTGCCGCAATCCACCCAAATGGCGGGGTGGTGAGTGTGTTTTGCGTTCGGTGGAAATGGTTTGGAGTTCGGGATTTACCGGTGTTTGGCCAACTTGATCAGGGTGGCCAGATTGCGACGCAGCACGGTAGGCAAGCAACACGGCATCAAAATCCGGGGCGTTTTGCTTTTACTCCGCTTTGGCAGAGCTGCGGGGGCAGCGTCGCCTGGACCTGATCGATGAAGGAAACGACGCGTTGAAACCATAATCTGTTTGATTCAGGCAAAATCAAGAGGATTCTCCCCTTGCCGATGCTGTTTCGAACCCGCTAGCCTTTGCGGACAGCGTCAGGACTCGGGTTGGGTAACCAACGGCTTTTCTGTCCTGGGCATCTTCGGCATTACGTTCTTTTTCGCTTCAGTTCACAACGCCAGTGACCATAGCAACTTGTCTGGTTCTTCCCATCCGAAATCGCTGAACTCCGATTCATGGTCGGCACGTCTCACCGAACGATATCAGTGCGTTTTTTCGCCTGCGCTGATTGCGTGGTTCGATTCCGGTGTCTGGAAGCGTCAGGGTTTGGGTGAATACAGCTGTGCTGTCGACCCGTCCTTGTTGATGACCGAGGCTCCGGAGCCGATCTGGCCAGGGCTGATGAGTTGCGATCTCATTCCGCTGATCGAAAGTACCTCGGGCGATTGGTTGTGCGTTCGTGTCGATGAGAACAGCGTGGCAAGTGAAGTCGTGCAGTGGTACCACGGGGGTGGGGATTGGATTCCCTGGGGTCACGACATTGCCCAGGCGATTATTTTCGATGGTCTGATTGATCGGATCTCGTCTGATTCCCGGCGACACGCGATCCCGGCAGTGGTGCCCCGCTCAAGTGATCACGGAGGACGTAATGACGAGTTACTGGATTGGGCGTTTGGACACATCCCCGAGGGATTGGCCGAGTCATTGGAGACAGCTCGGGATTCACAGCAAGTGACCGCGTGTTTGCTGAACGCGCAAATAGCCGAGGTCGCCATTCACTGCGAACTGGTTTTGAAATCTTTGTGTTTCCCGAGTGTGGAATCGCTACAGCTTGCAATGGGTCAGGAAGCCGACGCGATCGGCAGAAATCAGTTGACGCAGTGGGCCTTTGACACCGCGAGGATTCCCGAAAAGTACCGTCAGCAAATCGAGTTTGGTGAGCATGGCATGAAACTGTTGGAGCAGGATTGGAAGTCTGCACAAGTTCATGCAGAAGTCGTGACAACGCTGGCGCCACAACTGGCTTGGGGTTGGGAAATTCTTGGTTACTCTCAGGAACGCGCTGGCCATCGTGATCTGGCAATTCAGGCGTATTGCAAGGCTGCGCAATGTTCGGTGTTCACGGATCAATCAGTCCGAATGAATACACATTGGGCAACCGAAGATGCATCCAAGTTCAGCATTGAACGCATACGACAATTGGATGAGACGATGATTGAGAAATCAGATTATCTGTCGACGGTTACGAAAGCGACTGAAGCTGATCGCCGAACTGTGGTCACTGAGTATTGGAAGAAGAAAGCTGTTGAACATCTTGAGGCAGAGGACGTTGCTGCGGCTCTGGAATGCTACATGGCGGCCGGCTGGGATCTTGGTGCCGGACCGATCACGGTTTATGGTGATATTCTTGAGCGGGTTCATGAAACCGCAAGCCAGTGTGGTCAGAGAGCACGCGCTGAACTGGCCGCGACACACCGACGGTGCCTGCTGGAACGTTACGGGATCTGAGTACCGCAGGTCTTCAGTACGAGTGATTGGCATGCGAGTGATTGGCATGCGAGTGATTGGCATGACTGCACGGTTGGCTGTGGTAGCCATCGTGTTGAGATGGGCTTGATCAGCTTTCCTGGCCAGCATAACGCAGGCTTCGAATGATCGCTGCCTGCACTTCGGAAGTGTCTGCGGCTGTAGCAACTTCCATGTTGACGGGCCATTCAGGTCTCAGGCGTTGGTCGAACACGGTGGCCCCACGGGTCAGTGATCCACGGTGTTCCACCCTGCCACGCATGCTGGACCATTGGAAATGTTCGGGTTCCAGAACTGCCATCAAGGCAGTGGGATCGTAAAGCGGAATCAACTCCCGGCCCAGATGTCTGTGCGCCATTCGAAACGCAAATGGCATGACTTTGTGCAGCAATGACCCTGCCCGGGTAAAACGAGAAGGTAACTGCTCCAGTAATTGGACGCCAAATTGCACCTGAGCGGTCACATCCAGCGGGACCAGACTTTTGGTAGTGGCGGATTCGAAAATTTGATCCGCGCTCTGGGGATCGTAAAACATGTTGCGTTCAGCGATGGGAGATGCATTTCCCGGATGGTTGACTGCCCCTCCGCTGATCACAAGGTTGTTGATCAGTGGAATTGCGGTGGGATCACGCTGACAAAGACGTGCCAGATTGGTGAGCGGGCCAAGACAGACCAAGGTGACAGAGTTGGGGTTTTTGTGTACCAACTCTGAAATTACCTTTTCACTGGGGGTTTGGTGTTGTCGGCCTGATGGCTCGAAATTGAATCCCCCCAGTCCATCGATTCCGTGCAGCCTATTGTCATCTCCCACCGGGGGATGATCGGCAGCCGTCGCTTTTCCAATCCTTGGATAACGAGGCGGGTCGAGTTGTGCGACCAGACCGGTTACGTTCGTGGTTGCCTGTGACGCTTCCACGGTGCCAGCGGCTGCCGTGATTGCGAGCACTTCCAATCGGGGATCAAATAGTGCCATGGCAATCGCCACCGCATCGTCGATTCCCGGGTCACAGTCAATGATAATCTTGCGAGTCATGGCAACAGTTTAAGATTCCACGGTTGGCAGGACGACCCCGAAATCGCCAGACGCTAACATTTCCTTGGTCCAGATCTTCAGATCAGCTGGGATTTTCCGCGATTTGACACAATCATTCAACTTTCAAGCACGCCGTCATGAATTCCAAATCTCCCAATGATTCTTCTTTTCAACAAGCAATCAGCCATGCCCAGCAGGGGCATGATCTGAGCGAAGAACAGACCAGCGATTTGATCGATGCCATGCTGCAGGGGGCTGCCGATGAGCAGCAGGTCGCGGACTTGTTGCTGGCGTTGAAAGCCAAAGGTGAGGCGGTCAGTGAACTGGTGGGAGCCGCCAAGGCAATGCGACGGCATATGACCCGAATTCCACATCACCATGCGATGCTGCTCGATACCTGCGGCACTGGCGGAAGTGGCAGTGGGACATTCAATATCAGCACGGCAGTCGCCATGGTGGCTGCCTCTTGCGGCCTGCCGGTTGCCAAGCACGGGAATCGCAAGGCTACCAGCCTGACAGGTTCGGCGGACGTTTTGGAAGAACTTGGGGTGGGGATCGAATCAGAAGCTGATGTCGTGGCTGAACGACTGGACAACATTGGAATCTGTTTTTGTTTCGCAGCCAAACTACATCCGGCGATGCGGCATGTTGTCGGTGTACGGCGAAAGCTTGGTGTCAAAACGCTGTTTAATCTGTTGGGCCCGTTGTGCAATCCTGCAGGGGCAACTCACCAATTGTTGGGAACCTCCAGCGCTGATGCGCAAGCCAAAGTGGCCGCGGCAATCCGGCAACTTGGAACCACTCGGTCGTTCATTGTTTACGCCGAGGATGGGCAGGATGAAGTTTCACTGGATGGCACTACCACCGTGATCGAGGTCGTTGGTGGTCAGGAACTTCATCACCGGTGGACCGCAGATGATTTTGGTTTGTTGCCAGTTGGGCATGAAGCATTGTCAGCACCTGATCCTGCCGCAAGTGCGGAGATCATCCGCAGGCTGTTTGCTGGTGAACCTGGCCCCTGTCGGGATACCGTGATCGCAGGCACTGCCGCCGCACTGTTTCTGACCGAAAATGCAAACTCACTACGGCATGGAACTGAGCTTGCGGCCGAAGCCATCGACCACGGAGCTGCCGCTGATAAACTGGCTCAGTTGGCCGGTGCCTGAGAGTTCTCTGGTGCCTGAGAGTTCTCTGGTGCCTGAGAGTTCTCTGGTGCCTGAGAGTTCTCTGGTGCCTGAGAGTTCTCCGGTGCCTGCGAGTTAACGGGCGCCTGGGCAGGGGCAGTGTTGTCTGTGGCATCACCACCAGCCCATCGTTCAAACCACTCAGCAAGTGAGATTTTCAAGTCGTCTCGTTCTTTGTCGATCGACTGGTTGAGTTTGCTGACCAGCTTCTCGTTCTGCCGTTTCACCAACCGCTCAATAAGAATCTCTTCCATCAGCTCGCCCCATTGTTCAGCGACATCGCCACCGATTTTGCTGATCCGATCGACTTCAAAATGTTCCATCACCAATTCGGCTTTTTGTACGCTGGGCGCAATCACCAATCCAGGCGGGATTTCTCCGTAATTGGCATGAAAGCCAACCGACAGGGTTGAGTTCAGACGGATACGGGCTTTGCCGCTCACCGTCATGCTGAATAGTTTGACACCCAAGTTCCAACGTTGAACACGTGCAGTGAACTCCAGAGGCGAAACAACGGATGAAGTGATCACCCAACTTTGCTCCCCAGTCGATCCGTCGATGATCCGATTCACTTCCGTTATTTTGATCGCGGGCGGAATCTCTGGAAGCATGACGTCATACTTGATCCATCGCCCCTGCTCCAATTCTCGAAATCTGCGATGGGTTCGGAGTTTGAATCCATCCATGCGCATTTTGACACCCGCCCATACCCGTTTGGTATCGCCCCAGTTCTTGTCACCACTGATGGTGCGGGGAAGATGCTTCGATGCTTTGGTTGCCAACCACTGTATGGAATCTTTCGCTTGTTCGCTGGTGATGTTGAGTGGTTGGGTGCTGATGTCCGTTTGCGAAGTTGCCTCCGATTTCGATTCCTCCTGTGCTGATGCCAAGTTCACGACGAGGAGGGAAAACAAAAAAAACGGGAGAAGCTGGATCAGGAAGCGGTGATGCGAACGCATGGATGAATCTCGAAAGGGGGCTCCCATGGCAACCGATGCGACATGCCAATTTTAATTGAAGTGTCTTCCACACCTGTGCGGTAGAGCACCCCATGGCGGCGACTTCGCGACAACAGGGAGCAACGAATTCCGTGGAGTCTCAATGGCTTCTATCGCAGGATGATCTATTTCTGTCGATACCGTCTGATGGACGTTGCCTGTAGGTACAACTCAACCAATCCGTGTTCGCGCCCTCATCCATTCCAGTGTGAAACCAGGCGATCTCCGTGAATCAGCTGATAAAAATGATTCGGTAGGACTAGGGGGTAGGTGTCGAATGCTTGTACAAGGAGCGTGGCTGTCACCGTGGTGCTGTCGTTCTGCGTCTGAACTTGTTCCCCCAATGCTTGCATTGAGAGTCAATGGAACAGTTGATAGCGGCTACTTTGAGGGATTGAGGGGCTTGCGGGCAGCGACGGGTGAGGTCGAATTAGAAGGCACCCGGCAGGTTGGGGGTCGCTTGAAGGCCGGTATTCCAGTGTCCTGCGCCCGCGATGTTCACCCCGAGGATGACAGAGGCGTTCGGGATGCATTGCAGTGACAGTTGCTGCAGCGGGGGTGAGGCGGGCCATGCTCTGTCCGCTTCGCCTTCAACGCTGTTTTTTACTTCCATTTCGTCGACGAACAAGCGTTGCGCGTATCGCTCGATTTGCGATTGGATTGTCGTCGGAAGCAAGCCGAAGCGTGGGAGGTGATCCACTGGTCATGATGCTGCAGGCTCCGAGTTCGTAATTTTGCCATCCTGATTGATCTGCACGAAGGCTTGCAGGACTTGGAGGCCGTTGGTTTGACTTTTTTCGGGGTGGAATTGGGTCGCGAAGAGATTGCCTTTTCTTACCATCGCACAGAACTTGCCTCCGTAGTCACATTCCAACGCGATGATGGAGGGATCGCTGGGTCTCACATAAAAGCTGTGAACAAAGTAGAAGTGACTATTTTCGGATGCATGGGCAAGGATAGGCGCATCGGCTCGTTTTGTGACTGTATTCCAGCCCATGTGGGGGACTTTGTAGCTGGGAGGGAGATCAAAACGCACGACATCTCCTGCCAGCACCCCCAGGCCTTGGTGTTCGCCATGTTCGAATCCGCGTTCAAACAGGAGCTGTAACCCGAGGCAAATGCCCAGAAAGGGTCGGTTGGAGCCGATGAAATCGATAATGGGAGCGGCCAGGTTGCGGCGATGAATCTCCGCCATCGCGTCACCAAACGCCCCCACCCCGGGCAAAATGAGTTTTTCTGCGGAAGCGATTTCCTGCGGGTCGGAGCTGATTTTCGCTTGTCCCCCCACTCGCTCAATTCCTTTTTGAACGCTGCGAAGGTTGCCCATCTGGTAGTCAACAATGGTGATCATGGTGGCGGTTTGGCGTTGAAATCGGTCATGCAGGGAAGGTCATTGTGATCATTAGCGTAGCGAAAACCGGAAGAGACAGAACCCGGCAATGAGGTTCGAGGTGTTCCTTGCGGTTCTCGACGTTGGCAATTTGGTGTTCTCCGTCTAACATCGTGAACACACGTTGCCGCAATTCCCTTTGGACTTCCTGAATGATGAGCCCGTCGCTCGATTCCCTTACCCGATTGATGCAGACATTGCAGGCTCGGGCTGAACAGCGCCCTGCTGGTTCCTATACGACCAAGTTGATGGAGGGCGGAGCCCCGAAAATTGGTAGCAAGATTCGCGAGGAAGCTGAGGAGCTGATTGAGGCTGCTGCTGAGCCGGGCACTGAGGGGCGAGAGCATTTCATCTACGAAGCTGGTGATCTGATCTATCACACCATGGTTCTGCTGGCATGGCGGGGTGTGGATTTGCAGGAGGTCGCCGATGAGCTTGCTCGTCGCGAGGGAACCTCGGGACTGGTTGAAAAAGCAGGCCGGAATGTGGGCGGCGACTCGGTATCTTCCTCGGAGAGTGAGTGAAAATTTGGACTCTGGACAGAATTTAAGGATCGGTTTGCCCAGCAAAGGGCGTCTGAGTGACATTGCTGGCGATCTGCTCAAGCAGGCGGGACTCAGCTTCCGACGGCAAAGCCGGGGGCTGTTCGCACGTGTCAGCGGTTTGCCTGTGGAATTGATCTTCCTGCGCACCGACGACATTCCAACCCTTTGTGCAGAAGGTGCGATTGACATGGGAATCACCGGCAGTGATTTGTTGGAAGAATCAGGTGGCAGTGCCGAAGTACGCATGAGGCTGGGTGTCGGACGCTGTCGATTAGCGATTTGTGTTCCTGATGATGCCGATCTCAAATCAGCCAGCGATCTGGATGGCAAGCGAATTGCTACCAGCTTTCCTGAAATCACAAAGCGATATCTCGAAAAGCATCAAGCAAGTGCTCATCTTGTGTCACTCTCAGGCTCGGTTGAAGTGATGATCCAGTTGGGGATCGCTGATGCAATTGTTGACCTCGTGGAAACCGGCAGCACGCTGGCTGCCAATCGACTCCGGATTCTGGAAGAAATTGATTCCTACGAAACCGTGCTGATTCAAAATAAACGGTGCCGGGATGCTGATACGGCTGATCGGGTGGTTCGCCGGCTCGAAGGTGTGGTCATCGCGAGGGACTATTCGTTGCTGGAATACAATGTGCCCCGAAGCAAGTTGGCAGCTGCTGAGGAAATAACACCCGGTTTTAATTCTCCTACCGTCAACATGCTCGAAGACCAAGAGTGGTGCAGTGTCAGAGTCATGGTCAAATGTGGCGATGTGATTGATGCCATGGAACGCCTCGAAACTCTAGGGGCGTCTGCGATCATTGAAACGCCTATTTCCAATTGCCGTCTTTAAAAATCCGTCGGGAAGATTTGATGTCTGAAGAAGCTGAGCTGCCAATTGAAATCGATGTTGTAACCGTCAATGCGATGCGGCAACAGAAAGAGTCCTTCGTACTGCTCGATGTCCGCGAGCAGAATGAGTACGACATCGCAAAAATTGACGGGAGCTTGTTGCTGCCCATGAGTGAGTTGCGATTGCGAGTTGGGGAACTGGAACCGCATCAGGAGTCACGCATTGTGGTGCATTGCCATCATGGTGGACGTAGCATGCAGGTCACACAAGCTCTGCGAGAAAGAGGTTATGCCAAGGTGCAGAATATGGCTGGTGGGATTGACGCCTGGAGCCTGCAGATCGATTCAGATTTGCCACGCTACTAAACGGCGCAGCTGCCTCGAATCGATCCGATGAGGCGGTTCGCCTGCGGCTTGTCGTCGACCTCACCGGACGAATATCCGGGTGCCGGTCAATCTGAAGCTGTCCCTGTGACGTCCCTGTGACACTGCGGCGTAGAGAATCCCAGTGTGCTGACATCCGGCGTGTCACAGTCGGCGGGAAACGGTCTCATGGCCCACCGCTCGAGATCCGGAGACCACGAGAGGCGGAGAAAAGGCATTCTATAAATGTCTTAATATGTCATTGGCGAACACCACAACCATCAGCAATAGCAACGCCAGCACACCAGCCAAAGTGAGCCTGAATTCGAGTTGTTCATTGGCGCGTTTGCCCGCCACGAGCTCATAAATCAGGAAGACCATGTGACCACCATCCAAGGCAGGAATGGGCAGGAAGTTCAAGATAGCCAGATTCATGCTGAGCATGGTCAGGAACATCAATTGTGGTGATATCCCCTTCTCGGCTTCATTTTTTGCAATGTTGACAATTTCCAGCGGTCCACCGACGTGACGTAACTTGATTTTCCCGCGCGGCAGCATCCGCAAGAAGCGAATCACATCGTTGAATCGGCGATACCCTTCCTTGATCCCAAGAGTCAAGGCGGAACCAATCGAGGTTGCTTGTTGGATGGACTCGGTCGGGGTAAATACCATCCCCCGGTCGAATTGATGGCGGTCATCTTTGCTGACCACAAGGGTTGATTCAATCACCTTGTTGTTCGCCGGACGATTGGCAATCACTTCAAGTTCGGTGCCCTCGGGCAGCAGTTGGATTGTTTCGATCAGGGCGTTGAGCGTCGAGACCGGCGTGATTTCCCACCCCTTTTTGAGTTGATCCATGATCAGCTTGAAACGTTCATCATTCAAAGTTTCACTGCCAGTCAGTGGGCTGACCAGTTTGACTTCTTTGATTTCATCTCCCGATTGAAGTGCAGCGGTATTTTCGTCTGCTGATTCGTCTGCTGATTCGTCTGCTGATTCGTTGACCGGCTCTTCGGTTGCTCCGATCCATTTCGAAATGACAGGGAGGGGTTGATAGGCAAAGCCCACGGCGTTGATTGCGATTTCGCCCGCGATGCTTTGATTGGGCGGCATGGTTTGGGGAGAAGCTGCGGGAGTGATTGCAAGTTCCACGGTTTCCGCCCCGTCGCCATCACCTCGTTTGACGGTCACCTTGACAGTTTGGGTGGCACCGACCAGGTCGGTGGCCATCCCGTACGCATCTGGATCGGTGGTGTCTCCATAACTTTGGATGATGTCGCCGATTTGCATTCCTGCCTTGGCCGCAGGTCCATTTTCGACCATCGCAACGATGGGTCCGATTGCGAATCGGACCCCGAGTGACTTGGAGGGTTGTGGTGGCAATTCAACAGATTGGGTGCTTCCATCGGCACGCCGCAACGTCAAGCCAATTGTTTTGTTTGGATTCGAATAGAGGTAATCGAAGAAAGGCGTTCCGGGAACGATCGCTTGTTCATTGATTGGGGTGCCATCAAAGGCAATGATCGAAGCTCCTGCATCCTGTTTGGTGAACGTCTGGGATGCAATGCTGTCTTGCAGGCTGAACGGGGTGGCAGCGAGCGTGGGCACATTGGGGATGGCAATCCCGATCATTCTGGCGTCCTTCATTTCAGGCCGCGGTTGTGTGATCAGTGCGAAGTTGCGAACACCGTTTTCGTACTTGATTTCTACATCAATGGGCTTGTCAGGATTCTCAAGGCCATCGGTCAAAATCTCCATTTTCATTTCGCGGAAATGCATCTCCGGATCACTCCAGGTGCCAACCGAAACGACTTTGCCGCCAGGTTCGATTCCTGCCTGCCACGCCGGGCCGCCCGGGACAACGCCGCCCACAATGGCAGGGCTGTACGAGACTCCATAGCCATACGCGAGTGCAGCAAATAGAACTCCAGTGATCACATTCATGACCACGCCGGCGCTGATGATGATCATGCGTTGCCAGACAGGCTTGGCAGGGAAGCTTCGGGGGTCGAGTTTGGGAGCTGCTTGTTCTTCGGGCTCCTCACCCTCATTTTCGACTTGGATCCGTTTCGCTTCTTCTTCCTGCTTGCGTGGATCATCATCTTGGCCAAGCATTTTGACGTAGCCACCAAGGGGAACAATTCCGATGCCGTACTCCGTTTCGCCGTAACGGAACTTTCCCAGAGTTCGTGGGAATTTGATTGGTCCCAAACGAATTGGGACGTCAAATCCAACATAGAACTTTTCACACTTCACGCCGAACGTCTTGGCTGCCACGAAATGTCCGAGCTCGTGGACAAAAATGACCAGTCCGATACCCAATGCCACTCGCCCGTAAAGGGCGAACGATGAGATCAGCGAAACCAGGAAGTTTTGGCTATCGTCTGCTGCCAACAGAAGATGGTTTGAGAGAAAATCGAGCAACATTCAGAGTGCCTTTTGCAGGTTCAGGCGGGTGTCAGGAGTTGGTGCAGACTGGATCGTACGCAGTCACTACGCCGATGCAATACGTCGGATTATGTCATTTCGACCAGTTTGCAGGGATAGCGGGGGTGCTGGCAAATTCGATCTGGACCAAATTTGGCCCGGAAAATCAGGGTTTGGGGACTCAGCCCCGGGGCATCTGTCACGAAAAACCGAATCGTTTCTTCAATTCTCTGCGTGCCCAGCGATCGAGTTCCAGCAAACGGTTCAGGGGAGGGTTCGACTCGTGAGAGTGGTTTTCCAGCACATCACGGCAACCCAACACAATGTCAGTAAACCTGATTTTTCCGGTGAGGAACAGACCGACCGCTTCTTCATTGGCGGCATTGAGAACCGCCCCGGCCGTCCCCCCAGCGGCTGCCACCTCGAAACCAAGTTCCAGAGCGGGAAAACGCTCTGTATCGGCTGGCTCCAAGGTCAGGTCCCATGGCTGTGTCCGATCAAAGTCCGGACAGGGGCAAGGCAGACGCCTGGGATAAGTCAGGGCATACTGAATCGGCAGCCGCATATCGGGCGGGCTCAGTTGGGCGATGACCGAGCTGTCTTCGAATTCCACCATCGAGTGAATGATCGATTGTGGATGAACCACCACTTCAATCGCTTCTGCAGGGAGCCCAAAAAGCCAGCGAGCCTCGATCACTTCCAGTGCTTTGTTGATCATGGTGGCTGAGTCGATCGTGATTTTGGGACCCATTTGCCATGTCGGATGTGCCAGAGCTGACTCGAGTGTGGCCCCCTCCATTTGCTCGCGACTCCAATTCCGGAAGGGACCCCCGCTGGCCGTTAAAATCAGTTTTTTGGGTTTGGACGCGGCGGCTTGAATGCACTGGAAAATTGCTGAATGCTCGCTGTCGACCGGCAAGAGCTCCGCGCCACTTTGCTCGCAGGCTCGACTGACCACCGGGCCTGCGACGACCAACGTTTCCTTGTTGGCAAGCGCCACACGTTTTCCCGACTCAACAGCAGCCATGGTGCTTTCCAGCCCCGCACGGCCTACGATCGCGGCGACCACCACATCGACTGACTTGTCACTGGCAGCCGAAACCAATGCGTCGGCACCAAACTCAATCTGGCAACCAAGCTCACGGAGTTGAGTTTCCTCGGCTGCCAAGCCGTCACCCTGGCGGTGATCGGACAGCACAATTCGATCAGGTGGCTGATCGAGTCCACTCGCCAGTTCAGCCAATAACCGGGTGTTTTTGTGTCCAGACGCAGCGCTGACGTGCCAACGGAAATCGGGATCCACGCGATTGAGCTGTGTCACGACATCGATTGTTGCGGTGCCGATGCTCCCCGTTGCTCCCAAAACAGCCACGTTCTGGCAGGCTCGGTGATCGTCGCAAGGGGGGCCGTCTTGGTTCAAAATAGCGTCCAACGAGTGAGGTGAGGGACCCGTTATTTACGGAATCCTGTCGTCAATGTCTATCTGTGCTTGGGCTGCACCAGCGTGTCATGAAAAATTGAG
>PKCN01000235.1 GCA_002862205.1 Planctomycetaceae bacterium | reverse complement strand
CCCGTGCAGCCGCAGCCGCAGCCCGCGTATCGGATTCGGGCGGCACGATCGTTTTGTGGACCAGACTTTCCGATGCTCCCTCAGGTCACCTTTTGAGTCTCACAGAGCCATCCGTGGTTCTGCCAAGCGGTTCCCAAATGCTCACCGAAGATGAGTTTCCCTCGTGGGACCCAATGCTTGCCCCCGCAGAGACGCTGCGAAGTTTGATTCAGGATTACCGAGTGCTGTTGCGCAGTGAGTTGACCCCGGAACAGACGGAGTCAATCGGAATTGGCCACATTGAATCGAGCGAAGAATTATCGAAACTGACTCGTTCGTTTTCAGCCTGCAAGATTCTGCGTGCCGCTAGTTTTTGCGGGTCCACTCACAACTGGCCGGAAACTAAGATTCAGTAGAATCCTCACTGCACTCATTTTCCGATACCAGAAGTGTGCGTGCTGACCTCTGTTGATGATTACCCAGTCCACGTGAGTCCTGTCTCGCGTGCGGGATAACGTGGTTCGAACCATCCGGTCTGCTCGTTTCCGTTCTTTCGCGGCTCCGCACGCAACACCCAGCGTCATCCTCAGGGTCTCCTTGCGCGATCGCTAAATCCATCTGACAAAGCGGAGATGGTTTACGGGCTTTTACGGATCGTATGGCATCTACGTTTCATGACGTCCGGTGTGAAGATTGGTTGACCTTTTTGATTATCGACAGTAGGGGGAACGTGGCGAGCGTGCCGATAGGCAAAGGCAGGCGGAAACCAGCCACGTGCTGGAGATGATGGTCTCCGCTGGAACACCGATGGATCGCACCTCCCAATCGCGTGTCGTTTGAGAAAAGGCATTTCTTGACGACACCTTGCCCCATCCTGTTGGATTACTTTCCCTGTGATGTTGAAAACACCGCCCAACATGGCGCGTGCTTGCGTGCCCCACGCACACGACGCCGAAATCTGCTCTGAGTACCTGCTGGTCTGTGAAGCGAAAGCGTCATCCCTTAGCGAAGGGACGTGGCATTTTTCGTTGGAATCATCCGATGGACAACCGGTCTTTGATGCGGGTGATGTCGAATTGGGCGATTTGAATCGCCTCACACTTCTGGCTGCTGTTCGGGGCTTGGAGTCAATTGAAGGTCCTTCCTCGATCACCCTGCTGAGCCATAATCGCTATTTGGTCCGATCTCTCTCAGACTCTTTACCTCGATGGCGAGAAAACAACTTTGTGTGGGAGCATTTTGGGCGTCGGATCGATGTCCAGCACGCCGATTTATGGCGTCGAGTTGATCGCGCTCTCTCCATTCACCGCGTGGAAGCGTGTCTGGTTTCCTCGCGTCTTGTCAGCGTCGGGGCCACACCGACCGCAGCACCAGCAAGTGAAAAACAGAATTTCGAAGACATCCGTGTCGATTCACCACACCACAAGCCATCGGCTCCCCATGGAGCCAATGGCCCCCAGGATCAATTGCGACGCTGGCTGATGCGTGGCAACCCAATCGAAAGTCCCCATGAGCCACGGCGACGCTTCACTGCGAAAGATTTGATTGAGTCAAATTGAATCCATCGGTCACCACAGAGGCTCTACCGGCCCACCACTACCCCGCTTCAACTTCCCTGACGCCGCTCTAGCGGATCACAAATGCACACTCAAGTCTCGCTTTCCTGCATCAGCCAACTGATCGAAGGAACCCACGAAAACCCTTCGAGCGTGCTGGGTCCACACCCAGTGGACTATCTTGGCAGTGAGGCGATTGCAGTTCGCACTCTTTTGCCACAAGCCAGAGCGGCATGGATCATTGATCGCCAGAGCGGTTTACGTCGGCCCATGCGGCGACTGCATCCGGCAGGATTTTTTGAAGCGATTTGCCATGCAGAGGTCGACGAAAGGCCACGAGCAGATCAAGATGTCGCGCAAGGGAAAGCACGTGCATCCAGATACCGTATCCAGATGACTGACAAGGCTGGCGAAATAATCGACATGCAAGATCCGTATGCCGCTCCGTCCATCTTCAGCGATCTTGACAGGCATCTGATCGGTGAGGGACGGCACCATCGAATTTACGAACGGTTGGGGGCACAGCCCCGCATCATTGACGATGCGAGCGGCGTGAACTTCGCTGTCTGGGCACCTAATGCAAAAAGTGTTCAGATGGTAGGCGATTTCAACCATTGGGATGGCCGCGAGCACACCGCCCGCGCCCTGGAACACTTGGGGATCTGGGAACTCTTCATCCCCGACGCGAAGGTAGGTGACAGATACAAGTATCGAATTCTCAATCAAGATGACGAGTGGGTCGACAAGAGCGACCCCTTGGGCTTTGCTGCAGAATTACCGCCCCTGACTGCGTCCATCGTATCGGACCTGCAAACGTACCAATGGGATGACAGCGATTGGATGTCCAAACGCCGTGACTGGGATCCCCTTGAGTCCCCCATGAACACCTACGAAGTCCACTTGGGCAGTTGGCAAAAGGGGCCGGGTCGCACCCACGGCTGGCTGGACTACAGAGACCTGGCCAAGCGACTGGTCGACTACTGCCACCGCATGCACTTCACGCATGTTGAGTTGATGCCCGTCACGGAGCATCCATTCACAGGCTCATGGGGATATCAGACCGTGGGTTACTTTGCCCCCACGTCCCGTCATGGCAGTCCGGAAGACTTCATGTACTTTGTCGACTACATGCACCAGCATGGGATCGGCGTGATCGTCGACTGGGTACCGGCGCATTTCCCAAAGGATAGCCATGGTTTGGCAAAGTTTGATGGTTCGGCTCTGTATGAACATGCCGACGCACGCCAAGGCGAGCACCCGGATTGGGGTACGCTTATTTTCAATTATGGTCGCAACGAGGTCCGCAATTTCCTGATTGCCAATGCTCTCTTCTGGCTGGATAAATATCACATTGATGGCCTTCGCGTCGATGCAGTCGCTTCAATGCTGTACCTGGACTACAGTCGTGAACATGACCAATGGATTCCGAACCAATACGGTGGTCGGGAAAATCTCGAAGCCATTGAATTCCTGCGTGAATTCAACGAAGCGGTACACGAGCAGTATCCGGGTGTGGTGACCGCTGCAGAAGAATCAACCGCATGGCCGGGAGTGTCGCGTCCGACCTCAGATGGTGGTTTGGGATTCACTTGCAAATGGAACATGGGCTGGATGAACGACACTCTGGATTACTTCCACAAGGAGCCTGTTCATCGCAGTCATCATCAGAATGAACTGACGTTCAGTCTGATTTATGCATTCACCGAAAATTTCATGCTCCCCCTGTCTCACGACGAAGTCGTTCACGGCAAGGGTGCGATGCTGAGCCAAATGCCCGGCGACATGTGGCAGAAATTTGCCAACCTGCGCCTGCTTTACTCCTACATGTGGACGCACCCGGGTAAAAAGCTGCTTTTCATGGGCGGTGAGTTCGGGCAATGGAATGAATGGAACCACGACGATGGCCCCCAATGGGAATTACTCGATTTTGAAAACCATCGTGGTGTTCAGCAAATGGTTGCCGACCTCAACCGAATCGTGGTAGAAAACCCCGCTCTCCACCAGCTTGATTTTTCCGAGCAGGGATTCGAATGGATTGATTGCCTGAACGCACGCGACAGCATTCTGGTGTATTTGAGAAAAGGACTCGACGGCACTCCGCCATTGCTCATCTGTGCCAACATGACACCGGTTGTACGCTACGACTACGAAGTCGGTGTTCCCAGCAGTGGATACTGGAAGGAAATTTTCAACAGCGACAGTTCAACCTATGGTGGGACCGACCTTGGCAACTTTCCCGGAAGAGAGACAACAGGACGAAGCCATCACGAGCGACCTGACAGCATTCTGGTCAACTTGCCACCACTCGCCACCACCATTTTCCGACTGGAAAGCTGATCGAGGGTTAACCCCACAGTTGAATGCTTCAGGCTTGGCCTCAGGTGAATGCTTCAGGCCTGGCCTCGGAACCAATGAGTGCCCGCTTCTCATCAAAACGATCAAAAGAACACCGGGCTGCCAGTGGGTGTGACTCTGCCAAATGCAAAACGGGCTGATTTGAAGTCGGAGCTCCCTGAAAGAAAAAAACGCCGAATTCTGATCGTGCCGAAGTTTGCATCAATTTGGTCACGATAGGCGTTTGCTTCCCTACTCTCAACAACTCAGGAAACGGTATACTCGGGTGGCGAGCGCGTTCACTCTGGTCCAAGCCAATCTAATCACTGTCCAACTGCAAACGATCTCATGCCCGTAAAAATGCAATTAGCTCGGATCATCATTTCGGAGCTGACCGAGAATCAAGTCATTTACCTGCAAGAGGTAGATGGCGACCGGGAATTCCCGATCTTGATCGGAATATTTGAAGCCACCAATATCGACCGGCGTGTGAAGGATGAATACGTACCGCCGCGTCCACTGACACACGACCTGATCGTGAATGTCGCCCACGCATTGGATGCCAAGGTTGAGAGTGTTGTGATCAACAACTTGAACCAAAGCACCTACTTCGCGCAACTTCGATTGGTCAAAACCGATGGCGAAGTCATTGAAATCGACTCTCGCCCGAGTGATGCGATAGCGGTAGCGGTCACGTTTTCACCACCGCTGCCAATTTATGTCAGTGAACATGTGCTCGAAGAAGCCACTTCTGCCATCTAATCGCAGCGAACACCGCCATGGAAGTCTTTGATTCGCCTGACAGTGCCCGAGAATATGTAGGTTCTTTTCGTTCCCGGGGCCAAACCGTTGGTTTTGTTCCAACGATGGGAGCCTTGCATGAGGGGCATTTATCGCTGGTCCACTCAGCCCGATCGTGTGATGTCGCGGTCGCAAGTATCTTTGTGAACCCAACCCAGTTTGGCCCCACTGAGGATTTGGAAAAATATCCGCGTACCCTCGACGCAGATCTTGAGAAACTGAGAACCGCTGGAGTATCTGCAGTATTCGTGCCAACCAAAGAACAGATGTATCCGGATGGTTTCAGTACATGGGTCGAATCACCTCGCATCGGTGAAACTCTGGAGGGCATCTGTCGTCCGGGTCATTTTCGTGGCGTTGCCACGGTGGTCTTGAAACTTTTCCAGGCTCTGCCGGCCACACATGCCTACTTTGGTAAAAAGGACTACCAGCAGTGGCGAGTGATCGAGGCGATGGCGCGGGACCTCAATGTGGGAACAGAAATCATTGGATGCGAAACGGTTCGGGAAGCCGATGGGCTCGCTTTGAGTAGTCGCAACCGTTACCTGAGTGAGAATGACCGCGAACGTGCTTTGCTACTATCCGCCGCACTCAATCAGGTCGAGAAGTCTTATGTCTCAGGAGAAGCCCGCACTGAAATCCTGCAAATTCAAATGCGTGAGTTGCTGCTCGGACAACAACCCACCGCGACAAATACTTTGTCTGATGCTTCTGGAACGGTGCCTCGCCTCGACACCCTTGACTATGCCACGATTGTCTCGGCTGAGGACCTCACCCCGCTGACGTCCATTGATCGGCCTGTAGTCGCCTTGATCGCTGGATCCATTGGAACCACTCGCTTGATTGACAACCGCGAACTGCAGCGGATCTGATCAGCACTTCACTTCTGTCCCAGACATTGCCACAGCCTCTCAAACTCTACCGAAAGAGACTCCGATGATTCAGCGTATCCTCATCACGGGCGGTGCGGGATTTCTTGGTTCCCATCTGTGCGAACGATTGGTTGAACAGGGTCACGACGTGATCTGTTTGGACAATTTTTTCACCAGCCAGAAGTCGAATATCCAACATTTGTTAGGGGCCCCGAACTTTGAAATCCTGCGACACGATGTGACGTTGCCGATTTTTCTCGAAGTCGATCAGGTCTACAACCTGGCTTGCCCCGCCGCACCGGGCCACTATCAATACAACCCGATCAAAACCATCAAGACCAGCGTTCTGGGATCGATCAACATGCTGGGTGTTGCGAAACGCTGCGGCGCAAGAATCCTGCAGGCAAGCACAAGTGAGGTTTATGGCGATCCTGAAGTTCATCCCCAAGTCGAAAGCTACCGAGGTAGCGTGAACCCGATTGGAGTCAGAGCCTGCTATGACGAGGGCAAACGTGTCGCTGAAACCCTCTTCATGGATTACCACCGCAGCAACCAGGTGGATATTCGCATTGTCCGCATTTTCAACACCTACGGACCACGCATGCATCCCTACGATGGCCGGGTGGTATCGAACTTTATCAGGCAGGCATTGAACAATCAGGACATCACGATTTTTGGCGACGGGCAGCAAACACGCTCGTTCTGCTATCGAGACGATCTTGTCGATGCACTGATCGCGATGATGAATAACGAGGGCAATTTTGTGGGTCCCGTGAACATCGGAAACCCGACCGAATTCACTATTTCCGAACTGGCCCAAAAGATCATTGAACTCTCGGCCGCATCGAGTCGCCTGGTACACAAACCGCTACCCTCGGATGACCCGACCCGTCGTCGACCTGATATTTCGTTGGCCAAGAAAGAATTGGCATGGGAGCCTAAAGTTTCGCTGGCCAATGGATTGCAGCATACCATCGACTGGTTCCGCTCAATCAACTTGCAAGACTACCGACCACCAACACCCAACTACAGTTAGGGCTTGCTGATCGCAAACCTCGCTTTCACGATACTTTCGTGCGACTTCAGGTTTCAATCTGACGGTTGGTTCGCACCTCGATAGAAGTCTCGCCTGAGCAAGCTGAAACGGGCTCAGGTCAGCGAGGGCTCTCAAGATGAATTTCGCGACTGCATGCACTTGGGTCGCACGACATTTTTAGCCAGACCAATCATTTCCCAAGATCGAATGATCCACCAGGACATATCGTACTCCCACCAACGATGACCGTGTGCAGCGCTGCGCGGCTCGGCGTGATGGTTGTTATGCCACCCCTCACCGTGACTGATCAGGGCGACCAGCCAGTTGTTGGTGCTTTCATCACGTGTCTCATAGTTTCGGTAGCCGAACAGGTGGGCGAGTGAATTTACCGACCACGTGCCGTGCAGCACAAACACGGTGCGTACCGCCACGCCCCACACGGCCCAACTGGCAGCATATCTCGTAGCCTCCGCGCCGACTCCACCGCTCACCCAGTAACCGAACGCGGCCCCAAGCGAAATCATCACGACGGCGTGAGCCACAAAAACAAAGAACCATCCCTGACGCCGTTCCAAATGCAGATAGAACGGATCCCGAAGCAGGTCGCGGACGTAACGCTCATAATGCCGAGTCGTATCAAGTTCCTGGTGCCGACAAATCACCCAGCCCACGTGTCCCCAGAAAAAATTCACCAAGGGAGAATGCGGATCGGGCTGTTTGTCGCTGTGCTGATGATGCATCCGATGAATGGCGACCCAGCGTGCGGGGCTATCCTGCAAGTTACACATCCCGAGAATCGCCAAACTACGTTCCAACCAGACAGGACACGTGAACCCGCGATGGGTTAGTAAGCGATGATACCCAATGGTGATCCCGAGCATGCCAAACACGAAGTGGCCGGCGATGCCAACGACCAGCCCAGACCAGGTGAAGAACCAGCCGAAAAACGCCAACAACGCAGCAACGTGCACCAATGCCAGGACGATCGCATATTGCCACTGAACCTTGAGTGGACGAGTCGCGTCTGGATGCGGAATCTTCTTTTGCGGATCGACCGCTGGACTCTGCGTGCTCACGGGCACCACATCTGCCGCCGCCTGCTCAGGTTCTTCAAGGGTGTTCGTCATGTGAGTATTCTAAACCGTCCCGATCGTAACGCAGCACTAGTAGCTTGCTTATCCACCGAAAAAACGCCAAGTCGTTAACCCACCGGTGCCAAATAAGTAAGCTGTAATGGAGTTCAGAGATTGGCAATGCCAGATGGGGAGCAACATCCGTGGGACAGAGAGGGGTGGAACGAACTCCGCATGCGGGCACAAAAAAAGCCGGATGGCGTCGCGGAACGCTCATCCGGCTCGCGGAGAAAATAGGATCGCGGAGACGGGAATTATTTCTCGTCCTCGGCCTTCTTCACTTTCTTCTTCTTCTTAAGCGAAACTTTGACGACTCGTACCTTGGCCATACCCACAACGCTCGCTTCCTCGTCGAAGCGGTCAAGTTCTCTCAGGCGAGCAACTCGCTCAGAGCGGGTCAGTACATTTCGTGCACGAATAGCCCCGGCTTTAACCTTGAGGCTGTTGTCCATGGTCATGGGTAGTTCACTCAGTCCGAACGATGTTTTGGATATTTTGCTGATCTGCCATTGCAGGAGTAGCAGAATATTATCTTTCACGATTTTTCGCAAGGTTGTCCCCGAAACTTCCCTGAAATGTATAAAACTTCGTTGAAAATGGCAAAAACCGGCCATGCATTAAAGATAGCAACCCCCCGAACATGGCCGGTCCGATCCCGCAGCCGATCGTACAGTTGCCTCAAACGGGCCCCCATATCGCCGCCTCAGTTCGCCACCGCCTCAGTTCGCCACCGCCTCAGTTCGCCACCGCCTCAGTCACAACGGCTCCCGGGGAAGACGTCATGCGATCGTCGGCCTAGCCAATCCTGTCCCATGTGCGAACATTCAACCGACGCACCCAAGCGTTCAGGACCGTTACCGTCGGGAACGGGAAAGCCACAATCACAGCCAGCCAGTGGCAGGCGGCCGCCACGTCGAATCGCTTCGCTTTGAGATCCCCGGCTTTGAGATTCCCGGCTCTGAGATTCCCGGTTCATCACCGCCCACGGCCCATGGCCTCACGCGGGGTTGGTTCAAAATCTCACGGGTGCTACGCTTCGGTAATGGTCAGCACCAAACGCTCCCTCGCACTGAGTGCGATCAAATTCATCATTCCCGCGGTGATCATCACTGTCCTGATGTCACGAATTGAGTCTGAACAATGGGAGCAATTGTCGCAGCAACCCAAGCACTACGGATTGCTGGTTGGTGCTTTTTTTGTTGCGATTGTGGCAACAGCACTCTCGTTCGCACGTTGGTGCATTCTGGTTCGATGTCAGGGAATCGCCCTCTCGATGCTGGAGGCATTTCGACTGGGAGCCATCTGTTTTTTGCTCAGTTTCATTTCGGTCGGCAGCGTCGGCGGCGATTTATTCAAAGCAATATTTCTTGCGCGGCGTCGTCCGGGGAAACGCGTCGAGGCTGTCGCCTCGGTGTTGGTGGATCGGGGTTCAGGGTTGTACGGACTGTTGTTTCTGGTCGTGATGGGGACTTTGCTGCTGCAACCGGCTGAGGTACGCGAATCGGCTGAGGGGCTTGAGGAGCTTAAATTTGCAGCCAGCAGCCTGTTTGGCATCGGAACGGTTGTCCTTCTGTTCCTTGTTTTGGGTGGCCGTTCGGTAGATCGAATCATCAACTTGGGTAGCAGGATTCGTTACGTGGGCCCGCTTGTGGCCAAATTAGGGCCGCCCTTTCGAACATTCCACGCTCATCCTTATGCGTTTGGTGCTTCACTGCTGATGAGCGTTGGGGTTCAGAGCCTGTTTGCGATCAGCGTCTATCTGGTTGCCTGTAGCCTGTACAGTGCCCCGCCGAACCTGATCGAGCACTTCGTGATCGTTCCACTGGGCATGCTGGCTTCTGCCCTGCCCCTGACACCGGCAGGTGTTGGCGTGTGGGAGGCGGCGATTGCTGCTTTGTACAAGATGATCCCCGCGAATCCGACCATCGCCTCAGGCACCTTGGTCGCATTGGTGTTCGAAATGCTTCGTATTCTGCTCGCCTTGGTAGCGACCGTTTTTTACTGGACAGCCAATGCGGAAGTTCGCGAGAGCCTCGAGATGGCAGAGGAGCACGCCGAGCCTCCTGAGGTGGATCAAGCTAACGCGGACGCAAAAAACGACGATGATTCTGGTTCTGCTTTCACGTAAAGAACCAGCTTTCTTTCCACTCAGAGCCCTCCAGTCTCCGATTCCCTCACCCGCGCTCAGCAGGAAGACAACACCTCGCGACAAATTTCACAGCGACGTTCGCCGGGAGAGTGTGTCCCGTTGGGCATGCCGCCATTCGCTGTTCCGCCATTCGCTGTTCCGCCATTCGCTATTCCGCGCCGGCATGCTGGAAAAGCGTGAGAGGGGTCCAGAGCCCATGATGTGGCCCGCTCAGCGGCACGCATTCGTCGGGGCGCGGTCGCTTTTTTTGCAATTGATCTTCGGACACCGTTCACTGATCGCGGTGCATTCGGTCGGGATACGGGAGGTCCATTGATGCGTCCCGCCATCAGTCTGTGGCCGGAATACCTCCCAAAACTGGACGAATGGGTCGGTTCACGCGACGCTCAGGGACTCTTAGACTCTCAGCGAAGGTCTGCCAAACTGACGATCACAGCGTCATGAATCGGAAAACGAGGGCTGGAAAGCAGCTTAGACATGGCGCGGAAGTTCGGTTTTGCTGTTATTCTGGAACGGAAAGCGGTGGCCAGCGAACCTACGCCCCACTCCTTCAAACCTCAAGAGTGACTCACCAGAGAAGGATGTTGCATGTCAACCGAAGCGACCGACGGCGGAGCACCGGCCGGTGAAGACGCGTTAAGTGAAACCGATGCCAATCGGCTTCATGAAGCTCGTCAGAGAATCATTGATGAATTGGGTAAAATCATTGTTGGCCAGGAACAGGTCATCGACGAGATCATGATCTGTCTTTTCAGTCGCGGCCATGTGATGCTTGAGGGTGTCCCGGGGCTGGCCAAGACGTTGATGATCAGCACCTTGGCTCAGACGTTGGACCTATCTTTCAGCCGCATCCAGTTCACTCCGGATTTGATGCCTGCCGACGTCACCGGAACGGAAATCATCGAAGAGGACCGTTCAACGGGTCATCGTGACTTCCGCTTCATGGAAGGCCCGCTGTTTGCCAATGTGGTACTTGCAGATGAGATCAACCGAACCCCGCCCAAGACCCAGGCGGCGTTGCTGGAGGCCATGCAGGAGCGGCAAGTGACTGTCGGCCGCAACCGCCATGAGTTGTCGGATCCATTTTTCGTGCTGGCGACGCAAAACCCGATCGAACAGGAGGGTACCTATCCGTTGCCTGAGGCTCAGCAGGACCGCTTCATGTTCAAGGTTTACGTTGAGTACCCCAGTTTCGACGAAGAATTTGAGGTTGCACGTCGGACCACGGGAACGGCAACTGGCGAAGTTGCCCCCGTGTTGGGTGCTGAAGAGATTCTGAGGCTACAGCGTCTCGTGCGGCAGGTCCCTGTGAGCGATCATGTGGTTCGCTACGCGTTGTCTCTGGTTCGTCAAACCCGCGTTGGCAGCGACGGTGTTCCGGACTTTGTTGATGACCTGGTGGGTTGGGGTGCTGGCCCCCGTGCGGTGCAGTTTCTGATTTTGGGCGGCAAGGCTCGAGCTTTGCTCGAGGGTCGCTTTCACGTACAGGTTGAAGACATTCAAGCGCTGGCCAAGCCAGTACTCCGGCACAGAATGGTGGTCAATTTCGCCGCCGAAAGTGACGGAATCACAAGTGACGAAGTAGTAGAACGAATCATAGCGGCGACGCCGACGACCGAGGACGAACTTTCACGCGATGCCCGATTCCAAAAGATATTTGCGTCCTGAGGTAACGACCCGCATCCGACGCTTGGAACTCAAGGCACGTCGTGTCGTTGAAGGGTTTCTCGCCGGGATGCATCGTAGCCCCTACTTCGGACAGTCGATCGAGTTTCTTCAGCACCGCCAATACACGCGGGGCGATGAAATCCGACACATCGACTGGAAAGTTTATGCGCGCCAGGACCGCTTGCACATCAAGCAGTACGAAGAAGAAACCAACCTTCGTTTGACCCTGCTGGTGGATCGCTCCGCAAGCATGTCCTACGGTGAGGGTGACCTGAACAAGTTCGACTACTCAGCTTCCATCGCAGCATGCCTGAGTTATCTTGCTTTGCGTCAGAAGGATGCAACAGGGCTTTACACTTTCGACACTGCGGTCCGCGCCACCGTCCCTGCCAAAAGCAATCAACAGCAGCTCGCTCGAATCCTCTCGATGCTGGATTCAGTGGGTGCTGATGGGCGAACCGACCTCACGCGCGTGGCCAAACAGGTTGCACAGGGCATTCCCCGTCGCGGTCTGGTTCTGATCATTTCCGATCTGCTCGGCGTCGACAACTTGATGGAAGGGCTTCGCGTCCTGCGGCAACGCGGTCACGATGTCGTTCTGTTTCACGTTCTGCACGACGACGAGATGGACTTTCAGTTCAACGGTGCCACTCGCTTCGAGGGGCTGGAAACCGAGGATATGTTGAACTGCAATCCTCGCGCTCTGCGCGAAGGTTATTTGGAAGCACTCAATGAGTTCCTCGACAGCACCCGTCAAGCATGCGGCCGGCTTTCCATTGAATACATGCAAGTTCGAACCAGCGAACCCCTGGATGCCGTGCTGGCCAAATTCCTGGCAACACGCCAATTGCTACCCAATCTGAAACGTTAACCTCTCCCGCTCCCGACTTGCAAAACGACCCTGCACCTTGTTCCTGTATCCTGCCCTGACGCTCGGCTTTCTGTTTGTGGTGATGCCTCTGTTGGTCCATCTGATCAATATGTTGCGTCATCGTCGGCAGCGTTGGGCAGCGATGGACTTTCTGCTGGCAAGTTACCGGAAGCAGAAGAAGTGGATTCGACTACGTCAATTGCTTCTCCTGCTGTCACGTTTGGCCGTGGCTGCGGTTCTGATCGCATTATTGTGCGGATGGACCGGCGGCGGACAGATGCTGGGTTCCATCGGCGGCATCACCACCCATCACGTCGTGGTACTCGACGACAGTTACTCCATGGGTGACAAGAGCATTGGGCCAAGCGGACGCCGAACCCTCTCCACCAATGCTGATTCCGCCGATTCAAGGGTCAACACCACAACTGCTTATGGACGATCACTGCAAGCTTTACAGGATCTCACGCGTCGATTGGCCGCCAGCGATGGGAACCACCAACTCACAGTGATGCGTGCCAGTCGGGCAGCGATGGCCACCCGTGGAGGCAGTGAGTCCGGAGACGCTGCAGCTGATTTGGCCTCGCAAACGATCATGTCGGGTGGACGTCTGGTCAATCGCGTGATGGCCACGACCGCTTCTCCGATTCGCACAGATCTTGTTCCTGCGTTGGATCTCGCTACCGAACTGGTAAATTCAACGCCTGCGGACGCAAAATTTCTTTACATCGCCAGCGATTTTCGAGAACGTGACTGGGGCAACCCTGAGCGTCTCGCTGAGTCCTTGAGAAAGTTGTCAAGTGACGTGACGATCCGCATGATCGATTGCGCCGCACAGCCCGCAGACAACCTTGCGATTACCGACCTCTCACCGGCCCAAGACGTTTGGGTTGCCGGCGTTCCGGTGGTGGTCACGGCTACGATCCGAAATTACGGGAAATCAACGGCACAGGACGTGCCGCTGACCACACGAGTGATTCGCTACTCCTCGGATCGTCAGACCCTCGATCCTACGCTTGCTCTGACGGGCGAAATCGAAACGCAGCCCACTCAGGTGATCGAATCGATTCCCGCTGGCGGTGAGGTGACCCAATCATTTCAAGTATTTGTTCCCGAGGAAGGAACGCACGCGATCGAAGTAAGCCTGCCCGAGGATGCACTACCGATCGATAATATCCGTTCATGCACACTCCCACTCAGCAATGCCGAGAAAGTCCTTGTTATCGATGGATCGACAACGGATCGTGGTGGCTATCACATTGCATCAGTGCTGAATCCCGGCAGTCAGGTTCAGATCGGTGCCATTCCTGACAGACAACCACCCTCATTCCTTCGTTCGGCGACCTTGGAAACGTTCGCTCCCTACCGCGCTGTCTATTTGGTCGACATCCCCGAGATCGGCGAGAACGCCGCGGATGCGTTAGCTGAGTACGTGAAACGCGGTGGTGGACTGGCGTTATTCATTGGAGCCGGGGCGAACGTAGCCAACTACAACCAGACCCTTCACAACCCCAAACGCAATCTGTTGCCTGGCCTTTTGGCTCAAGCGAAGGCTCTCCAACCCAATGTCGACACGAACACGGCTGACTTGCAGTTTGGTGATCCTTCCTCGCTGGTGGCGCCGCTCAGGGTAGCAGGGGAAGCCGCTTTTGCACTTGTCAATATTGCACGCTCCTGGACTCTGGAAAAAGAAGACCTGGCGACAAATGCGGCGGGTGATGATGAAACAGCCAATGAGCGGTCTCGGGTACGCAATGTTCTGCTCAGACGCGACGGGGAGCCGTTCGTCACCAAACATGATGTCGGCAGAGGCTCGGTGGTCACCGTCCTGTCTGGACTTGATGGCCGCTGGACAAACTGGTCAGGCGACCCAACCTTTGTAGTATTCATGTTGCAAACCAATGCTTTGCTTTGGAGCGGTGCGGCGCCGGACACGCAACGATTCGTTGACTCAAGACTGGTCAAGCGTCTTCCTGTTGAGCAATACATCAACCAAGTGACCTACCTTCCTGCCAACAATGAGCCGCCACGAATACCGCAGGAATTGGCGACCACCTTGGTAGAGCCGGAATCATCGGCTGACGAACCGGTCTACGTGATCGACATTTCGCCGGATGAAATGGTCATTGATGGGGCTGACAATGTTGCTGAAATCCTTTATCCGGGCATATCGGAATGGTTGCTGACCCGCACTGACGGATCAGGGCAAGTGCTTCCGTTGGCATCCGTCATCCGGGTCGGAGAGGGCGAACTGGAACGTGCGGACCCCGCAGCGATTCAACAACAATTACTTCCGCTGCAGATCACATTCATGAAAAGTTCGGCATGGAGTGACGACAATCAGGCGACGGGTAGTTCTACCCTGACTCTGCTATTGCTGGCTCTTCTGGGTCTGATTCTCGCTGCAGAACAAATGCTGGCCTACTGGGCGAGCTACCATGCGTCGCCTGGCAGCACTGAACCTCACGTGCGGGCAACACTGGGAGGAAGTCGATGAACGAAACACAAGGCACCAGCCAAATCATCTACGAGTTCTCCCGTGCCTCAGCCATGGAAGGATGGTGGGCGTGGGCATTGCTCACTTCAGCACTGACAGCACTGCTGTATCTTTGCGTGCGTTTCTATCGTAGAGACGTCACTGAAATGCCAATCCCGATCAGGTTTCTCCTGATTGGTCTGCGGTTGGTCACCGTACTTGCATTGGTGTTTTTCTTTTTTGACTTGCAGCGTCGAACTGAGCGGATGGTCACGCGTCCCAGTGAGGTTGCGATTCTTGTGGACACCAGTCAGAGCATGTCGTTACCGACAGGTTCCGAATCGGCAACACAATCCCGCATCCAACGCGCGCAAGAGCTCGTGAGCGAAAACGGTATTCTCGAGAGCTTGTCCACGGAACATCGCGTCAGCGTTTATGCATTCAGCGCTGAGGCAGAGCCCAAGCTGATCGATTCGAGAGGGGGACTCGACCCCAGTACTGACGGCCAACCCGACCAAGTCCCTGCCGCCACCTCATCTTCCTTTGCGGTTCTTGGTGCTGCTCTGATTGCTCTGAGTCTCATCCTCGGGTTGATCTCGTTGGGACTGGGCATCTTCGGACGTGCCCCCGTGGTTGGCTGGTGGCTGCTGCCAGCCACCATCGCCATGGTACTTGGCACGATTTGTCTGGGGAGCGTCTATAGCGTCCAGACCGAGCGTACGCTGGGGGAGATACTCGGATGGGATCGGGGCACAGCAGATGTGGACGAGGCGGCAACACCATCGGAAGCTGACGCTGACCAGCCAGTGCGGGCGGTCGATTGGGGCGAGGAACTCGCCGCCAGCGGAAATCAAAGCCGGATTGGGGATGCAGTTCGCAATATTCTCACCGATCATGACCCAGCCACCTTGGCAGGAATCGTGTTGATCTCAGATGGACAAAACAACGGTGGCACGGACGTAAACATGGCCATGGCATCCGCGAGACGTAGCGAAGTCTCGGTCTACCCGATTGGGCTAGGCAGCGCATCGGCTCCTACCAATGTGCGAATTGTGGACATCGACGCTCCGCGTCGCATTTATCCCGGAGACAAATTTGCCGTCAGTGCCGTCCTGCAGGGAAGCGGCGAAAAACCATTGGAAGTAGAGGTCCAGTTGCTCGACGGGCTGGACAACAACCAAACCAAGAACAAACCCGTTAGCGATGAAAACAGAATCGAGCCACCGGGCGAGGTCATTGACTCGCAAAAAGTCCTGATCAAGAACGATGGCACTCTCACTGGAATTCGTTTCGAACTTGAACCGGAAACAGTAGGGCGGCGAAGACTTGCGATTCGGTTGATTGCACCTGCTGCCGACAATAACGAACGAGATAACATTCGCGATGCTCGCTACGAAGTGGTGGCCGAAAAACTTAAAGTGCTGGCAGTCGCCGGAGGCCCCACCCGCGAGTATCGATTCGTTCGCAACATGCTGTATCGAGACAATTCAATCCAACTCGATGCATGGTTGCAGACTGGGCAACCTGGAATGAGCCAGGATGCGGACACCATTCTCACGGACTTTCCCTCCACTGCAGAAGAGCTTTTCAAATACGACACGATTGCCATGTTCGATCCGGACTGGCTTGCGTTTGATGCCGAGCAGTTGGACCTGTTGGACCGCTGGCTGACCCAACAGGCCGGCGGCATGATCATTGTCGCAGGTCCTGTTTACCACCCCGAGTGGAAGCGTCGACGTACTGATCCGCGCGTCGCCACCATTGCCGGATTCTATCCACTGAACTTCTCCAATCGCCCCTTGCTTTTTGAGGGTGGGCGTCGAGGCGGAAGTGTGGCATGGCCACTTACCTTCACTCCTGAGGCACGTCGTGCTGAGTTCCTCTGGATCGCTGACACACCCGAAGAGAGCGAAACGATCTGGAGCGAATTTTCAGGAGTCTACGATTACGTTGATTCAAAGAGCGCTAAATCAGGTGCCAAAGTCTACGCACTTTTCTCTGACCCCACCACGGAGATCGGTGGTGCTCTTCCCATCTATCTCGCATCCCAATTTTATGGTGCTGGCAAAGTCTACTTTCAAGGTAGCGGTGAAATGTGGCGGTTACGCGCTGAAAGTGACACCTATTTTGACACTTACTACACCAAACTTGTTCGCTGGGTAAGCGAGGGCCGTTTACTGCGAGACAGTACTCGAGGAGTTTTGCTGGTCGACAATAGCAAAGCCATGATTGGTGACACAATCACTGTCCGCGCTGTGCTCACCGACGACCAATACGAGCCATTGGATGTTCCAGAAGTCGCGGCAAAATTGCTGTCTCCCAGTGGGCGCATCGATGACATCATCCTCCAACCGCTCAAAGGAGAGCCACGAGCAGGTACTTATGGCGGGCGGTTTTTCGTGCGAGAACCTGGCAGTTATGAGCTGCGACTCACCATTGGCGATGCCCTGGAGGAGCAAGTATTCCGTCAATCCATCCAAGTCCGGCTTCCCACGATTGAACTGGAACGGCCTAGCCGAAACGATGAGGAACTTGAGGAATACGCCACCATCACCAAAGGCACCTACATTCCCATGGATCCAACCACATCCAATGCAGAAGTCCAAACGCGGCTGGCATCATTCGTCAGACCTCAACCGCAAGTGACGATTCTTCCCGGCACTCCGTACAGACTGTTCACCGAACGACGTAACGTCGTTTTAATGTGGCTCATCGCCACCATGCTGACGATGGAGTGGGTCATCCGACGCTTGCACCGGCTCGCCTGACTTGCACCAGTTCGCCTGACTGCCCACCAGAACCCGTCCTCACGAAGGCTTCTGGTCCGGACCACCATGAACCCTCCAAGATCCAGTCCACTGCCAGCACGCCGTGCGAAACCTTGCCCTCTGAGGACGCTCTCACCTAGTCTGAGATACAGGGTCTGAGATACAGGGTCTTTCCTCACACAAGTGATTTCAACTGCTCAATGACCTCTTGCAGTTTGGGCTTGAGGATCGTTTTGACCCACTCGTTTTCGTTCAACTGCTCTGCCATGCTCGAGAGTTTTTCGGCGACGTGATCAAAGAATCGCTTGGCTCCAGCCTTGGCTTCCTCAGACATTTCGCTGAGTTGTGGCTTCCACTCTTCCATTTTTTCGGACAATTTGTCGAGTTCCGCTTTTGCCTTCATCGCTGACTCCTCACTCGTGACTTCACTCAGAGACGTCTTTGCCGAGCCATACATTTCCTGCATGCTGCCCATCATTTCCTTGCCCCCTTCGAAACTTTTCATTGCGGAGGATGCTTTTTTCCAGGCAATCGAAACCCCGTCGGCCACCGCATCCACGGCTTCTCCCGCAGCCTTCTCCAGTTCTTCACCAGATGGCAACTTCGCTTCTCCCTCATCCGTATCTGCACTGGCCGCATCGGCAGTGGCAGCATCGGCAGTGTCGTTATCGGCACTGGCAGCATCGGCACTGGCAGCATCTGCAGTGGCGACGGCAGACACAGGGTCTGCTTCAGGTGTATCAGAGCATCCGCCTGCGCCGAGCATTCCAACGAGCATGAGCAGACAAGCGAAACCAACACCACCGAGTTCGATTCGGAACATCATTTTTTATCCCCTAGTCACAGAGCGAGAACTGACCGCGATTCAAAACGGGTATTCCGTGACCTGCGGCACGCCCAAGGATGCGTCAACAACGTACCCGAGGTAGCATTGTTTGTATGCTCGTGACGCCCCACGTGCAACTCTCCTCTCCTTAAAGCCTCCACACAGCACCACCAGAGTCATTGGCATTCCGATTCAGGATCAAAGCGACTCCCCCCAAACCCTACTCCAGCATCCGTTCCACGATGCCACTGTGACAGTCAGGAGGATCAAGAAGACCTTGAGGCGGGAAGAACCTCACGCCACGACTCAGCCAATGCACCTTTAAAAGACAAGAAAAGCCGCACAGTGAGGCATGAGGTGGTTCTTTGATACGGTTACATCTAAGATAATAGCCGTCGGTGACAGGAGACAGCTTGGCATCAGTGGGTTGCCCTTGCACCGTCAAGACCATGATCCATTGAACCTCGAAAGGTGACAACCGGATCGCCGTGATCGCCGCTGACAGTAGCCAGACAACTCAAACCACGCACAATTCCAAGCGTCATTTTTGACGGCGCACCTGATTCAATGAAGGAATGACAGCACGCCTTTCGTGCATCGCACATGTTTGGTTCTCGCCGCAAAAAGTCGAAGCAATCCATTGACTGGCCAACGTTGCAGGCGTTGCTGGAAGATGATGATCGCCGCGCTGCGATAGAATACACTTATCCGGACGAAGGCCGTGATAGTTTCCTGCAGGCAATCCGTCGTCTCGACGGGCGGGTTGTGAATCGCGTGCTGGCTGCGGGCAGAAAAGTCCACACTGCCGAGCGACTCATTGAATGGCCGACTGTCGCCGTTGCCGGCATGCTCAACAGTGGCAAAACAAGCCTGGTCGCTACCTTTCTCAGCAAAGATGGCCAAGCAAGAACGCTGCGTGGTGCCAACAACGCTCAGGGAACGCATCGCTTTGTTTTATGGCTTCCCACGGCTTGGGAGAAGGACACCGAACTTTGGTCGTTGCTGATGGATCGCATCGGGGACTCACTCGGGCAACGCCCCGAGATGCTATCCCCAGATCCGGCCCAGGCGCACCAACAATACAACAACACAGATGGTCGTGAGGAATCACTCGCCATTCCTCTCATTGCCACCGACCCCGCGCTCAACTCAGTGGGCATCGCATTACTGGACTGCCCTGACATTGTTTCCGATGCCGAACTCGGTTTGGGTTCACCGGAGGTTCGTCGCGAGTTATTAGGCAAGGCAGCGTCACTGTGCTCTGCATTTCTGGTCGTCGCATCGGCTGAGTCATCACGCGACAGCACCTTGGGTGATTTATTGCGGATGGCTTCGGACTTGATGCCCGGAGTCCCACGGATGTTGGCGGTCAATAAAGTCCGGGCACGTCAGACACCAGATCAAGTGTCCGAAACGTTTCAACCCCTGGCGCGTTCCAACGGGATCGAAACAATTTTCGCGGCCTATGATTTCGAAGTGCCAAGTAGTGGTCCCTACATTCCCAAGGTTGAAGACGCAGTTTTAGCGGGCCAAGAGGATGAAACTGATCCGCTTCCCGTTTTCTTTTCCATCTCAGATGACCCCAACGACAATCCTCCGGCTTGTATTTCCGAGGACCGTCTTCTCTCCTCACTGCCAAGTAAACTTGATCGCGGACAGTTGTTTGAGAAGTTCAGTCTCGCTTTGGCGGCAACGTTACGCAGCGTGATCTGGGAAGACGCGTTTGTAATGCTGGACCGCGATTCGACCCAGGCGCAGCGTGCAACCGACAAAGCCCAGCACTGTCTGCTTGAGGCCTCTTTGGACTTCTTCGCCCATCGGCAGATCGGCGGTGAAGTGACCGAACTGAGGCTTCATCAGAGCGAACGTATTTTGCGTCAACTTTCGGACTCGTTTGCTGCCACAGCGCCATGGTACGCGCGACTTGGCGTAAGACTGAACACGCGAGTTCGGGCTATCTTTGGTGGTGCAACGGATCTATTGAAGCAGCTGACACCTTCCGCCCTGGCCCAACGCACAGCCGGTGAGATCAAAGACAAGTTCCGTCGCGGGGAATATGGGGGAATGATGACCCCGGAAACTCTTTGCAATTCACTTGAACGTCACAACGGCGTCTTGAATCTGCCTCACTGGACGACTGGCGACAGCCCGATCGACGAAGAAAAGTGGCTACAGGCTTGTGAGAATGCGATCGTGCGTTTCGATCGAGATGACTTCACGTCGTTGGATGCTCGCCGGTTAGACGAAGCAGTCAAAGAAATGTGGAAAGAGATTCCCGCGCACAAGAAGCTTGCAGCAGGCCTGACCCCCCTGGCCGCCATGTTGGCGGCTTTCGGAGCCGTCCTGATGATCCCCATCGACGGGGGTGGAACAACACTTGTGATGTCAGCATCGATCCCCGAATTGCTGGCTGCCGCAGGGCTGACCACGCTGTCCACATTTTGGGCGGGCGGTCAGAACACAAAGAATGTGGGCCAGCAGGCAGCCCGACAGCAACTCGCTGATTTTCACGCTGTCCTGTGTGATACCTTTGGCGTCGCACGCATGACTGATCCCTCGGTCATTCGTATTGATGGCAGTGACGAAAAGGTCATCCCTTCCAAGATTGCCATTCGCGAACCCGTGGACCGCGCCTTGCAGCTCTACCAGATACGCGATGAATTCCAGAAGGAACTGCAACGAAGCTTGCCCCGCAACGGCCCGTCCAGCCCCTGAGGAAGAACTTTCCATGTCCAATTCGGAATTCGATACACAATCAGGCACAGCTCTAGGGCAACCCGGGCTTGAATACCTCAGCCGCATCCGACGGGGTGCCGCCAATGTGCTTGGAAACAGCCCTGCAGGTCGCGAAGTATTGGAACTTTGCGACGATCATGCCGAAGCAAGAAAACGAATTCTGGATGACAGAAGCAGTGGCATGACCGTGATCGCAGCCGTGGGTGCAACCGGTCAAGGGAAGTCATGGATCATTCGACAGCTCATCGGAAACCCTGATGCCAAACGGTTGATCAGGAGTGGAAACAGCACCGATGAGGCCACTGAGCAGCTGATCTGGGTTGGCCCCACGCCCCCTGACAATCTGGATTCTTCCCACGAAACCTACGTGCATTGCTCCGTATCTGAAATGCAGCCAATCGGGACCTCCTATCTGCTTGTCGATGCTCCCGGGGCAACGGATGACCGCAAATCGATCGCAAGTGTAGCCAACCGCGCCTTGTCACTGGCATCCGTCATGCTGCTGGTGGTCCGCCGCGATCAGATTCGCAGTGAAACAATGGGGATTTTGGCAGCGGCCAGTGAAGGTACGATTGTGGTTCCAGTGATCAATGCAGTTCGATCCGCAGATAGCGACTTCACAACCGAAGTCGAAGCCCTGCTGGGTCGGATGCGGAAAGCAGCGCCAACCAGCACGATTTCGCTACCCGTGATCGTTGAAGACTTTGAAATTGAAAGTCGATCAGAAGCCGAAATCGGCAAGAACTCGGCGACCGAAATCGCCGAAAGGCTCAAAAGTGAGCTGGAATGCGCCTGGGCGGGTGACCGACGGCGAAGTGCGCGTCTGGCAGCGATTGACTCACGATTTCAAGTAGCTCTGCACGCTGTCTTGAGCGACCAACTGCCGGGACTCACGGCCGCGGTTCGACGACTCAACACTGAAGCAAAATTACTGCCCGGTGAAATTGCCGAGACCCTTGTGGGCAGAGACGGCCCACTACGTGCTGCGGTCCGATCGCGACTTCGTCTGAGCCTGCTGACTGAAACTCCACCTCTGTATTTTCCCTACCGCACGTTCTTATCCATCTTGAACCTTACTCATGGTGCCTGGGATCGAGTCCTGCTGTCCCTGTCGGGTTCTTTACCCTCCCTGGTGGGTGCCGTCTGGACAAGCACCAAAAACCTGACTGCAACTCGTGGTGCTGAACAGGACCTTCGAGACGGATTGCAAAACCGATGTTCCGCTGCGGTCAAAGACAGACTGGGTCCGCTGGCCGACCGATTTCACGACGAGCTGCTCGAACTACGCGATGAAAAATCTTCGGCGAGCACCCGTAGGGCCCATGGATCACGGTCCCAGGTTGCCTATCTTGCCGGCATCGATAGTCTTCAGGAAAATTCGCAGAGGATCTTTGATGCAGAAGTTGAGCGTGTCGCCCCATCTCGGCTGACCGCGGCAATCTTTGGCATTCTGGGAACCGTTATCTTTTGGTTCCTGATGGCGGGTCCCATTGTGGCCTTGTATCGGGGATACTTTGATGCAAGCTACGATGCATTGAGCCAATTGAGTGGAAATCTTGAAGCGTTTCCCAAACCTGATTTGGCAATGATGTTGACCAGCTTGTTGCTTTCTTCGCTACCGACAGCAATCTTTGCGATGCTCGTGCTCTCATCATCACAGAGTCGTTCAAAAGTCAGGAAAGCAGAAAAGAGAATACGTGATGTTCATCACGAGACCATTGAAAGGCTGCAACGCGAAGGCGTGCTTCAGCTAAGTTGGGATGAACCCCTGCTTGCTGACGCCGAGTTTCTGCTTTCAGCCGGAGCAGCCGACGTGGAGTCATGATGCCTGGAATTGCATTGATCATTGAAGTGAACCTGTTGGGACAAACCGCCGTTGCCAACGATTCTCCGACAGGGTTTTTTGGCATTTTGCTCAGTGGAGGCCTGGTTGGGATTCTGATCCTGCTTGTGCTGGCAGCACTGAGCATCACTGCTGCGTACCTGCTGTTTGATCAAGTCATGACCCTGCGTCGAAGGGAAGTTCTGCCTGAAGGTATCAGTGATGCAGTTCGCCAGTCATTACTCACTGGCCGCCCGGCCGAAGCAGATGCAGCCTGCCGCCGATCCCCTAGCGTGTTAAGCGTTGTCTTGCTTTCAGGTCTTTCCGAATTCGAATATGGATGGCGAGAAGTTGAGAAAGCGGTCGAGGATTCGCTGGCACAACAATCAGCGCGGCTGATGCGACGCATTGAATACTTATCAGTGATCGGAAATATCGCACCCATGGTAGGATTGCTTGGAACTGTCACCGGAATGATCTTTGCCTTTCAACAAGTCGCCGCAACCCGCGGTGCCGCTGGTGCAGGGGATCTAGCCGAGGGGATCTACCAGGCTCTGGTGACCACGGTATGCGGATTGGTCGTTGCCATCCCAGCTCTTGCGATCTACGCTGTCTGCCGAAATCGTGTCGACTCACTCATCGCCGAGGTCGCCTACCAGAGCCAGCATGCATTGGCTCCCATCAAGCGGCGTCCCGGTGCCCGAACGCGACAAACTGGCGGTACTCCACCCATTGCTACTACGGCCAAGGCAACCGCTGCCAGCCAAGCCCAGATGCGTCAAGCCACTGAGCGCCCCCCCAACCAATCAAAACAGGGTGGAAAACCGCCGGCACCCTAGCCACCAATCACTGCGGCGGTTACCCCTGCCAACCCAAAATGAGCCGGACCAACCGCCTTGGCGTGCCGTCATGAGACGTCATTCTTTCCAAGCATGGTCCTGTAAAAAATGGGCTTTTGCGGTTTTCCAGATCACTCATTTCGAGCCAATCGACAATTTCAGCCGCGTGCTGCCAACCTTCCGAGGTCACAGTGTTTCATAGTGGTTTGCCCCGTTGAAAGGGATTAACGACCTACGCCCCTGTTCGCTCACACGCGGAACCTGATCTCGCAGCTTTCACCCTTTTCATCCCCCATGTACAGGAAAACGCATGCTTCCCGGTATCAGCCTCTTTGACATGTCCGGCCAAACCGTAATCGTGACGGGAGGCTCAAAAGGCCTTGGGAAAGCGATGGCAGCCGGCCTCGCCTCAGCCGGCGCGAACATTGCTTTAATCAGTCGCAACCAATCAGAAGCCGAGGCCACTGCGAGGGAAATTGCCGACGCGTACAAAACAGACACGATTGGACTGCAAGCTGATGTCACTCAACAGACCGAAATTGAATCGATGGTTCAAACGGTCAGTGAAAAGTTTGGGCGCATCGATGCATTAGTCAACAACGCGGGTATCAACATTCGTGGTCCCATCGACGAACTGACGCTTGACCAGTTTCGAGAAGTCCAACAAGTCAATGTAGACGGAATCTGGATCACCACACGGGCTGTGCTTCCCATCATGAAACAGCAGCAGCGAGGTCGCATTATCAACTTGGCAAGTACACTCGGCTTGGTGGGACTGGCCAACCGAACGCCCTACGCGACCAGCAAAGGTGCAGTCGTGCAATTGACACGTGCCATGGCGTTGGAGTTTGCCGAACACGAGATCACCGTCAATGCTATCTGCCCCGGCCCATTCCTGACCCCCATGAATGAACCGATTGCTGATACTGAAGAGGCTCGAAAGTTTATCGTTGGTGCGGTTGCGATGAACCGCTGGGGAAGATTGGAAGAAATCCAAGGCGCGGCAATTTACCTCGCCAGCGCTGCCTCCAGTTTCACCACCGGAAGCATGCTGGTGGTCGACGGAGGATGGACCGCCCGTTAATGCCCCGGTTGGCGTTAATGCCCCTTTTCACCTCATTTCTGCCACCGGCCAACAGTTGCCTGTCACCTGCCACCGGCCAGCAGTTGCCTGTCACCTGCCATCGGCCCTCTGCCACCGGCCCTCTGTCACCGGCCCTCTGTCACCGGCCAACTGTCACCGGCCACCTCAGAACCAAAATGCCATTCCCGAGCACCAAGGTTGGTCCGGCCCCTGCGTTGGTCCAATGAGCCAACCAGCCGATCGCCATGGCAACTCTCAAGCCCGCGCTCTGCTTCACAGAGCCGCTCACAGAATAGCTGCACGTTCCTCAGCGGCACGCAAACCGAGATTTCCGTATCGGTGATAATCGCAACTGATCGACTGTTCCTGCACATACCACATCAACTCGATCCGTCCTTCAGCTCGAACAGGGGCATCGGCAACGTGCACGTATCGATCCATCACTGCACGTCGAACGGACATTGGCACTCGATCAGGGCACGCATACCTCAAGCGGCTTACTCCCCCCCACTCGACAGCTTCAATCAATTCCGCGTCGGATTGCTCGACAAATTCGATGTCCGCAGCCCACGATTCGGTCATATCATGCAACCTTTTCAGCTGCTCCCCATGGACTCCTTCTGGTGCACTGACGATGGCCCTACAGTTCACCGCTTTTGCAGCCGCCACACGCATCACAATTTCTGCCCAACTGTCTTGTTCGGCAATGCGAATCACAAGCACCGGCATCGGCACATATCGCCGCAGGTTGTCTTGTCCCAGCAAACGAAAGTGGTCGTGAGTTTGTAAAAACTCGTTGGCTGCCGCTCGCTGGTAACTGTCGATTGCCTGAGCCAGCCACCGAGCCTCCGCTTGACTCTCAGACCCAACCGCACTGTTGTGTTCCTGCAACGCATGAGCCAATTTCCGCAAGTCCTGGTTGGCAGTTAGCGGGCTGTCTTCCTTGGACTTCTCGTCAGGAGGCTCCGCTGCCAAGGATTCGTTTTCAAGTGCTGACGGGATGTCATCAAAGTGCATTAACTGCGCCACATAATTCGGGCCACCAGCTTTGATGCCAGGGCCAAATGCACTCCGTCCCATGCCACCAAAAGGTTGTCGCAACACAATCGCGCCCGTGGTCGATCGATTGACGTAGAGATTCCCAGCACGAATCCCGGACAACCACTGAGATTGTTCACGGTCATCCAGACTCTCGAGTCCGCTTGTCAGGCCATAGCCGGTCTGGTTCACGATCTGAATCGCCTCAGACAGAGATCGAAAACACATCACCCCAAGGACTGGTCCGAAAAACTCGGTCAGGTGCGTAAAGCTGCCCCGTTGAACATTCCACTTGATGCCGGGCGAATAAATGGCCTGATGTCCGTCGATTCGGCGTGGAATCAACGCCCAGGACTCACCCGTTTCCAAAACTTTCAGTGCTTGATCAAGATCACCCGAGGGCGGTGCAATCATGGGACCCATGCGATTGGCAGTATCCCAAGCTGACCCAACCTTGAGACTCTTTGCAGCATCAACCAGCGTAGCCCGGAAACCCTCGTCGTGAAAAACCTCTTCCTCAAGTAACAGCAACGAGGTAGCGGAACACTTTTGACCGCTGTGACCGAACGCTGAGTGCAGCACATTCTTGATGGCTTGATCGCGATCAGCCATTGCCGTGACAATGGTCGCATTTTTCCCACCGGTTTCGGCCAGTAATCGCATGTCGGGCTTGGCCTGCAACATTTTCAGTGCCGTGTCGGTGCCGCCTGTCAAAATCACGGTATCAACCGCTTGGTTGGTGACCAGTGACTCTCCAACGACACGTCCCGGACAGGGCAACACTTGCAAAGCTTCACGTGGCACACCACCCCGATAAAAACATTCGCACAGCAGGTGTGCTATCAGCACCGTATTGGAGGCGGGTTTGAGAATGACACAATTTCCTGCTGCCAATGCTGCGGCAATTCCACCACACGGAATTGCGATCGGAAAATTCCATGGCGAGACCACCACCACCACTCCCCTTGCTCTTGCATTGACGTCACTGAGTTCATCCAGTTCAACCGCGGACATCGAATAGAACTCGACAAAGTCGACCGCCTCGGAAACCTCCGGGTCACTCTCAAGCAGCGTTTTTCCACTTTCAGCCAGTGCTGCCCCCATCAGTGACCCGCGAGCACCACGCAATTCGTTCGCGACTTGGTGAAGAATTTTACGGCGTTCCGTTACCGAAAGTGATCGCCAACCCGATGCATCCTGTTCCGCGATCACAACGGCTGCTCGGACATCACTGCAATTTGCCTCGACATACCTTGCCACGACGGTGCCATCTCGCGAGGGATCAAGTGATTCGCGAACCACGCGTTCTCCAGCAACCACCTCTTTCCCGATTCGCAGCGATACGTATGCTGCCTGCTCATCCCGCTGATCAACCCATTGACTGACGATCTGGTCGGCCCAGAGCGAGTTGGCAGGAAGGCTAAAATCGGTATCCGGTTCATTGACGAATCCATACCACGCATCACGGTGATCGTCTCCGGGCCAGGCGTAGGCTGCTGCGCTCACCTCGGACACATCACTCGAATCTTCGAGTTGGCGATCCTGCAGTCCGCGATCCTGCAGTTGGCGATCCTGCAGTCGGCGGGGTTTTATTGGCAGCTGTTCAATTTGTTCAAACGATGCCACAAATCCCGCCTCCAGCAATTTCCATGCATCGGATTCGACAGTGATATTGAATGCATGACGTAGAAAATTTTCGTCGCCTGTATTCTCGTCCAGCCTACGGACGAGATATCCAATGGCGTGAATGAAATCCTGTTTTTGACATGCCGGAGCGTACAGCAAAACGCTCTTGGTCAATTCATGCAGCGCCCGCCGTTGATGATTTGCCATTCCTTCGAGCATCTCGAATTGCAGCTTTCCCAAGGCGTCTGCCTCCACAGCCAATACCAGCGCATAACTGATATCGAACAGATTATGGGATGCAATGCCTGGCCTGACCGCCTCAAGATTTTCAGGCCGCAAGGCAAAGTTCACCATTCGTTTGTAGTTCGCATCCGTATCCAACTTGGTGTGAAAGGGTGCTTGAGGCCAACCATGCAAGGACGCCTCTACACGCTCCATTTCCATGTTGGCTCCCTTGACAATCCGGATGGTCACAGGAGCCCCACCCTCGGCGACCCGGCGCCGAGCCCAAGTGGTGAGGGTTTGCTGCCAGTCGTGCGAATCGGGTAGATAAGCTTGCAGGACAATGCCAGCGGCCATTGTTTTCAATTCGGGCCGATCGAGCGTTTTCATGAAGACTTCGGCAGTCAACGACAAATCGCGATACTCCTCCATATCCATGTAAACAAATTTCGGAACCAGGCTGCCGTCGAAGCGTTCGAATGTTCCCTTGGCTGCCGCTCGATACAACAATTCCATGCGATCACATAACGGTTCGATACACGCAACCCGAGAGATCGGCGAAATCTGTGAGTAGATCGTGGAGATTTTTACCGACATGACCTCCACCTCCGCCAACTGAAATGCCTGCAAATACTGCTTCAAACGGCGGTTCGCTTCTTCCTCTCCCAAAATTGCCTCGCCGAGAAAATTGACGTTCATGCGGACCCCCTCACCACGGCGTTCCCGCAAGTGTTTGCAAAGCACATCGCGTTCTGCAGGAATGATCACATTTGCTGTTTCCCGCCGCATTTTGTCCTTGACCATGGGAATCGTGACACCCGGCGCATAGCTGCCAAAGGACTGAAATCCCATTAACAGCGTTCTCTCCATCGGACTGAAAAATCGAGGAATGCCCTGCACGTCGAGAATGTGAACCAATTGATCGGCCGACCTCGCTGCCGCGTCGGAACGGAATGCTTGATCCGTCAACGCGGTCAAGGTGACCTTGTCACCTGGATTCTGGATCATACGATCCAATTCCGTCTGCTGCTTTCGTTCCTCGGGAGTCTGCAAGACATGTGCACGTCGCTGCAACTCGCTCGCCACGTAAAGCGCTTTCTGCACCATTGGATTTACACCCGATGATTCATTGGGTTCAAATTCGCCCAGCAAAGCCTTTGCCGCAGAATCAATTCCTGACGCATTCATGACAACCTCGCTCGCCGTATGTGGGAACCCGTATGTGGGAACCCGTATGTGGGAACCCGTATGTGGGAACCTGTGTGTGGGAACCCGTATGTGGGAACCCGTATGTGGGAACCCGTGTGTGGGAACCTGTGTATAAAAACCAACTCAACAAAAACAGGCGCCAACACAAGCACCGCTAACCTGTTGTGATGCCTGACGAATCACCGATCCGAGCAGGCAAATTCAATTACCGTTGAATCAGACTCCTGCTTTCACAGGTGCCCTGCAGCCTGCTCAATTATCACTGACCTTCTCACTCATCTTTTCACTCATCTTCTCACTCATCTCCTCACTGCAAACTCGCAGCACTCCCTGTCGTCCCCCATGCAGCAACATCATCACAAGATCTGTTTGCAGGGGTCACCGAACGCATCCCACCTTGAGGTCAGGTCTGGGTTGGTTGTGTGGTAACGACACTGGAATCTGTTTTCTCGCCATCATAGGCATGGATGACAACCCGGGTTCCCGGGGTAATATCTGGCAGTCCGCTCAGAGTCACCTGTCCTTGGGCATTACTGCGTGTTCCCCGGATTGGCCTACCACTGGTCTCGGTCAAAAAAACATCAGCGTTGGGAAGTGTGACAATTCCCGGCAATCGGCAAAGTTGCGGGCGTCCGGTTTCGTGTTCCGAAGCATCAAGTGCCCCGCCACCGCGCGGCAAATCGGAAGGAGCATCGACTAGATTCCTGATACGCATGCCGATCGCAGGTGCCTGACCTCGGGGGTCGAAACTCATCTCAAGAAAATTCCAGTAGAACGGATCACCTGGAAGATGCGGATTCTGCTCAGGGTCCTGGAATTGCTTGTGGTACAACGCCTGAACCTCGATCTCGCGATCGTCGACATCTTTCATGACGGCTCCGAATCCTGGCACCAAAGAACGGCCACCGGAGCGGCCAATGGGTCCAAAACTGCATTCAATGACACGATGCTCCACGTTCTTCATGATGCAACCGTTGTGCACGTCTCCGTAGACGGTAACGACGCCCGAGCGACTCCCCAAAAGTTCCAACACACGATCTGCCCCCGCTTTCACCCAGCCCGCGTAATCGGCGGTCACACGATCACGTTCGTGAAAATGCTTGGGGTGATCAGTACTCACCGATTTCTGGTACCGAGTGCCGGCCCACACGGTGTGCAAGCCGTTGATACCTGTCACCCCCATCAACGGTGATGAATCGGTTGCCAGTAATTCCTGAAACCAGCCAAACTGTTCCTCGCCCAACAGACTGCGCGTCGGATCAGTGCGACCATACAGACTTTTGAATTTCCCCCATCCGTGGTCATCCCAGATATCAACATCCTGACTGCTTCTCCACAACCTTGAATCGAGGACCACAAAAGTAAAATCCCGCAACGGCATTTTCCACGCACGCCATTTCCGGGGATTCACAGAGGTGTCCACCTGATCCGCCCCCGTTGTCAAATGATGAACAATCTGGAAATTGCGGCGCATGTAGGCAGGGTCCTGCCCAAGCCCCTCCTGATTACGGATCGCAATCTGCTCGGGGCCTTTGACATCATCCATCCCGTAATCATGATCCCCAGGATTGAGCACATTCCAATGCCTCATCATTTGCCAACGACTGGTTGGCCCGCAAATTGACCAGGTGATGATTTTGTAGGCATCATCAGTGCTGGGTGGATACATGACAAGTTCCATGTACCAGACGTCATCTTCCCAAAGCATCACTTGAAAATCGTAGTCCTCAAGATGCTGATATGCCTGCTGGGTGGGCTGATCGCGAAACTGCCACTCATCTCTCGCACCTGTCATTTTCCAGCCTGCAGCTTGACGTTGCTGCAGTCCGGAGTTGATTGCGTGACAGGACAAACCGCAGATTTTGTAGGGAGCAGCTAACCTTGGCAGCCTGCCAACGTATTGACCAGCCACGGGAACATCACCCACCAGTCCTGTACCCGGACCACACGCAGCGGTTCCGATGCGTCCATCGGCAGTTACATCGACACCATCCTTCCATACCGTGTAATACTGCGTGCTTTCGGCCGGGCTGATTGGCAATGACACATCAACAACGGCGGTATACCGGCGCCACTGATTATTGACGATTGGGGCGACTCCACACACAGACGCACTGGCCCAGCCACCTTCGGGATTCGGCGTATCAGCAACGCGAATTTCTACTTGTGTACCGTCCGAAGCAAAAAGCCCCACCATTCGAACGCACCACGTACCGTCAACCTGCTTCAACGTGTCACCAAGTGCATAACAACTCAAACAGTCGGCCACTCCTACTTCCCGGGGCCTGTTCTCCCCTGGTTCCACCTCAAATGTGTTGACTTCAAAATCGATCAACCCACGAGCAGCGATTCCAGCAAAGCCAAAGACACGTTCCTTGCTGACTCGATGCTCAACAGAATATTCCTGATCGCCTGCCCGCAAGGTTGCGATGATCAATGCCTGGCCAGATGCCTTGTTCACGGGCGCAATCACATTGACTTTCAAATCACACACATCACCAGGCCGGAGAGGCAAAGCTGGCGTCTCTGCAAAAATGCGATCCCGCGGCGGCTCCAATCCACCCTGAGGGGGGCGTCTCCCTGACACCGATCCCATGATTTTCAGTTTGCCATCATCACTCCAGACAACTCTGATCAGTTGCCCCATTTTTTCGTAACTCTGCAGAACAGATTGCCCACCGAGGGCCACACCCATCAAACCATAGCCATCCTGATACATCGCCCACTGCGGGTCATCGCCTTTGCCGACGTCAGGCCTGTCCTGACGATAGGTGAACTGGGCGCGAAGCGAATAACTTCCTTTCAGTTGCCACTCATTGGCGTACAGAATTCCGGTGGGAAGAGATGGATCATATTCCGTCTTAAAATCGAACCCATTTGTTTCCCCATGAAATGGGAATCCAGTCCGACGTGCCCGATCCCCATAGTTCTGCAATCGACGACGCAAGGCGCCGGATTCGATTTTCCAGTACCCCGGGTTCAAAGTCTGCCACTGATGTCCATGAAAGTCAGCATCCGGGCCGTCGAATCGATAGACCCCCTGCGCCTTGACTGGTTCCACTGCCAACGCACCAGAATTTACCAGCGGCATCGTCGCTGCGGCCGATGAAGCCATGAAAATACGCCGACTCACTGAACCAGCCTGTTGCACTGATTCGCCACTGCCAGATTTACGCGACTCATTTTTTTCCGACGATGCCATCACCCAACACACCTCAAACTGGTTGACCAAGAATGCACTTGAAAGACCGAACCAATCTAACAGGCTTAACGACCAATGCCCCATCAACACCGACGCTCAGCTGATCCGATTGCAGAGCCCACGCTCATGATTGTCATCATAACGTGATCCACCATCGCCCGCTGCTCCGACAGACCTGCT
>PKCN01000236.1 GCA_002862205.1 Planctomycetaceae bacterium | reverse complement strand
CACCCGGGTCCGGGTGAAAACGTGGACCACGGAAACGAAGAAGAAGAAGAAGAAGAAGAAACAGCGCCCCCTGTGTAAACACGAAAAACCAATCACTGGGGAAACAAAGCTGTCACTCAGGTGGTTCAGTCCCCAACCAGCACTCCAGCCCTCGCTTCCTCCATACTCAAGCCCATTGCGAGCTGAGGCTTTTCAGAAGGAATCCAGCCAACCTCAACGGCTCTGTTCACAACGGCTCTGTTGAAGGAACGCGTTGGTCAAAGCATGAGCAATTGCGTTCGTTCGCAGGTGAGCAACGAAATTGTGTGCCGTTCCGGAAAATCACATTCCCCCCTCCTGAACTGTCCGCGCATAAAAAAAGCTCCCGGAAAGTACGTTGTCCTAGGGGGGCGGAGGACGACGCGCTTAAAATCCCGGGAGCCGGTGGATTGGAGTTCGATACAGAATCCGGCATCCTTGCCATCACTCATCGAACACTTTTCGAAATCATTACGACCGTCGCATGCCCACGTCCGTGTGAACAACCAACAGTTTGTCCGCAGCAATCAATTGACTGCCAGTGCAGGACCGTACTGAAACCGAAAACCAAATGCTGAGTGTTTGTTTCCAATCGCTCAACATGTTTGGGAGGATAGGGGAGTTCATTTCCGAAGGTCAAGATGGATTGGCATCCGAAATCATGTTTTTTCACAACTCCTAGTTTCACAGCAAAAATCAAGTTCGCGTCAGGCTTGTGACGTCACACCGAATCGAATGATTTCAAGCCTGATCAGGCTGTGCTTTGAGGGGACTCAGCACCGTCTCCCTGACTTACCGCCTCTTGCAGAGCACGTGAAACGATCCGATTGAAATCTTCTCCGGCGGTGGCTTCTGCAAGCCCCACTCTCACCGGAGCAACCTGATCATCAAGTGTCTTGATCCCGAGTGACATGATGGAGTGGCAAATCTGTCCCCCACGCTGACGAGCTAATCCTTCATCAGCACTGGGCATGCAAATCAGCAACGTCGAGTCATCGATGGCCCCAATCCTATCGACCGATCTCAACGGCATCCTAACCACCTGCAGAATCGACCGGATTGATGAGTTACCCAACCCTGGTGCACACATCACAACCATCAGGTGCACTGAGACCGACTCCTGCGTACGACTGCGAATATCATTGAATGACTTTTCCAGCGACGAACGATTTGCCAGAGAAGCAAATACGCCATTTCCTTCAATCGCTCTCAGAACAGTGCCATCGGATGTGACTTCATCCGACTCTGCACCACCAAGAGACAATAGATCCGGATTGGGCACGGAGACTTCTTCCCGGCTCAATTCAATCAGAGTTGGCTTCTTTCCTTGCATTCGATGGGCACAATTTCTGCCTTGTTCTTTGGAGTGGTACAGAGCATCATCGGTACGTTGCAACCAACTCTCAAAGGTCTCGTCCTCCATCAATGTTGCAACGCCAGCCGAAGCAGCTACTCGCAGCGGTTGCCCTTCAAATTCAATCACCAATTGGCCGATCGCAACACGTGCCTGCTCGATTTTCAAGGCCGCCTCACTGATGGGGCATTCATCGAGAATGATCGCGAATTCTTCTCCACCAAATCTCGCTACCAGTCCATAGGGCTGCAAGTGGGAATGCAAAACATTTGCAACGACGCGTAACACCTCGTCGCCAGCACGGTGCCCGTAAACGTCATTGAACTGCTTGAACAAGTCAACGTCCAGCAACGCGAGCGTCCCAGCTCCTCCTGGTCCCTCAGCATGTCGCCGTTTCAGATAGGAATCGAAAGCACGGCGATTCGGAACTTGTGTGAGTGCATCGGTTTCTGCTCTTCGTTCTGCAGATTCAATCTGCATGGTTTGCTGCTGGATGCGATCTTTCGCATTCTGCAACTGACTCTGCATCGACTCATTGGACTGAATCAGCTGACTGACGGCAGCCAGCACGACCTCCGATGATGCATCGCTGGCCTCCTGCAACTCCTCGCTGACAGCTAGCACACGATTCTGGTGCGCATCAACATTCTCAACCATCGTTGTGGCGAAATCCCGCAACCTGTTGGCAACCTGACTGAGCTGCTCCGCGGAAATTTCCTCACCGTCACGATTTTCGACACGCTTCTCGATTGTTTCGTGATATTGGTCAGTATCAAAACCTGTCACGGCGCACATGATCCATCCGCAGACAAGTCCACAGCCAGCGCAGCTGAGCGTGATTGCCACGTCAAACCACATGATGCTATTTACTCCTGTTTTCCGGTGAACGAATGACACTGATCCATGATCACTGCGGCGCTGGGCGCCGAGGCGGATGCAGACCGCCTTCCCAGCAGGCATATAGGTTGTGCGTGACCCGAGTCAAACAATCGCCCAGCCCCCACATTGGATTCCCTCAGCTTCATACAACAGCCGGAAAGATATTCGTTGCAATCCACACAGTCGCTAATCTCCTCAGCGCACTCCTGCACCTCAGCCAGATTGCATCCAACAAGATGGCAATTCTTTTTGCCGTTGGCGGCGATGCTCGCAATCGGACACATCGGGGCAACCGCCATCAACCCATCGAGCAACACCCTTTTATTTCAGTTTCGCACATGCAATGTGTGTTGAGTGTGAAACAGTTGAACACTTGGGCAACACTCAAACGATGTTTTGCAAATCAAATCGGTGATGAGCAACTCGCCTTGGTAAAGGACTGCTATTGGTACTGCTGCCCACATTCAGAGCCACGGGACCCCGATCATGAATATCAATATCCAAACCGAAATCGTGACCGCTGCCAGCAAGCTACTTGCTGACAGCACCGTGCGTGAATTGCGTCACTTGCGAGTTGATGGAACAGCCAACCAGTTGAATTTATCTGGACGGGTTCGCAGTTATTATCACAAACAACTGGCCCAGGAAACCATTCGCCGCGTCTCCTGTGGAATGCGAATGGTCAATCGAGTCAAAGTTGAAACCTGATGCGTGATGCAGAGTTCCTGTCCTCAGCTTGCCGGTGCCATTCGGCACTTCAGAATGCTATCCAGCAGGTTCTCCCCCATCCTGACCTGAGGCATACCGTGCATGGAACTCATCTTCTGTCATCACATCCACTCCAAGATCTCTTGCCTTGGTCAGCTTGCTACCCGCTTTTTCGCCTGCAATAAGAAAATCCGTTTTCTTACTGACACTGGACGAAGACCTTCCCCCCAAAGTTTCAATCAACGCTTTGATACCATCGCGTTTAAATTTCTTGAGTGCTCCGGTAACCACGACTGACTTTCCTGACAAGGGCAAGTCTTCAGAGGGCTGCTCAACCACCTCTGTCAGGTCGACGCCAACCGCTTGAAACTCGTCAAAGGTCAGTTTCCCGTATTCGCTGTGACAGAACTGATGGACACTTTCGGCGATTGCATCTCCGATCTCGTGAATCGCCGCCAGATCCTCCACACCTGCGTTCCTGAGAGCCTCGACACTGGCATACTCCCGTGTGATCAATTTAGAGACGCGGGGGCCCACGTGTCGAATTGAAATGGAAGCCAGTACTCGTGCCAGCCCACGTCCTCGACTCTGGTCAATGCCTTGAATCAGTTTAATTGCATTTGCCTCTCCGACCTGCACCTCAATCAACTGACCTTCTTTTCCCTTACGCTTGCGCAACCAATTCACGGTGGCAATCTGTTCCACTGTGAGACGATAAAGATCGGCGTAATTGGTCACCAACCTCTCGGCAATCAGAACGTCGACGAGCTCATCGCCCAGTCCGTCAATGTCCATCCCTGGTCGGCTTCCAAAGTAAATCAAACGTTGCTTCAACTGAGCTGGGCAAGCAGGGTTCGGACACCGAATATAAACACCTCCAGAGTCACGTTCCAAGCCAGTAAGACATTCAGGACACTCGGTGGGGAATTCCCAACATGGCAACTCGTTTTTACGTTCATGTTTTTCGACACGAACAACTTTTGGAATAATCTTTCCAGCTTTTTCAACAACAACAACATCGCCTTCACGAACATCCAGCCGTTGAATTTCATCAGCGTTGTGCAAGGATGCCCGTGATACTGTGGTATCTGCGATTTCAACGGGCACCAGGTTCGCGACAGGGGTGATCGTCCCGGTTTTCCCTACCTGCACGGTGATGGTTTCCAACCTGGTGACGGCTTCATACTTTTCAAACTTGTAGGCGATCAACCAGCGAGGACTTTTACTTCTCATCCCAAGACGTTCACGTTGCTTGAAATCATTGACCTTGAAGACGATCCCATCCACCTCAAAGGGAAGATCCGGCATCCCCTCCTCTAGCTGTGCAACCGCATTCATGACTGCATCAACATTGGGTAGCAACTTCACAGATGGTGTAGGCGGGATTCCCATGGCCCCCACTTCAGCGAGAAAATCGATGTGATTGGTTGCCTTCAGCCCATCGATTTCACCCACACCATGGCAGAAGAACCGCAAACTTCGTTCGGCCGCAATGGATGGATCAAGCAACCGAATCGTGCCTGCTGTCACATTCCTTGTATTTTTGAATGGCTCGGCACCAGCTTGGATCTGACGCAAATTCAGATCGGCGAGGTCCGCGTTCGTCATGTAGACCTCACCACGTACTTCTAGCACCGGCGGTTGTTCGTCACCGACCATTTGCAGTGGAAGATCACGGACGGTCCGAATATTGTGGGTAATATCATCCCCCACTTCTCCGTTACCACGGGTCAATGCCAGCACCATGCGTCCCTGCTCGTAACGAACAGATGCTGCAACACCATCGATTTTGAATTCCATCACCCACTCAATGGGTTCCCCGTCCAGTAATTTCTCGGTGCGATCAAAGTAGGCTTTGAGTTCCTCTCGGCTGTACGTATTGTCAATCGACAACATCGGAACACGATGGGGCACCTGCACCAGATGCTCAACAGGTGCATCGCCAATTCTCTGAGTTGGGGAATCCGGGCTCTGCAATTCTGGAAATTGATCTTCGAGATCCCGCAATTCCTGTAAAATCCGATCGTATTCGAGGTCCGAGACAGCCGGAGTCGCCTCGACGTAATACAGCCGATCCAAACGTCGAATCTCACCACGTAATTCTTCGACTCGCTTCGCACTTGATGACACCATGGATCCTTCAGACGGTATTCGAGAGCGTGAAATAAATCCGGCAGTTCACTACGCTGATCGCAGCCCCCCCTATGTTCACCTCTGTTTGCCTGGGAAGCAACGAGTCTGTCTTGAAAACGCGTCTGCAGGACCAATACGTCCAAGGGTGGCTGAATCGGGAAAAGAATGGTGAAGGCATTGAAATCGAGACAATATTAGAAAACAGCGCCGAAGACCTCCGATTGCAATTTTTGTCACCGTGCCGTTACCTTGGTCGGATTCGCTTTGACACCAGTCCCGGCCAGTGCGTTGAATAAAGACTTCATTTCGATTCGAGGATGCCGCGTACATAACCTTCGGGATGTGGACGTCGATATTCCACGCGGCAAACTGGTTGCAATTTGCGGGCTCTCAGGAAGCGGTAAAACGTCGTTGGCGTTGGACACCCTCTACGCCGAGGGGCAGCGATGCTACATCGAGAGTTTTTCTGCCTATACACGGCAATTCCTTCAGCGTCTGGACAAACCTGACTGCGATGCGATCACGGGAATTCCCCCCGCGATTGCAGTCACGCGGGCTGGAGGCTCGAGAACCAACCGCAGCACCGTTGGCACAGCTACCGAGATCGCTGATCATCTGCGGTTGCTGTTCGCTAAAGCTGCAAGCCTGTTTTGTTTTGGCTGCGAAGAACCGGTGCGGCGGGACGACCCTGCGATGATCGCCGAAACCCTGCAACAACTGCCTGATGGCAGTCGCACGATGATTGGTTTTCCGGTCTGGATGCCAAGCCGAAAAGATGCAAGTGAAATTCTGCTCGGCCTTCAACAGGAAGGCTATCTCAGGCTCGTTGCGGGGGGTGAAACATTCCACTTGTCAGAAAGTGATCGATCCCGGCTGGCCAGGAAAGTTGGCAAGAAGGGTGCCGAGTTCATTGTCATTGTTGACCGAGTGACGGCAAACGCCGAGCTCTCAAGATTGACAGAATCTCTCGAGACAGCGATGGTCGAGGGAAACGGCCGCGCCGTTCTTCTGACATCCAGCAGTTCCCCCACAAAAAGTACGCCAATCGATATTGATGGAACCGAGTGGTCCAAACGCGTCGTCAGTGAGTCACGTCGATGTGACGCGTGCGACATTGATTACCCGGAACCAGTTCCCCGGCTTTTCAATTTCAATAATCCGCTGGGTGCCTGCCCAACCTGCGAAGGTTTTGGCGACATCGTTGATGTCGACATGGATCTCGTCATTCCTGACAAGTCACTGTCACTTGCCGAAGGAGCAATTGCGCCTTGGAACAGCCCGGCTTATAAACATGAATTGGATGAATTACTCGACCTTGCAGACGATTACGAGATCCCAGTCGACGTTCCGTTTCGAAAGTTGACCAAAAAGCATCGGAAGTTGATTCAACATGGAGTCCCGGAGCGAAAATTTGGCGGGCTGGATGGGTTCTTTGCGTGGCTCGAACGCAAAAAATACAAGATGCATGTGCGCATCTTTGCGTCACGCTACAAAAGCTACCGGTCATGCGAGCAGTGCAAAGGAAAACGTTTCAAACCGGAGGCTCTCGCGTACCGCCTGCAAGACCAAAACATCGCTGACGTCCTGACCATGCAGGCAGATGAAGCAGCAAGATTTTTCAACGGATTGGATCTGGAAAAGCGCGAGTCAGAAATCGCAGATGAACCCATTCGCCAAGTGATTGACCGAATCAGTTACCTTCAGGAAGTCGGCCTTGGGTACCTTCAACTCGACCGCACACTTCGGACTCTCTCGGGTGGTGAAACCCAGCGAGTTGCATTGACTTCCGCCCTGGGAAGTAGCCTCGTCAACATGCTTTACGTTTTGGACGAGCCCACCGCTGGCCTGCACGGATCAGATGTGGAACGTTTATCGCATGCAATCACAGGTTTACGGGACCGTGGAAACACAGTGGTTGTTGTCGAGCACGACGAAACCATGATTCGGATTGCCGACCACATTATCGAAGTTGGCCCCGCGGCTGGTAATGCTGGTGGGAACATCATGTTCGAAGGAAAGCCGACTGAAATGCTTTCCGACAATGAAAGTTTGACGGGGCAATTTCTCCGAGGCGAAAGAGGCTGGTCCCTGCGGGATCGCGAACCTCGAGAACCCCGAGGCTTTATCACTCTCAGGGGAGCAAGCGGACACAACCTGAAAAACATTGACGTCGATTTCCCGCTTGGATTACTTTGCCTCGTGACTGGCATCTCCGGTAGCGGCAAAAGCTCGCTCGTGCAGGACACTCTTTATGGCGCAATCAAACAACACAAGCATGGCGAGTCTGCCAAATCTCTGCCATTCAAGTCCATCAAAGGCTTAAGCCAGATCGAAGATTGCATGCTGATCGATCAATCGCCGATCAGCCGAAGCCCACGCAGCGCACCCGTCACCTATGTGAAGGCATTTGATCCGATCCGCAAGGTTTTTGCTGATACAGTTGAGGCCCGCACACGCAATTTTGGCCCTGGTCATTTCAGCTACAACAGCGTGAAAGGTCAGTGCCCACAGTGCGAAGGCGCAGGTGTCATTCAGATCGACATGCAATTTCTGGCAGACGTATCCATGCAATGCCCGACCTGCCGAGGCAGTCGATACCGCGAAGAAATACTGAGCGTGCGATATCGTGACCGATCCATCGCTGACGTACTGGAAATGAGTGTCCGAGAAGCATCAGTCTTCTTCCGTGGCTACGAGAAAGTACAGAAGCGACTTAAGAGGATGCTCGACGTAGGCCTGGAGTACATCAAACTTGGTCAACCGGCCACGACACTCTCCAGCGGAGAAGGGCAACGCCTGAAATTGGCTGCTTTTCTCGCCTCGACCGCCAGACGCAGAACGCTGTTTATCCTGGATGAACCAACCACAGGGCTGCACTTTGCTGATATCGTTCGCTTGGTCGACTGTTTTGATGCCCTACTCACCGATGGGCACGGACTGGTAATTGTCGAACATAACTCGCTGCTGATGCAGGCGGCGGACTACCTGATTGACCTTGGCCCTGAGGCAGCCGAAAAAGGCGGCATGGTCGTCGCCAAGGGGACCCCGAAACAGGTTGCTGAAACAAAAGGAAGCCTCACGGGTAACATCTTGCGGCAACAGTTCAATGCGTACCCCACTTAAGAAGCATCACCCGATCAGACCCACAACGTACCCGGTCAAGACCACAACGTAACCCGAAAAATGATGGCGGGCTTTGACAAAAATCAACCCACCACGCTTAAAATGCAGCATCCCCACTCAATGCACTGAAAACCAGTTCAACGTCATCCCACTGAGGTGACCCTGCTCGTTGTACATTGTTTTCATTTCACAGATTTTTCTGTGATAGTTATCATCACGGCAACAGCTACAATTGATGACGAAGGCGTGGATCGAGATCAACTCGTCCGCGTCACCATGTTTGAAAAGTGCAGCGACTTGTTTCGTGCCGAGCATCAACTTCCACTCCCAGTTGCCGAATGATCGTGCTTCCAGATCACAAAGCCTTCTTTTTTCTCTTGCTGTTGCCAGCATTCGTGGTGAGTCCATCTGACACGCTGAGCGGACAAAATCCAGCCACTCAACTCAACCCCGACAAAGTTGCATTCTTTGAGACTCATATCCGCCCACTGCTCATCAAAAATTGCTACGAATGCCATTCCCGTACCAGCGGAGAATCTGAGGGCGGTTTATTGATGGATTCTGCGGCAGCCTTACTCAAAGGGGGCAACCGGGGTGCTGTGCTAAACCCTGGTAAGCCCCAGCAAAGCCTGCTGATGAAAGTTGTCAACTATCGAGAGAGGAATCTTCAAATGCCTCCCGATGGCAAGCTTTCTGATCGAGACATTGAGTTACTGCGACAATGGATCGAGTCGGGAGCGATCGACCCTCGACTCGAAAAACCAGATGGGTCTGAGCACTCTGTTGACTCCGATGACAACTCCCATCTGGATCGTGATCCAAGCACACATTGGGCATTCAACTTGCCAGTTCTTCATGCGGCTGCTGCATTACCCCATGCTGACATTGAAGATCCAATTGATGTCTTTGCGGCTTCTGCTGCAAAGCAAGCTGGTATCACAACCAGCCCCCGTGCCGACCGCAAAACGCTGGCCAGACGCCTGTACTTCGATTTAACGGGTTTACCACCGAGTCACGATACGATCGAAAAATTTTCAACTTCAACTCGCCCCGATGCCTACCAGCGGCTTGTGAATCACCTGCTTGCCTCACCAACATTTGGAGAGCGGTTTGGCAGACACTGGCTGGATGTAGCAAGGTACGCAGACACGGTTGGTTACGCGTTGGGAGGCAAGGAGCGACGCTTGACCGGCAGTGAAAGATACCGCGATTGGACCATTCGTGCGTTTTCGGAGGACATGCCATACGATGAAATGATCCGTCACCAACTCTCAGCTGACCGGACAGATCCCAGAAACGAGAGGGGAAATCTGGAAGCGATGGGATTCCTGACATTGGGGCGGCAATTCCTGAACCCACTGGATACGATTGACGACAGGATCGATGTCATTACCCGCGGTTTATTGGGACTGACCGTTGCTTGCGCTCGGTGTCACGACCACAAGTTCGATCCGATTCCCACCGAGGACTACTATGCTTTGGGAGGTATTATCGCGAGCAGCCAGCGTCCCAAGGACGGGGCAAGCCCGTTGATGCTGACAGACAAACCTAATCCCGTGGACAGCCCAGTTCTGATCCGCGGACAAATCAGCAACCGTGGCGAGATCGTGCCCCGAAGATTTCTCACTGCCCTGCGAGACGATCCTGAATCACGATTCACCGATGGCAGTGGTCGCAAGGAATTGGCAGAGCGCATTGCTACCGCTGATAATCCACTGACCGCGAGAGTGATGGTAAATCGGGTTTGGACGACTTTGGTCGGCCGGCCCCTGGTTACGAATCCCAGTGATTTTGGATTTCGAACCGAACCACCAGCGGTCCCGGAAATTCTGGATGACCTAGCCAAGGAATTCTCAACTCAATGGAGTCTGAAAAAGCTTGTACGAAGGATTGTCCTCTCCAAAATCTATCAGCAGCGTGCATCGACCACTCAAGAGGCCCTCAAGGATGATCCTGACAACCAGTTTCTGGCTCGCGGCAACCGGAAACGTCGCGACTTCGAATCACTGCGTGACTCAATCCTTGCAGTGTCTGAAACGCTTGATCTTGCGCAGGGCGGCAGTCCGGTCACGATCACACTCGACACCCCGACGCCCCGCCGAACCATTTACGCGATGATTGACCGCCAGAATTTGCCGGCGCTGTTCCGCACGTTTGACTTTGCCAGTCCCGACGCACACTCCCCGGGGCGGTATTTCACCACGGTGCCACAACAGGCTCTGTTCCTGATGAACAGTCCGCAGATGATGGCGATTGCAAAGGCAACCGCATCAGTCGTACGCAGACAGACAGCCCCGCCAAACGAATCCCGTTCACAGGTGGAACTTCTGTTCCTGCAAGTTCTTGGCCGAAAGCCAGCACAACACGAACTCGACACGACCACTGCCTTTCTGAAACAGCCAACCAAACGGCCAACACCAGACACCGATGCCAGATCGCTGTGGGCCTATGGAGTGGGCAAAGTCTCACTGAAACAAAGTGGAGCGATTTCCGACTTCCATCCCTTTCAATTTTTCCAAGACGGTCGCTGGCAGGCAGCCGAAGAATTCCCCACGGACTTTCCTCTCGGCCACACATACTTGGGAAAACGCGGCGGCCACACACCCAGCGAACCAACCCTTGGCACCGTGCGTCGCTACACAGCACCGCGAAACGAAACCGTGAATCTGCAGGGAAAGATCAGCCACAGCAGTGACCAAGGCGATGGCGTCGTTTTCTCAATTCACGCCAGTGGTAAAATCATCTACCAAACAACGCAACTGCACGCAAAGCAAACGCACGGTCCCCACATTATCCCACTTCGAGCCGGCGAGACCCTTGATCTCGTTGCGACCCCTGGACGCAGCAGTTCGTTTGACTCGTTTGAATGGACGGCAACCCTCCAGACCACGACTCCAAGCGGGCGAAGCTACGAACGCGACACGCAAAACCACTTCAGCGGACCGTTCACCAAAGATAAAATCCAACCGCTGGATCGACTTGAACAATTGGCACAGATATTAATCCTCAGCAATGAATTTGCTTTCATTGACTAAGGTTGATGCAAGTAGTGTTCGGTTTCTCATCCACGCTGCAACGTGCATCTGTCCTGATAAAACAAGCTCAAGATACCCGGCTACGATCACCCGCAAACACATCTCAAAACAATGTTGAATTACCGCACCTCAGCGCGTCGCAACTTTCTCAAGACATGTGGAGCAGGTTTTGGGAGTGTCGCGTTGACTGATTTACTTGCTCAGGAAGGTGTTTCCACGGGTGAAGTACCACTTCAGTACCCAGCCAAGGCAAAACATGTCATCCACCTGTTCATGAATGGTGGTCCAAGCCAGGTAGATACATTCGATCCTAAGAGTGCGTTGGAAAAACATCATGGAAAAACTGCGCCAACCAGGAATCTGAGGACCGAACGTCCCACAGGAAATGTCCTGAAGTCACCCTACAAGTTCCAGCGATACGGTGAATGCGGTTTGCCTGTCAGTGAGATTTTCTCTCACACTGCGGCACACATGGATGACATCTGTGTGATCCGATCCATGCACGCCGATGTACCCAACCATGAACCATCGCTGATGCTGATGAACACAGGCGAGTCGCGTCTGGTACGACCAAGCATGGGCTCCTGGGTTTCCTACGGTCTCGGCAGTGCCAACGAGAACCTTCCGTCGTTTGTCACGATGTGTCCCGGCGGATATCCCATCAAGGAATCACAAAATTGGCAAAATGCTTTTCTTCCTGGCAAGTATCAAGCGACCTATATCAATACAGGTGCAAAGCAGGTCGAGGAACTGATTGATCACATTCGAAATAACAGGGTATCACAGCATGATCAACGACAGCAGCTCGACCTGCTACAGAATTTGAATCGCGAGCACGCGAGCACGCGAGAAGATGACAAGCGTTTGGAATCGAGACTGGATTCGTTCGAACTTGCATACCGAATGCAAAGCGAGGCTTCTACCGCTTTTGACATTCAACGTGAATCAGTGGCGACGCGAAAAATGTATGGCAAAGGTGCGTTTGCCAGACAAGCCCTGATTGCAAGACGTTTGGTAGAACGCGGCGTACGCTTTGTCCAACTCTACACAGGTTCAGGTCAGCCTTGGGACAGCCACGACGATCTGGCAGAAGCACATCGCAATGTTGCGAGGGGAGTTGACCAGGCCATTGGTGCCCTGCTGAGTGATCTCAAGCGAACAGGAATGCTTGATTCAACACTCGTCCTATGGGGCGGAGAATTTGGAAGAACCCCAGTCGTTGAAATGCCCAAGGAAGGATCCAACCAGGGAAAGATGAACGGACGTGACCACAATCACTATGGTTTCACATGCTGGATGGCAGGTGGAGGCGTGAAAGGCGGTCAGGCAATCGGAGCCACAGATGAACTCGGTTTCCAGGCCGTTGAGAATCGCGTTCATGTACACGATCTGCACGCCACGATGCTGAGACTACTCGGCTATGATCACGAGCGTCTGACCTATCGTTACGCTGGCCGAGATTTTCGTCTTACCGATGTGCACGGCAAAATCATCGAACAGGTCTTCACCTAGAATCTTGCAGTTGCAAAATCCCCGTTCCGTGTCCATCTTCACAGAACACTACGATTCCATCAGATCGGCATGTTGGTGTCGACCAAATGGCCGCAGTCGTATAGAACGCTGTGGCGACATCCATACGCCTCGTGCTGGGAGCCAAAATATTCGTAGAAGCTCCTATAACAGAAACACATCGATCCGAATCCCCGCTTTGGCTCAGGGTCTAACCACTATCAACCTCGAAGGTCTCTCTATCATGGCTCGACTCCTGTTTTCACGTGTTTTACTGGTCTTATTTGCAAGCACGTTCCTGCAGTCTCAAGTAACGAAAGCCGACTGGCCCGCATTCTTGGGTGGTAAGTCCCGGTCTACGGTTACCGATTTCACTCCTCCCCTGAAATGGAATCCGGAAGAAGGCATTGGTTGGCAGACCTCGCTACCAGGCCACGGACAATCCAGTCCTGTGATCGTAGGTGACCGCATCTATGTGACAGCGGTAGAGGGCCCCATGAAAAATGACAATCTGGTGATTTGTCATCAACTGACCACCGGTGAAGTTTTGTGGAAGCGCTCGTTCCCAAGCAGTCTGCCTGTCGCGAACAACGTCTACACGAGCAGGGCAGCACCTACACCTACCGCAGATGAATCAGGAGTGTTTGCTTTTTTCGAAAGTGGCAACCTGGTTGCATTGAGCCCGGAAGGTGAAGTGCGGTGGGAGCGTGACCTGATCAAGGATTACGGCAAATACGTTGGGCGATTCGGTCTGGGCGGTTCCGTCGCGCAGTTGGGAGACCAGATTTTCATCGTTGCCGATAACGATGGCCCCTCCTATATCGCAGGGTTTGACAAAAAGACGGGGAAAACCTCCTGGAAGACGGATCGCGACAGTCGAATATCATGGTCCTCGCCGATGATGGTAAAAATCGACGGGAAGGATCAAATCGTCATTTCATCCTCTGGAAGTGTCGATGGCTACGACCCCACCAATGGCAAACAGCTTTGGACCTATAACAACGTCGGTGGAAATACAGTTCCTTCGACAATAGATGCAGGCGATGGATCGTTTCTGGTAGGTGCCTCGCCTGGTCGAAATGGAGAAGCATCAGAAGGAGCCAAGGAGTCCAATTTAATGATGAAGATCATTGCTTCGGATAATGGCTTCCAGCCCAAAGTTCTCTGGCAAAGCAAAGACGCAACCAGCTCATTCGGATCTCCGATCGTTTACAAAGGACACGCTTATTACACAAATCGAGCGGGCGTCCTCTATTGCATCGACGCGACGACCGGCGAAACGAATTACACAGCTCGGATGGCCGACAGCAATTGGGCAACTCCCGTTGGCGTTGGCGAGCACATTTTCTTTTTTGGCAAAGACGGAAGGACAACCATTGTCCAGGCAGGGCCCAAAAAGGAAATCCTTGATGAAAATCAGCTTTGGGATTCTGAGGGAGGTGGCGGTCCAGGTGGATTTGGTGGGGAAATCCAGTACGGAGTCGCGCCGACCCGGAATGGCTTTGTCGTAAGAACCGGGACCAAACTTTTCCTGATTGGGAAACCTTAAGGACCAGCAACGGCTCCACAGTGAGATTCGGTTCCATCGAACCACTGAGCGGAACTACTGAGCGGAACTACTGAGCGGAACTACTGAGCGGAACTACAGAGCGGAGCAGGGCCGCTGCGTGGTTCCCTTGGGGAGTGAGGATGGGCGTTTTTCCTGAGTGTTCTGCTGACATCAGGCTACGCCGCTTGCAGTGCCAGAATCTTTCAGGTGGATGTGGCTGCAAGCTGATTGGAGTTTGTTGAGCGCAATCTGATGCGAACAGGCTCACCTGCGACGTCCTGAACGTCAGCCTTGATTTTGTTCGGTTGCGCGACGTCACTCACACTGGATTCATTCGACCAGCAGGCAGGATCACCGTGTTCAAAAAGCACGGCATCATTTTCGGTCGGATCGGCATCACAGCCAAGCGCGTGATAGAGCAAAGAAGCCGCAGTTTTGACATCGAATGTTTTTTTCTTTGCAGGCTGCATGACGACATACAAACCTTGACGGGCGCGTGTCATGGCGACATACAACAGGCACAAGGCTTCAGTCATGCCACCTGCCGCCTGCGCACCGAACACTCGTTGCCAATGACCTGTCAAAAAGTGCCAGGCCTTCTGGTTCAGGTAACGTGTCATCCCTGCGGGTGGCTCACCGATTTCCTTGATATCCGAAACACAACTACCCGAAGCACGTGTCAACGCACCATCAAGTTCAGGCAGCACAACAGCGTCAAATTCCAATCCTTTGGATTGGTGAACCGTCATGACACGGACTGGTGCCCTCTGAGGTCGTTCGACTCGTTTTTCACGCACTAGCCGGACAAAGTCCCTGATTCTGGGCGCCGCCTGCAATTGATAACTGATGGCCAAACGAGTCAACTGCTTCAACCTCAGTGTCTCCCTCTCATCACACACCGGTGCCAACACTCCAGCAAAAAGCTCAATCGCCTCAGCCAACCCTGTCTCCTCGACGAGGTCTCGCACATAATCAGGCCCGAAATCTGGCAAGTCGCCCAGTGGAGTCGATCTGGCGTGAAATTCCCATCTCCCGTCACCGGGATGCTCTGCCATCATCAAAGTACTGAGAATGGTCTCGACTGCCGCTGCATCGGTCAGCGGATTCCCACCCTCCTGACTGACCTCAACACCCAAATTTTCCAACAGAAATATCAGCTGAGCAACTCCACGATTTGTGCGAGTCAGAATACCGATCGATTTCTCTGGAGCTTTACGATTCAGATCTGCCACAAGCTCTGCGGCACGCTCGCAGCAGGCCTGCTGTCTCGCCTCACTATCTGCTTTTTCAGGATTCGTTGACGTCATGATCTGAACATGGCCGGGGAGTTCTTTTCTGAAGGCTTCATGCTCTGGAAAACGTCGACAAAAACTGTTCAAGGCAGCCACCTCATAAGTTGACTTGCTTGTGGGATCAGCAGCATCGGCTGCAGCGGCAATGGGATGTCGCACAAGGTTTTTGAAGGTTTGATTGACAACATCAATCACAATTTGGCTGCTTCGATAACTCTTATTCTGAACATCCTCCACAACATCCGGTATTTGGTCGGCCACGGCATCGAAGATTTCAGCCACGCCACCACGCCACCCATAAATAGCCTGTTTGGTATCACCCACACAAAAGAATGACTGCAACACCTCTCGCTCATCCGGGACCGGATGAGTCGAAGTAGCCTCAGGATCAGTCACCCTCATGGCGAGGGGACGCAGGACCTGCCATTGCACCGGAGAAGTATCCTGGAATTCATCCAACAGAACATGGTTGATGGCACCGTCCATGCGATCTCCCAGCAGTTTTTGATCCAGCGATGCAAATCGTGACGCAAGTCGAATGGACACATCCTCGAATCCCAGAACCCGAGCCGATTGTTTCAGTTCAGTGATGTTGTGGTTATAAACCTCGAGCACTGTACCGGTTGCCTGATTCTGCCCTTTTAACAGACCTAGAACGTTCGTTCGCACCGCTGCATACAAAGTGTCGAAAGCTACGTTCAACTCTTCGGGAAAAGGAGACCGAAAATAAGTGACCTCAGTATTCGACCTTCTTGCGGATGCGATATTTGCGATCAAGGTGTCGTCAGCGAGTGCCGCGAAATCTCTCGCTTCGATTTGTTGCGCCAACTTTTCCAATCGGGTCATCAGACGTTTCTGAGGTAACTGAACCGACCGCATGGCAATCACTGCTTCAGCGAGTTCCTTATCACTCGGCGATTTTGGTGCGACAAGTTTATCCCAGACTTTTACACCACACTGCCGCTGACCGCTGTACGCAGTATCCACAACCTGCAGTAATTCCCTTGCGATTGAGCGGCGGTTCTCACCTTTCCCAAGCATCGAAAGCAAGGCCATCATCTCCGCTGGATCCAAAGTTGCAATCAGAGCATCAACGGCCTGTTCGCGAAGCCAAGCCTCCTCGATCTCATCCGTCAGACGCCAAGCAGGTGGCAGTCCCAATTCGAAAGAGAAAGATCTCGCCAATTGCGAAAAAAGGCTATCCAGCGTGCAGATGCGAAGACGGTGCACATTTCGCAACAACTTCTCGAATAGCTTTAAACACGCAGAACGGGGCAAGGTTGGCAAATCCACCTGCGCTCGTAACTCCTGCAATGCATTGGGATCACTCTCATTGGCTGCGTGGGCGAGTGTCAACAGAACGCGATCAAGAATCTCACCTGCCGCTTTTCTCGTGAACGTAGTCGCCAGAATTGACTCAGGCGCTGCACCTTGCAACAAAATCCGCATCAGACGAGCTGTCAGCCGGTAAGTTTTCCCCGTTCCTGCTGATGCCCTGACCACCGTTGGCAACAACAGTCCATCAGAGACCTGCTCGTGAACTTCCACCATGGCCTCATCCGAGTCGAGAGGTTCGACAGTATCACCAATTCTCTGGGCAACGTCTTCCTCAACGAAGCCATGGCTGTTGGATTGATCGGCAGCATTTTTTTTCGTCATTGAGCTTCCAGTATCATTCTGCTCACGTTGCAAGGAATCCTCTTGCTGCAATGGGGCAGCTCGCTGTGAGGAACGTTCATTTTCATCATCGTATTTGTCTTCGCTCATCACCTCACCTCCCTGACAGACACTTCCGCCTCGTTCATCAATCGGCTTGCGACTCCTGACTGCAGGATCATTTCATAATCGTCATATTGAACGCGTTCTGCTGTGGGCTCAAACTGTTCCGCCCAAATACCACGAACACATCCCTGAATGATCTCGACCGCCTCCGCCATCTGTTCCTCTGTAAAATCAGCAATGTTGATTTTGGTCTCTTCATCTTTTTCACTGATATTGAAGTACCCCAACTCAACCGTGGCTGGATCTTCCTTGATTCCGAGAAACGGCACCATCATGCGATATAGTGGCAATTGCAAATCAATCCACTGGTAAACACCGTCCACCTTTTTGAGATGTTTTTTCTCCGGGAGGTGCCCGTGAGTTTTGTAATCAAGGATGGCGTAGCGTCCGGTTTGAGCATGAAAGTCGATTCGGTCGAACCGTCCTCTCAATCCCATGGTCATCCCATCGACTTCGATCCCGGCACCATCACTTTCGTTCACGGCTGCCTCGGACGCATGGATCGTCCACCCCTGATCGATTCGCTTCGCCTGCTCCTTGGCTACTGCCTTGAGACGTCGTTCTGCCTGTGCCACTTGCAAGGTCACTGCTGACGAAACAGCACTTCCGTAGTGCTTGCCAACGTAATCATCCAAATGTGACAACAAAGCCTGCTCGATCTTGCCACACTCTGTTTCATCCCGGTCCGGAGAATCCCCAAACGTTTCCAATGCACCATGCACCATGTCACCAAACTGATTCGCAGCCAGTTCGCCTGTTGCATCATCCATTGGCCGCAACTTCAAGACATGCCGCAAATAAAACCGGTAAGGACAATCCAGATAGTCACGAAAGGCCGTGACACTCAGCGTTCGAACGCGCCCATCTGTTCCTAATTCAGGCAAAACTGGAATCGTTAATTCCCCACCCTCGATCGTTCGGTCCCATGCATGCTGTACCAACATCGCATCCTGTGCTCCATCGAGAAGATTCCTCACCCTGCGAGCGGCATGGGTCGGTTCAGTAGCCGCCAAAAGGCGACTGGGGGGTGTGGGTGTTTGGTCTGCTGCTCGACGCCCTACGATGAATTGGATCGATTCACGCGAAGACAACATGACATGCATGGCATAAACATCGCGTGCGTATCGACGTTCATTGTCGGCCATCCTGAGCTTGCTACGAAGAGCCCCTGGCAGAAACGGGTCGCTGGTTACCGCGCCGGGCACAAAAGGATGATTGAGACCAATCACCACCATTGCTGCGGAATCATCCAACGCGAGATCGAGCCACCCCAGAATCTTGACATCATCCATGTCACCGACATCAGATACGCGGGCATCCGCAAGGCGTCCTGCCAACATTTCCAAAGCCGCCGATCCATTGAGAATCAAATCAAGATCCGCGTTCAGGGTTTCGAAACGCTTTGCAAGTCGCTTTACCGTATCAAATGCACGTTGCGTTCTTGGTGGGGTTATCGTGTGGACTGTAACATCCCCACCCGAGTCTTGATTCTCGTGGTCACTGCCTTCGGCAGCGTTTTCAGGAACTGCTCGCCCATCACTCTCACCAACCCCACTCTCACCAGCATTCAGATTGCCGTAAACAACATCAAGCCATGCTTCGATCGTGCCACTCCATTTTGCAATGGACTGATCCGACCCCATGAATTCGGCAAGCCATAGCTCAACAGTCTTCAACACTTCAATGGCTTGAGGATAAGCCTGAAGAACCTCTGGCGGGAGAACATCGTGGGTTTTGACCGGATAATGGTTGGAGAGCAAGCGGTCCAATTCTGTCAGCCAATCAGATATTTTTAACTGGCCCAACTGGTTCGAGATGTACCGGGCAACGTCTGCATGTCGTACAAGAGACGCAAGGGATTGCCAATTTCTTCGCTGCAAGAATGTGGATGTCAATTGCAGGAGTCGCCCAACTGCAGTTTGTGAAATCGGCCAGCCGAGGTTTCGAGTGGTTCCCAACCCACAACCCCGCAACTCAATTTCGACTGGCCCCACCTGGGACTCATCGGTTACGCCAACAGTGACCTGATCCGTTGAGAATTCGTCCCCAAGAGCCGCCAAAGATGCAGCAACCGCCATGGCTTGATCCGCAACATCTCCGGCGCCAACCAATTGCTCGTCTTGCAGTGGGAGGTGATGATCCAGCCACCCCTTGGTTTCAACACAACCAAATTCATCGAATCGCCACGAATCACTCTCCGGCGCTGCGACCAGCGATGTCAGATCCTCCTCTTGTGCTCGCAGCATCCCAACCATGGCATTGCTCAGGTCACTGGTCCCCACCAGCACCACTTTACCCTGCGAGCGGCAAGCTCCATGTAACACCGCTTGCCGCCTCGCCCAGTTTGGATCGCAAACACCAGCCAACGAAAGAGTTTTGAGGTACTGATCAAATAAACCGCTCAATAATTCCCAACGGCGTTTCTCGGAATCAGTCTCAGTCACATCAACAACACTTCGAAAAGTCATCTCATTGGCAGAAAGATCTTCGTGCAGACGCCTCAGCGTTGACGCAAGTTCCAGCCAAGGCCCAATCGATTCCGTGGGAGGAATCACCGGAAAGAGAGATTTCAAATGATCTGGATGCTGGCTTCGCAGCACACTGGCCCAAGCCAAGGTTTGCTCGAGTTCCAACGCAACTGGGATTTCAGGAGTGTGCAAACACTCAGCCAATTGACCAATCGTAATGACTCGGGGCAGAGAATATTGCAAACCATGCGATTCCATCTCATGACTTAGCAAGCGTGTAAAACGCTGCACCCCACGGGAAGATGGCAGAACACAAATCGTTCCACGCAAGTCACAATCAGATTTGATCGTAAACCTCTCACGCAGAAATTCAGCTGCACGCGGCAGCAGAGGAGCATCCCAACCCAGATAGACAGTTTCACAAGAAGTTGAAAAAAGTTTCACGCTGTTCCATCGTCCTTAATTTGGCTATCACGATTTGGCTATCACTGCCCGGCTATCACTGCCCGGCTATCACTGCCCGGCTGTTTCAAAGCCTTTTCTTTTCGTTCTGGAAGACCGCACCTGCCGAATCAGGCCACCCATGCCGCCTATGGAAATGACGCTGCCCAACCGAGGACCGATCGATCTGGTAATTCCCACGACAGCATATCCGAGATATCTGCTGAAGTTGGACTCCCCAGCCCACCACCTTCGGCGATTGATTTGACACGTTGGGTCAACCACAACGCTGAGACCGCAAATTATGTCAGTTTGCCTCGCTTTTTGCGACGCAAACCGTGCTCACGATGAAGCCGACAAAAAAAGAGATCCGACAAGCAAGGAATGTCATGAAAATGAAATTCACGCGATAGCAAATCCGGCTCGAAGCTTGGTCAGCAAAACTTAGCCACGGAAAAGCAAAAGGATCACGAAAATTGATCTGGTTTGGGAAAAGCTAACGGCTGTACTGAATTTATCAGTGATGGAGTGCCGATACAGAAAACGGAAAGTGTCTGTGGAAAAGTGCATGCGCACGGAGTCTATGGAAAATTGTGTGCGCACGGAGGCGCATCAAAATGATTTTTTGGATCGTAAAATTAGTCAGTAGCATTCGCCGAGCGATTGCGGGACGCAAGTATCCACACCAACTCGCCTGGGCAGTGGCCCTGGGGCTGTTACTGGGGATTGTACCGCACGGAAATTTGCTTGCATTTGGTCTCGTGGTGCTCGTACTGTCCCTCAAGATCAACCACGCGATGGCGGGTCTGACGGCTGTCTGTGCAACGTTTCTTGCGGTCAAGCTGGATCCCTATTCCCATGAGCTGGGCAATTTTGTCCTGACTCACCCGCAGCTGGAGCAAACCAGCCAACTGGCTTGGAATCTTCCACTCATGCCGTGGACAGATCTCAACAATACCATCGTGATGGGCAGCTTTTTGATTGGCTTGACGGCAGTCGTCCCGGTTTTTCTAGTCACTTATCCCCTCTTCCGCTTGGTCGCTCCACCGAACGATGAAGCAGCAGAAAGCGGTGCCAAACCGCTCGTAAAATCATCGCCCCATCACCAAAGCAATCCTCATCAGGTGGTTCTGATCGACCACGGTCACACGGTCCCCACTGGCCCCAAGCGTGCTCCCCAAGAAAAAACCGACGCTCACTCCAAGGAGTCCCATTCGTCAGCATTGCTGCAAGACTCACGTGATGCTTCGAAAGGGGTGTCTACAGAACCGGTTGATTTCGAAGAGGTCGAATCGGAACCCACGGCGGAGCCGCAAGTTGCTGTTGAAACCCGCATCGATGTGATACGAATGACTGATCACTACGGAACAAAAACAGAATACGTGGCGAATGAGGCAGAGAAAGAGGATTCCGAACCAATGGATGAAGCATTGAACTACTTGCTTCGCCAGTTGCGTGACTCTCAGCAAAGGAAAGCAGCATGATTCGCTGGCGATTTGTACTGACACGACTTCTGATTGTCATCGCAGTTCTTGCTTTATTGCGTTGGGGCATGGGACCGGTGGCCCGATACATCACCGTGCACAGTCTGCAAACTGCGACGGGTTCCAAAGTTGATATTCAGGACACTCAGGTCGGAATGTTTCCACCGAGCATCCATTTTTCGGATATTCGGATTTCTGACCCTAGAGACAACAAGGAGATGCGAGATGCATTTCGAGCAAAATCGATTGATCTGGTGATGGATGGTGAGGCCTTGCTTCATCGCCGCTGGGTTGCCAAGGAGGGAATCATCTCGGGAGTGGAGATTGGTTCGCGTCGCAAGACAAGCGGCAGGCTGAGTCGTCTTGAAAATTTGGATTCCGGGTCCAGCGAAAGCTCAAGTCCTTCGCTCGACCAACTCATTGGCGGGACAACCAACCGTCTCACGGATGAAGCTAAAACCATCCTCGTCAATCTCGAAACGGTTAAATGCAGTCAGGAAATCCGATCCCAGTGGGAAGCTGAGTACAACCGCCTGGTCATTCGTGCCAAGAACCTTGAAAATCAAATCCGAGGTGTTCGGGACGAGGCAAGAGTGGTCCAGAATCCACTGCGAGATCTTCCCGAACTCCAACGTACTCTTACACGTGCACGCAACGCGCGTTCAGAGTTAAGCAGTGTGCATCGCGCCATCGATTCACTGCCCGGCAGACTTCAGGCAGATCTTGTGCGTCTAGAAAGGGCGAAACAGACCGACTTGGCTAAGGTAGAGCAATACGTTCCGGGAGATCTGGCATCGACGGGAGATTTGGGAATTGAAATGCTTGGTGATACAGTGCGTGACCAGATCCAGCAGATAAGGTCTTATCTTGATGGTGGCCGAACACTGGCAAACTATACAGTGGTGGCACCAGAAAGCGTGCGAATCCGGGGCGTCAATCATGACCTAAATCCCAAGCCTTCGCCGGGACTGCTGGTACGTCGCTGTGAAGTGAATGGCTTGCTGCGTGCAGATGGCAATCGTTACAAGATGACGGGATTCCTCGAGAATCTGACTCCCAACCCTGAAAGACTTGATCAACCAACGCGAGTTGGTTTACGCCTGGAAGGGCCAGAAGTCGTGCGAGTTGAATATGTTCGAGACCGCCGTCAAAATGCGAGTGTGGATCTTTTGACACTGCACTGGCCAGAGATCAAGGCAAAGCCTCTTCGAATTGGTAAAGACGGGGAAACTTCGATCGAAATCAACGGTGGACAACGTGAACTGTGGGTTCAGGTGAAGGCCGAGGGCGACCAACTGGAAGGCCGACTGGTCAGCAAACAAACCGGAGTTTCATTGGATCTGAATGCACCTGAAAAGTTTGCAAATACGGCTGCCGCAGAGTCCTTGCGGGAAAGCCTTTCCTTCGTTGATCGAATTGAGATGGACGCAAGATTCACAGGAACATGGCGAGATCTGGACTTGAATCTGACTTCAAACCTGGGGCAAGTCCTTCGCCGGGCAGGTGAAGATGCCATTGCGCAACAAGTTGCTGATTCCAAGCGTCAACTTGCAGCAACAATTCGTCAGGAACACGTCAATCAATCTCTTGCTCTGCAGCAATGGCTGGGCTCACGTCAAAATGAAGCTCAGTCATTACTTGCGAACGCCGAAAAATTCATCGACGAGATGGGGCGAAAAGTGCAAAGTGAAGTGGGAGACGCTGACGCCTATCTTGGCAAACTGCGTGGCGCCATTCGTGGCAAATTGAGGTAGCTTCAGTACTATCCTTGAACCACAGCTTCCAGTTCTCAAAACGGAAACTGATGCTCACCATCCGATCCCAAGGGTAGAGGCTCAGCCTTCAGAATCGCCTCCATTGGGATCACACCATAGACATGTGGGAACGAGGCTCCGCCACGGGACTCCTCCCAACGCAAAGACTCTCCCAAAAAGCTGCCATCAATGCTGACCAGCATCAGGTCATCACGCCCTGAAAAATAGCGCTGCACTGTTTCCTTGACCTGACCAGCTGAGGAAAGATGAATGAAACCATCCGTCAAATCGATCCCAAATCCAGCCAACGCCTGATCCGAATGCACCTGCTGCCATTCTGTGCCGGACAGGATCTTGTACAATCGTTGGTTCATACCAAACCTTTCTGTTGATCTGCTGCAATTCAACTCAGGACAACGTGGTTCTGCCCCATCATGGGAAGGCGGCGCGACCAGAGTCCCAGTCGCTCACGCATTGAACTTGAAAACCACGGGTTACCCCTGACCGACGCGGCAAGGGGACTATCTTCTATTTCGATCTTCTATCGGCATCAGACTTCCCCATGTCCCAACGGGGACACGATCTGGGATGCCATGACAGTTTGCTTGATTTCACATTACCACTTGGCTTGGAAATCACTCGGAACGTGGTTCGCGTTTCCACAATGTCCTGACAAAGAAATCAGCCTGACGTCGGCGTGCATACGGATGGCCCGCTGCACCATGCCCAGCCCCCGGCACAATCAATTGCACAAAATCCTTGTTTGCCTTGACCAGTGCATCAACGACCTGCATGGTGCTTGCTGGATCAACGTTTCGATCCAGTTCACCCCAAATCAGCATCAGATCACCTTGCAAGCGATGAGCCTGAGTGACATTTGACTGCTCATCATAATGCGGGCCGATTGGCCAACCCATCCACTGCTCGTTCCACCAGATCTTATCAACACGATTGTCGTGACAACCACAGTCAGCCACAGCCGCATGGTAGAAATCTCCATGAGCCAGCAGAGCTCGCATGGCACTCTGACCGCCTGCGGAGCCACCCCAAATCCCCACTCGCTGAAGATCCATTTCAGGTCGCCCCTTTGCGGCAGCCTCAATCCATTGAACGCGATCAGGAAAACCACTGTCTCCCAGGTTCTTCCAACAAACATCATGAAATGCCTTGCTACGGTTACTCGTTCCCATACCGTCCATCTTCACCACGATGAACCCCAACTCTGCCATGGAGTAGAGTTGCGTTTGCAATCCAAAGGATTTGGGCACGAAGGACGAGTGCGGGCCCGCGTAAATCTGCTCAAGCACCGGATACTTCTTGTTGGGATCAAAGTTGGTTGGACGGACAATGATGCCATGTATATCCGTCTTCCCGTCCCTGCCCTTGGCAACGAATCGTTCCGGTGGCTGCCAGCCAGCGGAAACCAGCTCGCTCATGTCACCACGTTCAACCAGGCATTTTTCTTTTCCAGTAACCGCATCCCGGAGCACAGTCACGGTTGGCATGTCAACCCGGGAGAAGCGATCCAGCAAGTACTTCCGGTCGGGTGAATACTCCCACGTATGATCCCCATTGCCCGCAGTCAATCTGACCATTTCTCCGGTATCCAAGTCGACCCGAATCAGATGTCGGTAATAGGGATCCTGCCCAGCATCCAAGCCAGAGACTTCCAATTCAATTTTTCTAGCCTGGGGATCTAAGCCCTGCACTTTTCGAACCACCCAATGCCCCTGGGTCAACGGTCGTTTTACAGCGCCGGTATCACCATCAAGCAAGTAAAGGTGGTTCCAACCAGTACGTTCGCTCATCCAGATCAACTCATTTGTATCCTCCAAGCGACGAAAATACGATTTGCTTGAATAGCAAATGAACGTATCTGCTCTTTCGTCAATCGTCAGTTTGGCCTTTGCCGATACTGCATCAACAGAAACCAACGCCAATCTCTGATGCCCACGTTCATTGTGAAGAAACGAGAACGATTGACTATCCCGTTTCCAGGCCAAGTCACGAGTGCTGTATGGATTGGAAAAGTCAGCGTTATCAACCAACCTTGGATACCAGTCCTGTGCCATTGAAAACAATACTGGCCGTTGTTGATCTATCCGATCACCTGGCTTGGCATATGACATTGTCAACAGTTTCGCATGGATTGAATCACGCGGCGCCGATTCGATCAAATGAATTTTGCGTTTCAATCCTGGCCTCATTCGCATCACGACAAAGTGATTGGAATCAGGCGACCACCAAACTCGCCCTTGGTAAACTTTGTCAGCGTTCCCGTCATTTGTCAGCTTTCGTTCCTTCCCCGTATCCAGATCTTTCATCCACAGATTGGCCTCGCGGATCGCAACCGACCATTTTTGATCGGGAGAGGGATTGGGAGCACTCGCCCGTCGCGATCGACGCGGCGCCTTGCCTTGGGCATCGGACTGGGGCTTGGTTTTCGCCTGAGGCGAACGCGTGTTCACATCAATCACCGCCAATTCGTCGTCGTGATCGGCAACGAACACAGCAACATTTCGTCCATCGGGATCCTTCAACAGCCACGAGTCTCCGGCGAAGGTTGAAATTTTGTGCTCGCGTCCGGGTTCCACTGAACCGTAGTGCTTTAGATCACCATTCGACCTGACCCAGTAAATATCCAGAACTCGATCAAGTCGATTCTCAAAGCAAATGGGGGTTCGCTCACCCTGACTGTTGCTGCGGACGACACGGGTTTCTGCCGGCAAACCCTGACGCTCCCCGGACCCCCGCGATTTCGCCGCAGAAATCAAATCGCCACCCGGAAGACTCAAACTCCAACTTTGCCCACCGTATCGGAACGTGCACTCTTTCGCATCGGCCGAAACGCTGAAGCCGGCAAGTTTCAGTTTTGTGATATCAACCTTGCGTTTCAATTCCTCGGAAAGAAGCGCACTTACCCTGTCATGATCAAAGACGGGTCCACGTGTTCCCATCTCAGTATCAACCAATGCATATTCGTAGGACCCCGTGCCAGTTTGCACGCGGTACCAGAATTTTCGGTTAGCGTCGAACCAGTTTGGTCTCACCTGGTCACGAAAAACATGATTACGCATCCTCGTCGAGTATGTTTTTGAGCGTTCGTAATCGCTCTTACGTCCCTGTCCTGTCGCCGCAGGTATCAAGCACAGCAGAATCATTCCACTCAATGACCAACTGAAAAAGCGGCGAAGCGATCGGACACTCAAAACGGACACAACCATTCTCATGACTCCGTGGGATAAAAATGAAGTGTGAATCATCGAAAGCAAGGGCCATCAAGTGCATGGGCTCCCCAAAAAAGGAACCCGGAATTCCACCTGCTGCGCCGTACTGCACTTCATTGATGCAGTACTGATGCCGTACTACGAGGCCCGGACGAAATACAGTCTAGTGGCTATCGACGACCACACCATCCTTGAAGATGAATCGAGTGACTCCTCTGGCGCCACTGGGCAACTGCCCGGTCAGGGTCACTTCCTCAACAGGATACTTGACTGGGTTAAATCGGTGATTGCTGCGTTTATCTGTAAAAACACGCTGAGGCAGTTCCAATCGCTGATACTCTCCAAGAGGTGCCTCGCGGAACAGCAGGTACTGGCCATTTATCTCGATTGAAAACTTGGGAATGGGATGTTCAGCCAAGTTGGTCAAGACAATCGTTTCCGTCAGTAAACTCCCGGCACCATCGGCAGTTGGCATCGGTCCCATTGCAAGCTCAACTTCAACTGGCAGGGGTGGCCCGCCAACACTGTCTGGAAACGTGGCGTACACCGATAGCCCCGCGATTACCATGAGGGCAAGCGAAATGCACAAGCCCCGTCGCGACAGGTGCAAACGCGGTGCGATGACAGGCATCTTTTCAGGATTCTCCTGAGATTCGCTGGTATCAGACATTGAGTTTGCTCGTGGTGATTCAAAACTGGGAATGACCACCGCGACCGGCGGCCAGATACGCCGAGGCCCAAGGTACCATCCTGGGCCCCTCTCTGACACGTGCACGGAGTTATCGCTCAAACTCATCCCGCTCAGTCTGGCCTCACACACGTGGAGAGAACCGACTGACAAGAACAGATGAGAGACACGGCCTCACAGGCTGTCATCTACCTGCAGCAGAGGCGACCGTCATGACGAACCGGGCATCCCAAACAGGCCTTTAGCAACCACAGAATTATCTCGTTACGGCAAGTGGCCACATTCCTAGGTAGACTTCGACTTGCAGAACACTGCACTGTCTCGCTTTGATAACAATTCCCCAGCTTGGACCACCGCAACATCGCGGAGTACCGCAGGGCTCGCCTGTCCCAGTCACAGACAAACTTGATTTGCTTTTGACTGTCGGACTGGCGAGCACGCTCAGCAGGCGTTTCAAATCAGCATTGCCACAACCTGGGCAAGCATTTGTTTTCGGCATCGCTCGAACAAGCACCTCGACAATGCTGTCGCACGATTTAAACTCAATTTCGTACCGTGACATGATTCAGCTTCTGAGATTTCCGCATTTTTCTCATTCACTTAGGGCAATAGCCGCGAGACTGCCAAACCCACAGGATCGCTCGCGACTTGGATTTTGAACATGATAAAGCTGCCAGCGCTGACGCGAGATCAAGTTAGAGCAATCGACCAAATTGCCATCAGTGAATACGGGATTCCTGGTATCGTGCTGATGGAAAATGCAGGATCTCGTGCTGCAGCACTTATCCATGAACTTTCACCCTCTGGGCCGATCGAAATCCTGTGTGGTGGCGGCAACAACGCAGGAGATGGCTATGTGATTGCCAGACACCTGCAGCTCATGGGACGAACGGTGAGCATGACCTGTGTTGTTCCGGTGTCCCAACTGCACGGTGACGCCAGCATCAACGCCAGCACTGCGGAACGATCTCACATCCCCATAAGAACCATCAACACTGCGGCGGTGCCACCCGAGATTCCGAAACTGAATATCGAGACGGTTTCAGTCGTGGACGCCTTGCTTGGCACGGGAACACGTGGACCTTTACGGGGCTGCTATCGAGCCCTTGTAGAAACCGCAAACACACATCCGGGCATTCGGTTTGCAATCGATATCCCAACCGGGTTGGACTGCAATACGGGCGTAGCATCCAACCCTACCTTCATTGCTGATCACACGATCACGTTTGTTGCTGAAAAGGTAGGCTTCAAAAAAAACAACGCCGACCAATTTATCGGCGTTGTTCATGAAGTTGGGATTGGAGTACCCAGAAGACTGCTGGAGGACTTCAAGTCCATGCTCAGTCGGCAGCGTTCCGATGAAAGCTAGGGAAGTCGCCCCTGATTCACCACAGGGAACTCACCTGACAAGCCCTCAACCATATAAGCCACCAAGTCAGCTTTCTCCTGATCGTTCAATTTTAGAACTTTCATTTTGTCGCTCAGGCCGGGGTTCTTGTGCCCGCCTTTATCGTACCAATCAACCACCTCTTCGAGTGTCTGCTGACTGCCGTCATGCATGTAAGGCGGCGACATGGCAACGTTCCGCAGGGTTGGTGTCTTGAATGCTCCCCGGTCCTTGTCATCTTTCGTGACTTCGTATCGCCCAAGGTCAGGTTTGTCGGTAGCCATCCCCACACCCAGATTGTGGTACTGCTCATCAGTAAAGTTTGCGCCTGCATGGCAAGCAGTGCAATTCGCCTTTCCGGCAAACAAGACCATACCACGCTGTGCTGAATCGCTCATGGGTGACTGGGCGACAGCTTTCTTGAGCTTCGTGTACTTTGCATTCAGTTCAGGTTCCTCGTCGAGATATTCGAGATCATCGGCAAACACCTTTTCGAACTTGATCACCGCATCATAGGCGTCCGAGGGTGCGGGGCCAGTCACAATCGCCCGTTCGAAGGTTGCGATGGCCATGCCAACATTGTCGATCGTGACACCATCGCTGAAAATCACATCAAACTGTTTCTTGTAACCGGGGATTTTCTTCAGGGTTTCAACGCAGGTTGCGTGCGTGTTGCCCATCTCGATTGGATTGGCAACAGGGCCTACCGCCTGTTCTTCGAGCGACCCCGCTCTTCCATCCCAAAACTGACTCTTGCTAAGAATTCGATTATACGAGATGGGTGAATTCCGCCCGCCCTGCTGCCCCCGTACTCCGATGCCGAAAGCAGTTTCTGCACCATAACCCTGAAACGGATCGTGACACGAAGCGCAGGAAATTGTGTTATCAGAAGAAAGCCGCTCGTCGAAATACAATTGGCGTCCCAACTCGATCTTCGCACGGGTCATGGGATTGTCTGCGGGAATGTAGACATTTGCCTGAGCCGCATCCAACCCGGCTGGTAATTGAACTTTCAAAGTTTTGTGATTTGCTGGGTCACTAAGCCACGCATCCAATGCTTCGGCGGTCAGCAAACCGACACCGGGAACTCCCGCGGTCAACGCTGGATCACCTAGCACAACTTCGTCGGACGCGTTGCGAGGCGAAACTGCGAACGCCGAAGTGCCAAGAACAGCAGTAGCCAGAAATGATAAAACCACAAAAAATTTCATACTTGAACCTTCCTCTTCAAAAGCGCACTCAAACTGCGCTTGGATCGGTGGGTGACGACAATCTTCACATTAGTAACCAGAACCACGAGACATGACTCTGGGAAGTATACTCAAACGATGCGGCTCGTTGGGAAATTACATTGTTAATAGCCGCTGGGAATCCTCTGAGAGCATTTTGACGATTTTCCGGCCGGTGACGCTCATTGGCAGTTCCGCCAACTCGCCCAAAGTCGCGAATTTCCAAGGTTTCCCGGGAGATTCCTCTTTTTCCCGCCAGCCGGCCAAGTGCACCTGCAAGGAGATCCGATACTTTGTAACCGCATGCTTCACCGTGGTTAACCGTATCCCAGGAATAAGATTCACACCCACTTCCGCGGAAAGCTGCGTGGCGGCCTCAGCAACATCCGCATGGGAAGCCTGTGTGGTTCTGGGAAAGTCCCAGAGCCCCGCCCAACGGCCACCCTCTGGCAAGGGGCGGACTAAAAAACGTCGCTCTGAATTCCCCGATCGCTTCGCTCGTTTGGGGCCGCTAAGATTTTCCGCAACAGGTTTTTCAATCACCATGGCGTACTCCGTCCGGTCTTCATAAGTTACTCTCGTTACCTTGCCAGGGATCTCCTGCTCAAGGCCCGCTTGATGCGCACGGCACGCAGGTGCAACCGGGCACTGATCACATGCCGGCGTCTTGGGAGTACAAATCAGTGCTCCCAACTCCATTGACGCCTGATTGAATGTGCCGGCATCTTTGCGAGGCAACATTTTCTCGGCAACTTGCCACAACAACCGGTTGTTGATGGTGTCAGCAGGAGTCCCTCTGAGGGCAATCCAGCGGCTGAATACTCGCTGGGTATTTCCTTCCACAATAGGCTGCCTCTGCCCGTTGGAAATGGAAAGGATGGCCCCCGCGGTGTAACGGCCAATCCCGGGCAACGCCAATACGTCTTCGAACTTCAACGGAAAATGCCCATCATGGTCAGCAACGATCAGCTTCGCAGCCGCATGAAGTGACCGTGCTCGGCGGTAGTACCCCAAGCCTTCCCAATGCGAGAGCAAAACCTGCTCGTCAGCGGCCGCAAGTTCATGAACGCTCGGGTAGGCCTGCATGAACCGAGCATAGTACGGTAGCACCGTTGCCACCTGCGTCTGCTGCAACATGATTTCACTGATCCAGACCCGATACGGGGTCGGCTCACGACGCCACGGCAGATCTCTTGCATTTTTTGCAAACCACACCAGCAAACTCCGACGCACGCGGGAGCGCCAATACGCCTGTTGCCAGACGTCATCGTGCTCTGGAGTTGGGGCGTTCTGTTTCGACGATTGCGAACCGTTCAATTGTCCTTCAACCGCCCCAAACGCACTTTGGCTTTCATCAACTTGGAGCCACGCAAGAAGCTGATCTCAATCTCCTCACCGGCAACGTGTTTGTTGATGGCCTGCTGCAGAGTACTGAATGAAGTGACTTCATCCTCGCCAGCACCTACAATCACGTCACGGTACATCAAACCTGCTTCAACCGCCGCTGTGCCAGGATCCACGCCCATGACCATGCATGCCCGCGTATTGTCGGAACAGGAAACACCAAGAAACCCACCCATGCGATAATGAATCTCAAGGCCCGCTAATCGCTTGCGAATACTGTCTAGCGCTTCTGACTTGATTCCAGTCCCCATCAGAGTCAAGGACTTACGAATCGGCAAACTGGCAATGATATCACTCTGCCGCTCCGTCACCTCCACATAGCGAATATCAAGAGACTTGATGCGCTGCATCTCACCGAGTGCGGTAAACACCTCATCGTCGATGGCAACACCGGGTTCGGAATCGGCGATTGCAATTCCAATCAAGTCAGGCATCTTCACGACATTCCGGAATACATTGCCACGAATCGCTGTTCCCGTCACAAGCACATGGTCAACCCCAGTGACCCACTTCAACCAATACAGTACTTTCAGGTCTCCATTCCACTTCTCTCCCACCTCCACAAAACTCACGAGAGGCTCCCTCCTGGCAGCGACAGTAAAATCACCCTCTCCGATAAACACGCCGGCAGCAGCCAGCAAACTCTTGGCCTGAATGCAACGTTCCTCGAAAACTTCTTTCCTGGCAGCCTTGGCTGCTAACGCGCGACGCCCCACCGAATTTGACGCGATATCGTTGAGTGTCTCCCAAGCATTCCCGTCATCAGCTGGTGCAAGCGAGCTGGCGAAATTGGAGATTACGGCAACCGAACGCTCAATCACCTCCAAGTCACCTGTGTTAATAGCCACGGTCAACGCGGGGATGACGACAGGCCCCAATTCTTTCAGCTTCTGACTGGCCTTCTCGCGACGCAGATAATGCTCATGAGATAACTGAGAAATCCAATACGCAACAGGATCGGCGTCCTGACCAGATATCACCCTATTCGTTGACGGTTTTCCGATCGCTTGTTTCTCGTCAACCTCCTCACGAGCGTCGTTGGCCGCCTGCTGGGCAACGGCCGCCTGCTGGGCAA
>PKCN01000039.1 GCA_002862205.1 Planctomycetaceae bacterium | reverse complement strand
CATGAAGCCATACATCGCTACATACCAAGATCCCCAGACAAAAAACTGGAGAAACATCATGATGCTGAGACGGACTTTTATGGACATGTTATTCCTTCGCTCGATTTGTCTGTGCGTGTGTGCATTTCTTCTCGCCGCTGACCGTGACTGTTTGGTCTAACAACTGTTCCTCACAATCACCTGTCAATTACCGATGCGAGGTCACGCGGTGTAACGGAGCTTGGTAACGTGACGGTTTGGAGTTCAGACTGCTTCTGCGGCGGTTGGTACAGTATCAACGTATGAACCGAAGCCATTGGAATGATGGCTGTCAGGGCCAGTTTTGATCTGCAAACGACTCCGGTCGGGAATCGTGCCGGCCAGATTCTACTCCAGATCCTTGAGCACCTGTTGTGCCGGCAGCGGTTCAATTTTTTCCAGTGGACTGTCGTCTCTGGCAAAGAACATCAAGTGTTGCCAAGGTAGCTTGTTGTGTTCTCGCACCAATTTGAATCCATTTGCACTATATTCCTTCATGATTTGGCGTTTGGACATCTTGTGCAGCGGCTTGATGGGAACGCGAGGATCTTCTTCGCGGTATTCAAGCAGCGCCACAACGCCTTTCGAAGTCAGGGAGCGACGGATTCCCCAAAGCATCGATTCCGGGTGAGAAAACTCGTGGTAAACGTCCACCATCAGGACAAGGTCTACCTTGTTGGCAGGTAGATTGGGGTCGTCGACTTTGCCGAGCACAGGCTCGATGTTGTTCAGCTTGTACTTGCTGGATCGTTGCCTGAGTTTTTGCAGCATTTCACGTTGGATGTCGACTGCATAGACCGTCCCGTCTTCCCCCACGTCCCGTGCCATGGGAAGCGTCCAGTAGCCATTGCCGCATCCAAGGTCACACACGTTCATGCCTTTCGCGAGCTTGAGTTGCTTGAACGATTCTGAGGCTCTTTCTTCCTCCTCACGCTCCGGACGGATCAGCCAAGGGGCGCCGAGATGTGACATCGGTTTGGCCAGCACACGCCCAAGATAGCTTTTGCGAGAATCCTCCACTGGTCGCGGCCGCTCTACCCGTTCTGTTTCCGGGAGAGTTCCTGTGTCTTCTGCCTGCGTGTTGGTGTCGGGTAGGTCCTGAGCTGCACAGCGGTTTGTCGGCTGTAGCCAATTCAATCCGAGCAAGCAGGTCAGGGCCAAAATCATGAAGTGACGGAGTGCCAAGTGAAGGGGCGTAAGCCTGCTCCGTCCATTGCTCGTTCGTTCTCGGTGTGTCATCTCAGTCTTCGTCTTTAGCGGTGAGTTCAAATTCAGGCTCGAAGGCGTCTTCAAAGTCGTAGACATCATTAAAATCCTCTCTCTGATCGGATTCACTCTTACGCATCTGCTCAATTCGAATCAGGTTGTAGACCAAGTCACCAAAGTCACTGGTGCTTTTGATACCCCAATTGCCAAGTACCATTTTGGTCAGGTACCCGTATTGCTCGATGCCATAAAGTCGACACGCTTCGCACAGTTGTTGACCGGTGACATGTCGCGGCCCGGTTTTTTCACCGGACTCATCCTCTGCCAATTCACCAATCATATGCTCGTGGGCATATTGAAGCGACTCGCGAATGAACTGGTAAGCATCCAGTTTGTAGCGTGTGTCTTCGGCTAGTAGATCTCGCATCGCTTGCAATGAAGACGTCATATTCTTATTTTACTTTCAGCTTATATGGAGCAAGCGGTGCGGCAAGTTTCGCATCTGAATGCGAGTTGATCATTCCCTGCCTGACCCCAACTTGTTCTTTTATTTTCGCTTCGTCGGAGTTTGCGGGTCGGAAATGACTTTGAGCACATCTCCGCTGGAAATCATGATCCGGCGATTATCTTCTGTCTTGACAGTCAATTGACCCGCCAGCAGGTCTTGTGCAATTACCTTCATGTTCCCATCCCGCGTCAGCACACTGCTTCCGGGAGAGGGTAGCTCTTTGGCAATCGCTTCATACGTATCATACTCGTAACGTAAGCAGCATTTCAGCCGACCGCAACGACCCGAGATTTTTGAGGGGTCGAGCGTTGCTTTCTGCAGTTTTGCCATTTTCATGGAAACAGGCGGCATTTTGCTGAGGAAGTTGGCGCAGCAAATTGGCTGGCCGCAGTCTCCATAATCGGCGAGCAGTTTCGCCTCGTCACGCACCCCGATTTGTCGCATCTCGATTCGAGTCTGGAACTCTTTGGCAAGATCTCGAACCAGTTGTCGAAAATCAACCCGCCCGTCGGCCAGAAAATAAATAATGAACCGCTCGCCGCCGAGCAAACGCTCGGTGTCAACCAATTCCATCGGAAGCTTCAATGCATTAACGCAGCGTTGGCAAATAGCAATGTCCTTTGCTGCACCAGCTTCCAGCCGTTGCAAATGCGACCGGTCCTCTTTGCTAAGTTGCCGGAGGATCTGCCCCTGTGTGGGTTCCTCCATCGCCTCGAACGCGACTGGAGTCGCCTCGCAAAGCACCGTGCCTATCTCGGTGCCCCGGTTCGTGCGGGCAACAATTTCATCTCCATACCGATAACTTTGCCGGGAACTCATCACGCCAAGCGTGCGCAATGAACCGAAGCGAACAACGTACTCGGGTTGTTCCTGAGGGGGGATCCTTGCAGTTTCATTGGCAGCCTCGGGGTCACTCATTCTTTTTTCCCGGTTGCGGCAGGCTCTGGTTTGGCAGGCTCTGGTTTGGCAGGCTCTGGTTTGGCAGGCTCTGGTTTGGCAGGCTCTGGTTTGGCAGGTTCTGGTTTGGCAGGTTCTGGTTTGGCAGGTTCTGGTTTGGCAGGTTCTTCTTTTGGAGAGGCTTTCGTCTCTTCCTCTTTCATTTCTTCGGCAGGTTTTGTTACGTCTGCTTGAGACGACTCCGCTTCCGGTTTTGCTTTCTGGGGAGGCTCGGTCCATTTCCATGATCGACCAGCAACAAGAATTCCATTTTTTCGTGTTCCTACCAGGACTTGTTCGTCGCCTTGGGGGGCGGAATTCCATTGCAGTGCCCACACACCGCTCGTTGCTTTCATGGAATCGTTGCCGAGTGCGTACTTGGAAGCAGTCTCATTTTCAGCTCCCGAGATGGTTTGTGGAAAGTGGATTTTTCCACCCACTTCGGCAACAGCGAGGCGTCCTGAGGGTGAAATTGCAATTTGCGTGATCCAGTCACTGCCCTTGCCAACGCTTTCTGCTTTGCTGTCAGCTTTGGCATCAGCTTGATAAAGATTGCGATCACTGCTTCCCGCAAGAAGTTTTCCGGGGGCTGCATAAGCGACGCACCAAACCGTTTCGTCACTGACTTTGATTTTGCCCTGCGACTCCATGGCGGGCCACGAAAACAGGTGGATGTGCCCTGCCCCGTCGCTGACAGCAAGTTGAGAAGCATCGTTGGGTGAGATCACCAGTCCCGTTACCGCATGCCCATCAAGTTCTGCTGTTTTTGAAACTTTTCCGGCCGCGATATCCCAAATGAAAATTTTTCCTGCTTCATTTCCTGCGATCAGAAATTTGTCATCAGGTGTCATGACCATGGCTTGGCACCAACGCTCAAACACTTTTTCATGAACGGTTAGCTTGGCGTCAGGGCCGGGTTGCCAAGGAGCACCCTTGGCTGCGGGCGGTTGCTTGCCCGCATCGTAGATGCCGAGGTTACCGCGGTAATCTACGCTGGCAATCTTGCTGGCATCACCACTGCTTACTACCTGCCAAACCGCCGCAGGGTGCGAGTAGAGCGGTGTCAGTTCGGTCGGGTTAGAAGCTTCGAGCTTGTAGACAGTGGCTTCTCTCAGTAGCAAGCCATCACCTGTACTCGCCACGCAGGTGCTTGATTCACCAAGCTGGGTAAGTGAGGTGACCCACGGGGGCTGCATGTCGGTTTTGACGGTGCCTTCTGCTTGCTTCCCGTTTTCCTGAGCATTCGTGAAGGTGAATGCGTTCGCGAATAAGGTGCACGTCACACAGAGCGTGATAGCAGTTCGGTACATGAAAATGCCTGATGGGTGAAAGTGATTCGTGGGCGAGTCTATCGGACACCAACATCCGAACTCATAAGATATCAAACATTTGGTAAGGGAACGCGGGTTCACCAAAGAAAAGGTTTCCCTTGCCGCATTCAGAAATGTTTGTGTGCAAGACGCTGGCTTACCTAGCCTCTGTTTGCAGGTTTGCTCGCTGGGCTAACCTGCGGTCGCTCCGCTCACGAACGGCAAAATGCCAATGCTAGAAGAGCATAAGCGGTCACCAATTGGCGGTCGCCTTCCATCCAACGGTCATTCTCGCCATTGACCCAAGAACCGTCGGCTTGCTGCATCTGGAGAATTTGTTGACTCAATTCTCTTCTCCATGAGTGGGGTTTACCATCGGAGTCATCGATGATTTCTACATTGGCTGCATCGAGTGCTTTGGCGAATGTATGGTAGTAATAAAACAGACCTGCTTGCCCCATTCCGGGGTTATCTTTCAGGGAGTAGTTTTTTCGAATGAAGGTCATTGCCGCTTGGACGCGAGGATCATCCGCTGTGAGTCCCGCATAAATCATGCTTTTCAGGCCAGCGTAAGTCATCGATCCGTAGCTTCGAAGTCCACCTGAGCCATCTTCGCCAGCCTGGCTTTGGCCGCCGGCTGCGGGTGTGTAGTAGAAACCCCCATCGTCAATCGCTTCTGCATGCTTCGTGTCGTTACCTTCACCTTTCAAGTTCTGTGTGCGAACCACAAATTTGAGTGCTTTTTGGATCGCCTCATCATCACTTTTGTTTCCCAGTTCCTGGAGAGCATCTATCAGGAAAGACGTGTTGGAAAGATCGGGCCGCTCATGCTTTCCATAGCCTGCGCCACCGTATGCAGTATCCGAGGATTCAATACCCTCTCCTTCGTCCCACTGGATCTGCTTCAGGAACGCTTCGGCACGTTTGAGCGCGCTGCTGTAATTACCATTTTGATTCGCTTTCAGTAAGGCACCGACGGCGACTGAGGTTTCGTAGTTTCGGTATCGGGAGCCATCAGCATAGATTCCGCCATCACCCCGAATTTTTGAATCCAAATACTTCAGAGCTTTCTTGACGACTGGGTCATTCACTGCTTCTGGGCGGTGTTCAAGGATTGCACGCACACACAACGCAGTGACTGCTGCTCCAGTCTCAGGGCTGAAGGCGCCATTGTCTGACTGACCACGGCTGCGAAGAAACTCAATCCCCTTGTTGATCGCACGATCCACATCTGCATCTTTGATGGTTTCTGAATCAATTTTTTCCTGCGCATAGGACTGATGCGTGTTGGCGGCGAAGAGTGGGCTGAAGCAGGCCACGAGTGCGAGCCGTAGGCAGAAATTCAGACGATTCAATTGTCTTGGAAACATGAGCGATATCGACACCGGAAACTAAGGAATCAATCAGATCACTGATCGGGATGGGCTAATTTGTATAAATGCTGCAGGTCGCATCAGCGTTCAACGTGTTGCGATCGCTACGGCATCCAGTCTTATCTTAGCCGCTGGGACCATTAAAATGCAGCAGGAACACGAGGGCTGACGATTCATTGAATCGGTAATGTGCGTTTTTTCAGCCGATTTTGCCAGTTTTATCGATCACCGCCATGGTGCCCCATTCTTGTCCTGTCCAAGACACATCGCGTTCGAGGCTCGTCAGGCCCCGAAGAAGCTCAACGTCACTCTGGACTCAAAATCCTGCATCTCAACAAGAGAGAGGCAGGGATAGCCAAGCTGTGGTGAAGAAAAACGGGGAACAGGAGGTTACTTCAAGTCCTGTAATTGGGGGGCAACAAGGTTGCTTGATGGGGATCACTGCTCGCTCAGAGAATGGCGAACCGGTGGAGCACCGTTTCGATACCGCTCACGGTCCCGAAACGAAACGTCATGGCACGGTGCCACCAAAGCGACGTCTTTCTTTCGGGGGTCTTTTGGGAGGCATTGATTCACGCAGTGGTGTTGGACCAGCAACCACTCACGAGGGCTGTCGGGACCAGCACTGCGAGGCTCTACCGCTGCTTGAATTGGAAGCATCGCCGGACGCAGGGCATGTATCTGCAAACACTTTTGACGCTCAGAATTCAATCTGCGATCATGAAGGTAAACAGAATGTTGACCCGCGCACGTCGGCCCTTGGGGCTGATGTTGAGGTTCCATCAGGTGAGGCTCGTGACCGCACTGGGCAACACAGCATTGGTTTTGATGCCGAGGATTGTCTCAAGTTACATGCAACAGATTTGATCCGACGAATACAGGCATGGTCAGAAGCCCTGGCTCGAAAAGAAACACAACTGAACGCTCGCATTTCGCGGCAGGAACAACGCGAACGCAGGTACCGGGCACGCTCTGGAAATTAAGTCATCTCGGCGGTGAAACGCGGCGTGGAGGTGCGACGTGGAGGTGCGACGTGGAGGTGCGACGTGGAGGTGCGACGCTGATTTCCGCCGGGTGAACCGGATTGTGGATAAGTCGTGAGCTTTTCCGGCAGCTGCTATCTCGGACGAGGATTGCGGTGGGCTGAAACCTTCCGTTGGTTTCCCCTGCAGGTGAATCTGGATTCAGGGAAAAGCGTCGTGGTAATTCGAGCTGATTCTTGCAGCTTACGTGTTGATACATGGCAATTTACGAGTAATCAGTTTGCTGTTTGCCTTGTCTCAATGCGTTGCAAAGTAGCGAAATGGGAGGGGGAAACTCACTGCCTCGACCGGCTGGGTGGGTTGGCGACGCCAGCTGGAGTTGTACGGGGAGAGGTCAAAACGTCGGCATGTTGCAGATAGGCGGGGTACTGGCGCACAATATTCAGCATTCCATACCTTTAAATATCCCTCTTTTCCTGACAGCGGAGACCCCTCATGGCTCGACCCGTCACTCTCTTTACCGGTCAGTGGGCTGACCTTCCAATCGAAAAAATGGCTCGCATGACCAGCGAGTTCGGTTACGACGGCATTGAGCTTGCCTGTTGGGGCGACCATTTTGAGGTGGATCGCGCTTTGGCCGAAGATGATTATTGTGACCGCCAACGCAAGTTGTTGGACGATGCTGGCTTGCAATGCCACGCCATCAGTGCACATCTGGTTGGTCAAGCAGTTTTGGACAATATCGATGAACGTCACGAGGCAATCCTGCCACCCTACATTTGGGGTGATGGGGACCCAGCAGGTGTCAATGAACGGGCAATCGAAGAACTGAAGAACACGGCTCGTGCTGCGCAGAAATTTGGTGTCGACGTTGTCAATGGTTTCACTGGCAGCAGCATCTGGCATCTTCTTTATTCATTTCCTCCTGTCCCGCCATCGATGATTGATGCCGGGTTTGATCTGTTGGCAGAGAGGTTCAATCCGATCCTTGATGTATTTGGCGAGTGTGGTGTCCGCTTTGCTTTGGAAGTGCATCCGACCGAAATTGCATTTGATATTTATACTGCTCAGCGAGCTTTGGAAGTGCTGGATCATCGACCCGAGTTCGGGTTCAACTTTGATCCCAGTCACCTGATTTGGCAGGGCATCGATCCCGTCCAGTTCATCCGCACGTTTGCCGATCGCATCTACCATGTTCACGTCAAGGATGCGATTGTGACTTTGGACGGGAAGAGTGGCATCAATGCCAGCCACTTGAACTTTGGTGATTACCGCCGAGGTTGGGATTTCCGCAGTCCCGGTCGCGGTGGCGTGAACTTTGAAGAGATCATTCGAGCGCTTAATGATATTGGCTACGAAGGTCCACTTTCAATTGAGTGGGAAGATAGCGGAATGGAGCGTGAGTTTGGTGCGAAAGAAGCTTGCGAATTTACCAAAAAATTGGATTTCTCTCCAAGTAGTCGTGCCTTTGACGCGGCCTTTGATGAAGGAAACTGAGAGATATTCAAGGCATGATAAGAATCACCGTCAATGGCCGAAATGTTGAATTGAATGAATCGATGACTGTTGAGCAGATGCTTGACCGTGTTGAGGTTCCGCCCAACTATTTGGCCGTTGAGGTGAACGCGGAAGTGGTTCCGCGAGAAGAATACACGGCTCACGTCATTCAAAATGGCGACCAAATTGAGTTAGTGACATTGGTGGGTGGGGGATGAGTCGCTTGATTGGGTTTTGGCTTGATTGGGTTTTGGCTTGATTGGGCAACACGACCAAGCGCCTTCTGCTTAAATTGCTCGTCCAATTATCAACGTAACGACGCGAAAGTAATGCAGTGTCCGTGACCACGACAGCTGATTCTTCTATCGACAATGCACCCTCGGAAGATACACCGTTGGTTGTCGGCGGGCATACGTTGCAAAGCCGAATGATCGTGGGTACGGGACGTTACGACACGATGACCCAAATGCGAGATTCGCTGAATGAATCGGGAGCGGATTGTGTGACCGTTGCTGTCAGACGCGAGCGGCTTTATGACCGGTCCGGTCAAAATATCCTCGATTTTATTGACCTCGATCGCTACACGTTGCTGCCCAACACAGCAGGTTGCTACAACGCAATTGATGCAGTGCGAGCCGCCCGACTTGGGCGGGAAATACTGAAAACGCTGGGTAATCCGGGGGCGGACTGGGTCAAGCTAGAGGTGCTTGGTGACAGTAAGACTTTGTTGCCCGATCCGGTTCAGACCGTAGAGGCGTGTCGTGAACTTGCAGCCGATGGTTTTCAAGTCCTTTGCTACACAAGCGACTGTCCTGTGACAGCGAAACGTCTCAAGGAGGCGGGAGCGGCCAGTGTGATGCCCGCTGGAAGTCCCATCGGCAGTGGGCAAGGATTGCTGAACAAAAATAACCTGCGGATCATTCTCGATTATTTGAAAGAGGGCGATCCGGATTATCCTGTCATCATTGATGCAGGTGTCGGGACTGCCAGTGACGTCAGCGAAGCTTTTGAATTGGGTGCCGACGGTGTTCTTCTCAATACGGCAATTGCACATGCCAGAGACCCTGTTCGCATGGCAAGAGCGATGAAGTACGCGACGCTTGCTGGTCGCGATGCCTTTCTCGCTGGTCGAATTCCAAAACGCTTGTATGGAACTGCCAGCAGTCCAGCCGAGGGGATGATCAGCACGCGACCTTATGGGGCCAGTAACGCAGAATGATGCTCTGCTAAGGTGCTCTGCCGCAGGTGAACCTCGCGATCATGGTTAGTCGCCTTTCACGCCGGGATTGGGGCTTTCGCCAAATTGGTGTTGGAAGCTTGTCAGTCGCTCGCGAATGGCAGAAGTGGCTCAGGGGTTCGTGTGAATGCATGGTAAGATCTGAATCGTTGCGTTTTGCCAAGCGATGCCATCTATCGGATCGAAGCAAAATCACTTGCTCCTGCAGGCTGTTGACGACGTTCTGCACGGGGATCTCATGAACCCAAATGTGATCTGCCATGCTGATGGTACGACCCAGTTCTTCCCGTATCCGCCCGCGTTCCCGTATCCCGCCCGCGTTCCCGTATCCCGCCCGCGTTCCCGTATCCCGCCAGCGTTCTGCCGAGCGAATGGGGAATTGAGTAGAATTTTCACCAACGGAACCTGTCCGTAACGCTGGGTATCGATGCATGATGCATTCAGACGCGTGGGTCGATGCAGCAGTGCGCTCGTTTCAGTGAGAGGGGATACTCGGAGAAGTTCTTTTGTCAGTGCTGGCAAGGCAGCACGGTAATATGTGGGGAGGAATGCGACATGCACCATTTTCTGCGGCGGCTCATCACACTTGAAAGTCACAGTTCGAGTAAGCTTTTTATTTCACCGATCCAATCCTCGAATTAAAGTTCGCGAAATTGATGAAGTATGTGATTCTCGTTGCCGGTTTGCTGTCAGCAATTGGTGTCGGACTTGCAGTATTGCTGTTAGGGCATTCCGGTGAAATTGCGCTGACCGCAGCGGTGGTCGTGCTGTGTGCAATTTGGTGGGTTTTTGAGCCTATCCCAATTCCTGCTACTTCTTTGATTCCGCTTGCCATTTTTCCACTGGGTGGCGTGTTGACTCCGGCACAGCTTGGGTCCTGTGTGGGTCATCATTTGGTGCTTCTGATGATGGGTGGCTTCATGCTGTCGATGGCGATGGAGCAAAGTGGCACCCATCGGCGGTTGGCACTGAACATGGTTGGGTTTTTTGGTGGCGGTGCCAGCAGTCGACGGCTTGTGTTTGGTTTCATGGCGGCTTCTGCCTTCCTGAGCATGTGGATATCCAATGCTGCAACTGTCCTGATGCTGTTGCCAATCGTTGTTGCCGTGGTCGAAAAAAGTACGGACCGAAACCTCAAAGTCGCGTTACTCCTGGGAATTGCCTATGCAGCCAGTGTTGGTGGAATCGTCACGCCGATTGGAACTCCACCAAATCTGGTTTTTATGTCGGTCTACAGTGAGACATTTGGCGAGGAACCCTCTTTCACAGAGTGGATGATTTGGGCTGCACCGATTGCTGCAGTCATGCTGCCGCTGATTGGCATGTGGCTCACGAGAGGACTGAAATCCGATGCGAGTTTGGAGATGCCTGCTGTGGGGAAATGGCGTTATGAGGAACAAGCAACGTTGATTGTGTTTGCAATCACTGCTCTGCTCTGGATCACCCGAAAAGAACCTTATGGTGGATGGGGGCAATGGGTCCCCGGGGCAAGTGATGCCTCTGTCGCCATGCTGGCTGTCGTGATCATGCATGTGATCCCCAATGGCAAAGGCCAGACGTTGTTGACTTGGGAAAACGCTGTCAAAATTCCATGGGGTGTTCTGTTGCTGTTCGCGGGAGGCATCGCCATTGCCAAAGCCTGCATTGAATCCGGACTGAGCCAGCAATTGGGAGAAGCATTAAGTGGAATCTCGGCTTTACCATTGATCCTGATGATTGGGGTGGTGTGTTTGGCTGTCACTTTTCTGACGGAGGTGACCAGCAATACAGCGACTGCGACACTGCTGTTGCCAATCCTTGCAGCCACGGCGGTTGTGACAGCGATTGATCCCCGGCTGATCATGATACCTGCCACGATTAGCGCAAGTTTTGCATTCATGTTGCCCGTTGCTACGCCACCCAATGCGATTGTCTTTGGCAATGGTGTGTTGACGGTCAAGGACATGATGCGTCAGGGGATCGTGCTGAATATATTCGGAGTCTTCGTGGTGACTCTGGCCTGCTGGCTCGTTTTTGGTTGATTCAATCATGGGGAAAAGGTTTTGATTTATCCTTCCGCCACTATCGCCTGCTTTGACCCCACGCGAGGAAACCTGCCTCGTCGTGAGTTGGATCATGATCGTTTGCGAAAATTCCTGCAGAAACTCGACGCCGTTGGTGCCGAGTCAGTGTTGATTGCTGCTTCCACAGGTCAGGGGCATTTGCGCACCGTTGAGGAACTGAGGGATTTTTTTATTGTTGCGGCCAAGTCGGCTCCCCCAGCACTGCAACGCATGGGCTTGCTGCGTCCAGAGGACGGTTTGGATGCCAATGCCGAGTTTCTGGAACTTCTCAAACAGCTTTCCTACACGGTTGTATTCCTGCGTCCCGGCAACAATCTTGGGCCCGCATGCTCCGAGGCTGACATTTTTGAACAACTTCAACCGCTCGTGCAGCGGGCGAGTGATTTGCATTTACCTGTTGGCCTTTATTCCATTTCCGATGTCAGTGGCATGCCGTTGACGGCGGCGGTTGTTCAACGATTGGTTGACGGCCCTGGTGGCGATGCGATCGTCGCCGTCAAGGTGACGGAAGCATCGTACGAAGATAGCACTTTGACATTTCTGGAGCAGCCAGGTCTTGGCCATTTGAGGATTGTGCAGGGCTGGGATCCACACCTTGCACGGGCTTTGCAGGATGGAACAGAATCGGGGACGCAACGCTGTGGCATCACCAGCGGACCCATGTCATTTGCCGTCTATCAGTATCAACACATCCTTGCTGCCGCTGCTCAGGCGGATTGGCTGGAGGTGCAGTTGGCTCAGCAGGCTGTGACTGAGATGTTTCAGTCCATGCAGGATGACCCACGTCATTTTGCCGACTTGCAGCGAGCCAAGTACATCATGGGGCTTGGGCACCCGATCTGCGGCCAGGTGTCCTCAGAGCAGGTTGAACGCGTCGTGCACGCCTTGCGTCAGTTGAAACGCCAAAGCGATCGTGAGCGTTTATGCCGTAGCCTTGATTTGATGGGTGATGGACCCTGTCACGAAACACTTCAGGAAATACTTGGTTCCTGAACACGGCACGTAAAATCGTCAGTATCGTGACTGATCCTGCCTCCAGCTGAATCTGTGCTCCCCGTGGGCTGTCGCGTGATCGGGCCTGAATCTCTACCGTTTTCGTCGTGGAAAAAGGCTTGGCTGGCCATACCACTGAGGTGAATTTCCCTGACGTATCGCCAGTAGCGATACTTTGCCGTGCAGGTGTTCGGGACCGTGTGTGTAATCCCATTCGAGCCTCTCCTCGTAGCGGAGAATCCGAAGGTTTGCTGCCGATTCTGATGCCCACTGGGCAAGTTGGTTGGGTTGGAAGTAATTGACTACTGCACTGGCTGTTTCACTTTTAGGTGCTTCCGAATTGCATCCTGGCGGCAGGTCGGAACCTGGGTCTTCAGAACTGTGGACTTCAACGGCTAACAGTCCATGTCCTGTCAGGCTTCTGACGATCTTCTGCCATACGATAATCGCATCCGCAGCGGGGATATGGTCAAGAACGGTGGTTGCAATGACTGCGTCGTAACTCTCCGTTTCAAACTGGAAGTTTCGAACGTCTTCGGCTTGCGTTGAGACCATCGGGCCGACGCCTGCCGCGGAGGCTCTTTGGTTGATACGTTCAAGGCCCATTTCGCTAAGGTCAACAGCTGTGACGGTATATCCCGCTTTCGCAAGGGCGATGGAATCACGTCCTGCACCTGCTCCAAGGTCGAGTGCCCGGAGTGGCCCGGAATCAGTTGGCCTGCTCAGGTCAATGATCGACTGCACACCGGGGGCAGGTGTTTCGCCGTATGCGATCTCATCTCGGTGATAGGCTTCAAAGAAGGGATCAGCTGTGTCTGTCATGATTGAGTTTTGCCGGGGATGCGGACGGTGGTATTCAGTACCGTGCGGTTGTGGTCAGAAGTGTAGTGTACTGACAAGCGAGCATTCTAACGTTGCTGCGGAAGTTGGCGAGATGCTGTAATAATCGCTCAAAGGATTGGTTCCGCTAGACTCAATGGACGTTGGCCGTCAGATTGTCAGGCTGTGCGTTGCCCATCCAGTTGCCATCCCGATTCGCTGCTTTTTATTGCTTGAGCAATGCTTGTACATGGTTCTTTTGAGATCAGGAAATAACGAACGTTTGTCGCAGATGCCATCGGATGCGAGCGATTCGGTTTGCTCTGGTTTGGACCTCATTGACAACACGGATGCCTGCCGGTCGAGCCATGGTGGAACGAATTGGTGAGAGAAATAGGGACCCAATGTCCTGGAGTGTCGTGTCGGCAAATTGGGAGGCAGTGGGCGTGATGTGATGATGTTTTGATCAGTCTGCGTTTAGCCAATGATCAAGATTTTGGGCGATAAACTGGTCATCAGTTTTTTGATCAATTGTGATTCGATCGAGTTCGGCAGATTGATTGGGCGACAATGTTTCGGCGGGGTCGAGGCATAGGTTGGAAGGCAGCAATCCCTGACGCCTGAGCATTTCATTGACGCCGGGAATGCAACCAGAAAAGCCATTGGCGGCATCGAAAATTGCTGCGTTTGCATCAGTCAATGAAGCATTTGCGGTAAGCCAGTGAGTGGGGATCATTTTTTGCTCTCTGACCTGTTTGATTTGCTCGAGCATGGTTGCAGCCTGTTGTGTCCATACAGCCCACTGCCCTAGTAATCCACCAACGATCCATCTTTGCTTGCCATCGAAATGAAACGGTGTCAGCAGGTCATTGATGATGTTGTCATCGTTACCTGTGTACAACGCAATGTCATCTCGCCCGGATGCGATGACGGCTCTTATGACATCCAATGTCTGGTAGCGATTGAAAGCGGCGATTTTAATGGCGACAACATTCGGGATTTCACAGAATTGCAGCCAGAACTGATGAGAGTAGAGTCGACCTCCCACAGCAGGATGCAGGTAGAAGCCAAAAATCGGAATGATGTCGGCAATGACACGGCAGTGCTCAAGGATCTCGTGTTCAGATTTTTCTCGGATCGCATTGGTGGTCAGCAAGCCTGCATGGTAGCCCAGTGATTTCGCAAGATATGCTTCATCCGATGCCTGCTGCGTATCTCCACAGATGCCTGCGATTTGAATGAATGTTCGAGGGCTTGTTGCTTGGCACTGCTGGAGGGTGGTGGCAGCACATGAAAGGACCGGTTCAAAAAGATCATGTTTGCGGATTGCAAACTGAGTTGTGTGGACTCCGATCGCGATGCCCCCGGCACCCGCGTCGTAGTAATATCTGGTCAGGCCGCGTTGGTGCTGTTCAGACCATTCACGTTCTGGGGTCAGGGCTAAAGGGCTGGCTGGGATGACGGTTCCCTCTTGGAGTTTGGTTCGCCATGAAGAATCCATTGCTAGTAATTTCCGTCACGGGTTTGAAAGTGGGTTGGTTTGTTCAGTGTGGGGCGACCAGCAGTCAGCCATGCAGAAATCCAATCCAGCATTTGTTCAAGGCTGGTTGTTGGTGGGCCGAGGAGTTTGCATGCTTTCTGATTGTTGCTTAGCCAGCAGGTTTCTGATTCGATGCCTGAAAATTGTGGGGAGCGGTTCAGGCGTTTGCCAAACTCCAACGCGATCTCACGCACACTTACTGTTTCGGATCCCGTGATGTTGAGGATCTGGGGCGGTGTGTCTGCTAATGTGACGGCCTGAATGATCTGCTCAATCGCATCGCCTTGCCAAATGACGTTCACGTAGCCGGTCTCTAGATTCACCGGAACGTTATCCAGAACCTGCTGTGCAATGTCCATGAGCACTCCGTATCGCAAGTCGATCGAGTAATTCAGACGGATCAGGCAGCATCGTGTGCCATGCGAGGTAGATCCCTGGATGAAGGCGGTCTCTCGATCAAGACAGGATTGGGCATAGTCACCGGGCGGGGCGGTTGCATCCGTCTCAGTCGAACCACCACTGGATCGGTTGACAAACGAATAAACGCAACCTGTCGACATGGCAACGATCGTTGAGTCGGCGTAGTGCTCTGCCACCAGTCGAGGCATTTCTGCGTTCATTCTTGTCAGTAACTCCGGATGATTGGATGTTCCGAATTTGACTCCAGCAAGAAAAAATACCCATGGAGTCAGGGGGAGCGAAGCAACCTCTTCCCGATCACAGAGGTCTGCGGTGTGAGTTGCGATTCCCGCCTGCCGGAATGAATGCAGTGAATCGCTTGATGAGAATCTCGAGACGGCTAGCAGTTGGTCTTCACGTTCCAGCTCAATGAGTGCTCGTTGCAGCATGCGGGCCAGATGAAAGCCCATTTTTCCACCGGCGCCCAGAATCGTGATGCGACCCGGGCAGCGGCCAAGGGCGTTGACTACTTGATCACTGGGGCGGGTGATCGTTTCGTCCAACTCACGAGCGTTTGAGAACAGTGGCATGGATATTTCGTGCTTTTCGGAGAAAAAACAGTCCATTTGCGGAAAAGTTGCGGGCATTTACCCGGAAATTGCCTGCTTGATGGGGAGCCGCCTTCTTGGGGAAAGCTTGCCAAATTATGTCCGCCTTGGCTATACTTGGTAGCAGGAATACGCAGCCTATCTGCCCAGAATGCGGCGTAATCACCCACCTTAAGCAGTCGTTTGACTTGCTCTCACCCATCCCAAACTCCAACTAGGCGTTGCTGCTCATGTTGTCGATTCTTGGCCGGAAGAGCCTTTGCTGTGATGGTGTCTCACGCCGCGGCTTCCTGAAAATTGGTGGTCTTTCTTTTGGTGCTGGCGGGTTCACGCTGGCTGATTTGATGCGTGCGGAGGCAGCATCGGGCAAGAGCCAGTCTCACAAGGCTGTGATCAATGTGTTTTTGGGAGGAGGCCCTCCGCATCAGGATATGTGGGAAATCAAAACGGAGGCTCCATCGGAGGTGCGAGGCGAGTTCAAGCCAATCAAGACCAATGTGCCGGGAATCGAAATTTGTGAAGTTTTTCCTCGCCTGGCTGCAAAGATGGACAAGGCGGCAGTCATTCGCAGTGTGGTTGGCTGCGCTGGCGGGCATGATGCTCACCAATGCCTCACGGGTTGGAAGACGAGTGACTTGAAGAGCATTGGTGGTCGGCCAGCAATTGGGTCGGCTGTCTCGAAATTGTTTGGTCCAGTGGATGCTTCGGTACCACCGAATATCGGATTGGCAAAGCCCACCAAGCATCTGCCGTGGTCAGACGCTGGGAACCCAGGTTTTCTTGGTGCCGCCTATACCCCGTTCAAACCAGACGGACCTGGTATGAAAAACATGACGCTCAATGGGATCACCATGGAGCGGCTCAATGATCGCCGTAACCTGCTAAACAGCATCGACTCGATGCGCCGCGATATCGACATCACAGGTGCGATGGCTGGCATGGACGTGTTTGGGCAACGAGCTCTTGATGTGTTGACCAGCAGCAAGCTGCTCGATGCGTTGGACCTCAGCAAAGAAGATCCAAAAATCGTGGAACGGTATGGAGACGGCAAACCTTACCAATATCAATACGATGGGGCACCTACCTGCAATGAGCAACTGTTGATAGCCCGTCGATTGATTGAGGCAGGTGTTCGCGTTGTGAGTTTGAGTTACGGACGCTGGGATAGCCACGGTGCCAACTTTGATCTGGTTCGCGATCATGGAGGCAAATTGGATCAGTGCCTCAGTGCGTTGATTGAGGATCTCGAGCAACGTGGCATGTTGGATGATGTGACGATTGTGGTTTGGGGCGAGTTTGGTCGTACGCCAAAAATCAACGACAAGGCAGGCCGTGATCATTGGAACAAAGTCAGTTGCGCGTATCTGGCGGGTGGCGGCATGCGTACAGGGCAAGCGATCGGTTCAACGAATCGACTGGGTGAAGAGGCCGCTGAAAGGCCGGTGCATATTCAGGAAATCATGGCAACGCTCTACCATAACCTCGGAATCGATACTGCGACGGTCACGATCCCGGATCCAACAGGACGTCCACAATATCTCGTCGATCACGAACCTTTACGTGAGTTGATCTAGTGTCCACTGATAAACAAGGCTTGCGTTCGATGAACGTGATTTCCCGAGTTGGTCTGATCGACGTCCCTCGCAGTGACGAAGTCCATTGCAAGGCAACTGCGAGACTTAATGCTGCTATGTGGAGCATGACGCGATGGTTGCTTGGATTGGCCTTTCTCACTTTGGCTTCGCCCACAACTGGGGCTGCGGACGTTGATAAAACCGTAGTGGAATCGCCTTCGCACTCAATATTGCAGTTTGATAATGTAGCGCAGGAGCATGGTTTTATTCTGTCCGGTTTGGATGCACGGTTACAGTTGGTTGTTTCGCGTCAAGCAACAGGTCAATTGCTGAGAGATTTGACTCATCAAGTGGAGTTCCGGATTGATCAACCCGAGGTTTTGCAGGTCATCGATGGGATGGTCATTCCCCTGCAAGATGGTAGGGCCAAGATCACTGCGGTGGACGAAGATGGTTTGACGGCTGATTTAGAGGTGATGGTTGAGAATACGGCGAATGCACCCGCGATCAGCTTTCCAGGACGCGTGGTGCCGATCTTTACCAAATTGGGTTGCAACGGCGGAGGCTGCCACGGGAAGCTTGCCGGGCAAAATGGATTCAAACTTTCGTTGCTCGGTTTCGAACCACGAGAAGATTATGAGCATTTGGTTCGAGAATCACGAGGACGGAGGCTTTCGCCCGCTTCGCCCGAACAAAGTTTGCTGTTGCAGAAATCGATCAATGCTTCACCGCATGGTGGAGGGAAACGACTTGACGTTGAGAGTCATGAATACCGGATTCTGGCGAGATGGATTTCCCAGGGAATGCCTTACAGTCATGCTGATGAGCCGCAAGTGATTGCGATTGAAGTCATGCCTCCGCATCGACGATTGAACGCCGCTTCAAGTCAGCAGTTGGCGGTTCTGGCAAAGTATTCTGACGGAAGTGTAGAAGATGTGACCCGAGCCGCCCTGTATGAATCGAATGATTCAGAAATGGCGGATTGTGACGAAAATGGACTGGTCGAATTGAAGGATCTCGTCGGTGATGTGGCAGTGATGGCTCGCTATCAAGGACATGTCACCGTGTTCCGAGCGGATATTCCTGTACCCAATTCAACCGTTGCCGAAGATGCATTCCCAACGCAACCAGAGAATGCTGTTGATCGTCATGTGTTTGCGAAATTACGGTCGTTGGGAATTGGTCTTTCACCCGTTTGCGATGATGCAACTTTTCTGCGTCGCGTGACTTTGGATCTGGCAGGTCGAACACCGTCAATGCCGGAGATTGCTCAGTTTCAAAATGATGGATCTCCTGAGAAACGTGGGAAAGTCATTGACCGTCTTTTGGCGAGCGAAGACCACGCTGATTTCTTTGCCGGTAAGTGGAATACCATTCTGCGAAATCGACGCACGGGTGGAACACTGCGGTTTGCAAATGTCGCGTTCCACCAGTGGATACGGGAAAGCATCCTCGCCAACAAGCCATATGACAAATTTGTGCGGGAGATTATCACTGCTTCAGGAAGCGTGGCGAGTCACCCACCGGTTGCCTGGTATCAACAAGTCACTGACACGAATCAACGCATTGAAGATGCGGCGCAGCTGTTTCTTGGGCAACGAATCCAGTGTGCCCGGTGTCATCACCATCCGTATGAGAAGTGGAGCCAAGCTGATTACGCTCAGCTTTCTGCCTTCTTCACAACCGTATCGAAAAAGAACGGACGGGACCCGCTTGAACCAGCCGTGTTCGCCAAACTGGGTGGGGCGTCTGCAAGGCACCCAAAAACGGGGCAGGCTTTAAAACCTGCTGGATTGGACGCCGAGGAAGTGGTCATCGGAGCTCAGGATGACCCTCGTTCGCACTTTGCTGATTGGATGACCAACCCTGATAATCCGTTCTTCGCCAAAGCGCTGGCAAATCGTTATTGGAAACACTTCATGGGTCGGGGGTTGGTTGAGCCCGAAGATGATTTAAGAGTTACCAATCCCCCCTCCAACCCGGAGTTGCTTGCCGGGCTGGCGGATTCGTTCACTGATTCTGGGTACGATATCAAAGCGTTGATTCGCTTGATCGTCACATCGCGCTGCTACCAGTCAGACAGTGACGCAATGCCTGAAAATATTGGTGACAAACGCAGCTACTCACGTTTTTATCCGAAACGTCTGCAGGCTGAAGTCTTGCTCGATTCCATCGATCGCCTGACCCTGAGCCCAACAAAGTTTGCCGGGATGCCACCGGGTGTGCGTGCGGTTGCTTTGCCTGATACCGGATTCTCCTCCTATTTCTTGACTGTCTTCGGGAGACCCGAGTCAACGACGGCTTGTGAATGTGAGAGATCACAGGAAGCAAATCTTTCGCAGAGTTTACATCTGTTGAATTCGGAAGAAATTCAGAGCAAGCTTGCTGGCGATCAGGGGCGGGCTGCGCAGTTGGCCGCAGATGACAAGCGTCCAGATGAAGAAAAAATACGGGAGTTGTATTCCATTGCGTTCAGCCGCGATCCGGATGATCGAGAATTGAAAGCGACTCTGTCTTACGTTGCAGGAAAGGAGAACCGACGTGAAGCCTTCGAAGATGTGCTGTGGTCCCTGATTAACTCCAAAGAGTTCCTGTTCAATCACTGAGGTGGGCGATTAACCTTCAAGTAAAGCGGTGTTTCAGTGCGCTGATGTTCTGCGCATTCGCGACAATGATTACTGAATCGGTATTCGCGCAATTTCACGCTTGTGAATTGCGTGCATTGTCACGGACAGGTGGTCAACGTGGTGCAGCATTTGATTTGGACGTCGTCGCGGGAGATCGTCTGAACGAGGCCAATGTTCTTGTCTTTTCAAACCCCGGAATCATTGCCGAGCAGCGAACCGGGGCAGCGATGCCGTTTTCAGATCAGGTCGCTGGCCTGTCCGGGAAGTTTCGCGTTCGAGTTGAAGAAGCCGTGCCCCCGGGGGCGTACGAAGTCCGAGTTTCTGGACGGCATGGAATTTCCAATCCTCGTGCTTTTCTTGTGACCTCGGCCGCAAATCAACTTTTGCCTGCCGTTAGTCATGTTCCTGCGGCGCCTACTGAGTTGCCAGTGGGAGAGTTCCTCAATGCGTCCTGTACCGTTGCACAGCGGGACTGGTTTCGTTTTGAGTTGAAAGAGACTGCTGATATTCGGGTCGATCTTTTCGCCCGGCGTGTTGATTCACGCATGATCGGACAGCTCAAGGTGATGGATGCTGAGGGCAAGTCTCTGGCCACTGCACGTGGTTCCGATGAGTTTGATCCGATGATCAGGCTTGCGCAGTTGGGGCCGGGGAAATACACGGTCATGCTGCATGATTTTCTCTACCGAGGCGGTAGTGAGTTTCCTTATCAATTGGTCGTTTCATCTGCCGGGGATTCCCCATCGGATGTGCAGAGGCTGGAGAGGGAAGACGAAATGACAGCAGGCAAACTGCCTGTGAATCGGTTGCCAATGTCGGTGACATGCAGATCAAAACCGTTAAGTTTGGCGGACGTCGTCCAGCCCAAGGCGGTTCAGCGATTGGATCTGCCTTCAGAAGGTTCATGGTGGTTTCCTCGCGATCAGAGCGGGCAGGTATTCGAGTTCGAGGCGAAAAAGGGAGAACAGCTTTCGGTCAGCGTTGTTTCAGAGCGGGTGGGGCAACCCTCGGATGCCAAGTTGTTTGTGCAGCGTGTTGAACCTCAGAAAACAGGTGAACCGAAGTATCATGCGATTGCCCAGTCCGATGACAGTTTCAGTCTGGGAAGTGAACCGCTCAGCTTGTTGACTAAGGATCCTGTGGCATTGTGGATTGCCAGTCACGATGCTGATTATCGTGTGATCGTGCATGACATGGATGTAGGTGAGATGCTGTCGGAACGACAGCTCTTTGAACTCAATATCGGTAAGCCTGCACCTGCGTTTGATCTTGTTGCCTACCCTGCGTTTCCAACCAAGGATGCGAAGCAATGTCGTGGCTTTGGTTCCAAACTTTTTCGGGGGGGAGCTGAGGCAATTCAGGTGATTGCAGCAAGGCGTGGTGGGTGGAAGGGGCCGATCAAGCTGAGTGTTGAAGGTCTCCCGTCTGGGGTGACAGCAAGCGAGGTTGTGTTGGCCGCCAATCAGCATCAGACACAGATCACTCTAACCGCCTCTGCCGATGCCGAAACCGCCCATTTCGTAGCAGTGGTGACCGGTGCGAGTGAGGATGGGAAAATAAAAAATTCGGCAACTCCGGTGACTCAGGTTTGGGGGCGAGGAGCCGGTAGAGATTTTATCCAGTCACGTGTGAATGCCGATTTGACGTTCCAAGTCTCCGCACAAGATATTGCCCCTCTGACGATTCGAGTTGGTGACTCCAGTGTCGCACAGGTCAAGAAAACGGAAACTCTGAGCGTCCCCGTCGTGATTACGCGACGCGAAGGCGGGTCGGAAGCGTGTGTCCTGCGAGCGAAAAATTTGCCGCCCGGAGTAACGATGGCCGATGTCACCGTGGCAAAAGACAAGACGGAGGGGAAATTGGAACTTAAAGTTTCTGACAAAGCTTTATCAGGAACTTATTCGCTCTGGCTGCAAGTTGAAACTAAACTGAAGTTAAAGCCCAACGTGCAGGCCCTTGAACGGACGCAGGCCTATCGAAAACATCTACAGACCCTCCATGACGACCCGGCACAAACCGCCCAACTGGAAGCGATCAAGGCAGCAATGGTTGCTGCTGACAAACTGGTTGAAGCAGCCAAAGCCGAGGCCAAAGAGCAGCAATTGACTGTTTTCATTCCCACCCCCAACTTGACCATACAGGTCGTTGATCCATGATTCGACCCAATCCCGTGTGCCACCCCTATCTTCCCGTGCCGCTCATGTTCTCCCTGCTGTCCCGTTTCTCCCTGTGGTCCCTCTTCTTCCTCTGTTTAGGGGCCCCCATGGAATCGCAGGCAGCAGAACCACCACTGGCGGTTGCGCAGATCGAACGCACAACGCCTGTCGACTACACCAGCGAAATTCTGCCGCTGTTGAAGCAGAATTGTCTTGCTTGCCACCATGCGAAAGAAGCAGAAGGCGGGCTGGTGCTGGAAACACTTGAGTCGATCCTCAAAGGGGGGGATTCGGGAACGGCATTGGTTGCTGGTAAGCCTGCCGAAAGCCTGCTCTTCACGCGAGCCGTGGGTGGAGACGATCCTCTGATGCCACCTGAAGATAATGGTGTCGGTGCAAAATCACTGAGCCCAGAACAACTTGGACTACTCAAGCTGTGGATCGATCAGGGAGCACAAGCGGGAAAAGCAGGTGCTGCGGAGTCCATTGAGTGGCAACCGATTCCTGAATCCATTCGCACTGTGTATTCCCTTCAGGTCTCCCCCGATGGCAATTTTGCAGTGGTCGGCAGGGGCAATCGTGTCATCGTTGTTGACACGGATACCCATGAGGTTAGCGGACGTCTGGTTGACCCATCTTTGACCGTTGGTGAAGTCACTGATGTTGATTTGATTCAGTCAGTAGCTATCTCGCCTAAGGCAGACTTGATTGCCACGGGTGGTTTTCGGACGGTCAGGCTTTGGCGGCGCGCTTCGCAGGAACTCGCTGTCGATGAGATTCCATTTGCCAATGCAGTGGGTTTGTTGGCTGTCCATCCAGCACAGGACTTGATTGCCTTGGTCAATGCCGTTGGGGACATCGAAGTCTGGAGTTTGCAGGACAAGCAGCTGAAAAATACGCTCAAGGGAAATACTGAACGTGTGGTGGACCTGGTCTGGTCAGATGCTTCCAATTCGTTGTTGTCAGTGGATGAAATGGGGCATGTCACCAATTGGGATCTCAATGCCGCGACACGCCGCTTTGAACATGATGCAGGAGGACCGATCAAGCAGCTTGTCTGGTCTCCTGAGGGAACACATCTCGCTTGGATCAATTCAGAAGGTAAGCCGCAACTTTTGCTGGTCAAAGCTGACGCATCAGGCTTGGAATCGGCGCAGGAGAGTTTGGGGGGGCTCACAGAGGCGACCGCGATTGCACTGGTGACTAAGCCAGCGTTTGCGGCAGTCGTTGCTTCTGCCAATGGGACGGTGTCACTGATCAGTATCGCAGACAACAAAGTCCTTCGAAAAGTGGAGCATGGTGCTGGGGTTGAGTCCATCACAGTCAATGAGGATCAGTCCAGAATTATCACAGGCGGAGTCGATGGAGTGATTCAGGTATGGAGTCAGGCAGACGGAAAGAACCTTTTCAAGGTTCGTGAAGGTCGCGGTGATGTCCTTGCACTCGCTGCTGCAACACGTGATGCAGAACGCCAGAAATCTGCACTCGCTCGCCTCAATGCACAAACCGAAACGTTGAAGAAAACGTTGGAAAAGGAAGATGCAGCTTTGAAAAAAGTGACCGAGGAGCATCAGAAAGCAGTCACTGCCTTGACCGAGGGTGAAAAGAAACGAGTCGAAGCAGTGGCAGTGGTTACGGCAACGGAGGCAAAAATAGCCAAAGCGGCGACAGACACTACAGCAGCAAAGAAAATGATCGATGCGGTTTCCATGACATTGGCAAGTACCAAATCAACTGTGGACCAAGTCAGCAAGCAGCTCGAAACCCAGAAGGCTGAACTCAAGAAAGCGATGGAAGAAGCCGCGAAGACGGCTCAAGCGGCCGAGCAAGCTGAAAAAATGAAAGCAGCAGCCAAAGCCAAGACTGATGCAATCCAGAAGATGATTGATGATTCCAACGCAGCGTTGAAAAAAGCAAATGATGAGGCTGCAGCGAGTCAGGCAAAGATTGATCAGTCAAAAAAAATGCTCGCTGATTCTGAAGAGATTACCGGAAAATCAACAAAGGAAATTGAAGCCCAGAAGAAAGCTGTTACCGATGCCGAAACGGCAAAGCAGAAAAATGAGGCAGATGTTGCCAAACGTAAGCAGGCCCTGGATACGGCGAACGCAGCCCAACAACGTGCGACCGCTGAAATCCCCAAGCATCAATTGGTGATTCGCTCAGAAACCACTCGCAAGGATTTACTCGATCAGCGGTTGGTAGCTCTGCAAGCGGGGGTGTCTGCACCCGGGAATGCCGTTTGTGATTTGAGTCTGGGGACGAATGGAACGATGGTCGCTGCAAGGCAGGACGGAAGTGTTGATGTCTATCGCTTGAGGGATGGTCGCGCTGTAGCTGAGTTTTTGTCGGCAAGCAGGCAGCCTTTGCAGTTGGCTAGTTTAGGAAGCAGAGTCGTCGGGTTTACCTCAGAGTCTGGACCCACATCCTGGTCGATTGATCCGCAATGGGTACTGGAGCGAACCATAGGTGCCGCTGATGATCCGAAAGTGATCAGTGATCGAGTCACCGCACTCGACTTCAGCCCGGATGGGAAATCAATTGCAGTTGGGAGTGGACCGCCAAGTCGATCAGGCGAAGTCATTGTATTTGATGTGCGAAACGGACGCCCCGTCCGAGACTTTGGTGATGTGCACAGTGATACCGTTCTGGGCTTGTCCTTCTCGCCGAATGGTCGTGTTTTGGCATCCTCTGCAGCAGACAAGACCATCCGATTACTTGACCTCCGTCGCGGGGAAGTCACTCGTTCGCTCGAGGGTCATACCCACCATGTTTTGTCGATCGCATGGCAGGATGATGGGCAAACCATTGCTTCTGCCAGTGCAGATCAAACTGTCAAAGTTTGGAACATTGAAACGGGTGAGCAGCGTCGGACCATTAGCGGCTTCTCGAAAGAGGTCACGTCGGTTGTATTCATTGAAGCAACGAATCAGATAGCTTTGGCCTGTGCTGATGGCCAGGTCAGGCTTTACGATAGTTCCAATGGTAAGTCTTTGCGTTCGTTCAATGCCTCCGGTGACTTTCTCTACACTCTAAGTGTCACGCCGGATGGTGCGAGTCTGGTGTCAGCGGGGCAAAGTGGAAAGGTCCGGTTCTGGACTGTAAAAGACGGGAAACTGGTGCACGAATTGGATTGATTTTGGGACGTTGATGTCGCTTGGAATGCCCACCCGGATCTTGAAACGGTACACTGGAAAGATGTCAGTCGTGAATCCGAACCAGCCGTATTTTTGAAGCTGGGTGTTGTGAATGCAGAGGGCTGATCTCAGGCTTTGATGGACTTGCAAGTCTGAAGCTTGAATGCAGGAAAAATAATGCAGCGAAAAAGGCCAATGCAATGAGACTTGTCACGAAATCGATGTCGCGCCCTGCAAGTGATGTGCTGAGAAGTTTGCCGAGCTTGTTGGTATTGATGCTCGTTGCGATCTTTTTGGCCGAGAACGTAAAGGCCCAACTGGTAGTGGTAGGGCGCGCCGGTGGTGTCCGAGTGCGCGCTCCTTTTGTTTCCGTTGACGTGCTGCCGTTTGCCAGGGGCACACACATACGAGTTCCTTTTGCAACAATCGACACCGGTTTCTATCGCAGTTACCGCACCCGTCGATTCCCTCCCGCTGTAGGAGTGTTTCCGCTCCCCGTACCCTATCCCTACGCATACCCGTATGCGGTCGCTTCGGTGCCAACCTTTCCTGTCATTGCCGTTCCTGCTTACCCGAATGCTTATGGGTACGAATACCCCGAAGTGGTCTACCCGGAAGTGGTCTACCCGGGGGCAGCCATTGTTGGGCAACCTGTTCATGAAGGTGCCTATTCATCGAATCGGCCTCGTTTGGAGGTGCCACTGCCGGAACGTTTGCGAGGTGCGGCAGAGCGGTTGGCTCGGACGCTCTCGCTACGGGAGGACGGTGACGTCTGGTTGAATTATCTTGGACCTCAACGCATCATTGAAAACGTTGACTATGGGCGTTCTCCTTCTGAATTGCAGGACTTGATTCTCAATTACGATGGCGTTGTGAGTAACGGAACATTGCGTTCGATTCAATTTGCAAGAGGATTCATTGAGTCGCGGGACCTGCTTCGGCAGTACTTGCGAGAGACAAATCGGCCAAGGGAGTCGGCTGTCAACCGAGCTGCAGCGGGAACGCAGTTGCCGGTGGAGCCTGCTGATTTTGTGCCCAAGCCGCCTGCACCACTGCCGCCTGCACCACGGATACCTGTGCAACCTGCCGAAGACACCCCTGCCAAGCCTGCTGCCCCAGCGGAACAGTCGCGTGTTTCAGGAATTCAAGTCGGCAGCGAACAGGTACCAAGAGTGAGTCGCGGGTTAGAGAAAAGCAGGGCCGCTGGGGCTGGTGAGATGAAAATCACGCCCACTTCGCTTTGATCTGGCACTGAATGAATTCGCTTTGAAAGACCAGGCGGTTTGCCAGTACCGGTTTGTCAGTACCGGTTTGTCAGTACCGGGTTGCCAGTACCGGGTTGCCAGTACCGGGTTGCCAGTACCGGGGGTAATTTGCAGACCGTTCGTTTCGACTGTGAGGCACTTTTTGCGAATGTAGTGCTACCGTCGTTCGTGGCTGGGATGAACCATGTTGGGTGCTTGAGGCGATCTCGGTTTTTCAGCTGACGAGTTGCTGAATCATTTTGCCTTCGTTAATGGTGGGGCGTTCAAGCCGACCTTGGTGATTGTAGGAGAGATCCAGGCGATCCAGCCCCAGCAGGTGCAGGATGCTCGCATGAATATCATGGACGTGTGCCCTGTTTTCGGTCGCATAAAGTCCGAGTTCGTCGGTTGCTCCGATGACTTGGCCGCCATTGACACCACCGCCAGCCATCCACATCGTGAATCCGGTGGGGTTATGATCGCGCCCAGTCCCCTTTTCGCTCATGGGAGTTCGCCCAAACTCACCACCCCAGACGACAAGGGTTTGATCCAACAAGCCTCGACGACGCAAGTCGGTCAATAGTCCAGCGATTGGCTTGTCGACACTGCCGCAGTACTTCGTATGATTGGATTCGATTCCAGAATGCGCATCCCATCCGCTGCCGGTTCCGCTGAACAATTGAATGAAGCGTACACCACGTTCAACCATTCGCCTTGCCAACAGGCAGATTTCACCGAAGTTCGCGTTTTGTTTGTTATCCAAGCCGTAAAGGTTTCGTGTTTCGGATGTTTCCCTGGTGAGGTCAACCGCTTCGGGAGCAGCGCTTTGCATTCGGTAGGCGAGTTCATAGGAACGAATGCGGGCGTCCAGCGTTGAAACATTGGGAAGGCGTGCGGCATGCATCTGATTGATTTTTCGAATCAGGTCCAGTTTCTGACGTTGCCTTGGTTCATCCATTCCGACTGGCAGTTTCAGATTGGCGATCGCTTCATCATTGGGGCCATCACCAATGGGGGTTCCCTGAAAGGTTGCTGGCAGGAAGCCAGGGCCCCAACTGCGGACGCCATTGGTGCCGGGCTTTTTTTGGTCTTTCATGACCACATACGCGGGCAATTCTTCGGTTTCGCTGCCCAAACCGTAGGTCACCCAGGCCCCCAGCGAGGGACGACCGGCAATGATGCTGCCAGTGTTCATGAGGTTGCATCCGCCGGAGTGGTTGATGCCTTCACCGTAGCATGATCGCAAAACTGCCAATTCGTCTGCGTGTTGTGCAACGTGGGGGAACCAGTCACTGATCTCCAGGCCACTTTCGCCGTAACGATTCCATTTTCGTTTGCATGCCAGTAGTGGTGACCCTTTTTCACCCATTGCCGTGATCGGTTCTCGAAATGAATGGGGCAGCGATTGTCCGGCGAGTTCATTGAGTAAGGGTTTGCGATCAAACGTATCCAACTGGCTGGGGCCACCTTCCATGAATAGAAAAATGACACTCTTGGCACTTGCGGGGTGATGACAACCTTGTGTTCGCAGACCTGATGGCAGTATTTCGGCTTGGGCCAACATTCCATTCAAAGCAACCGAACCGAAACCGGCACCCGCTTGGGCTAACAGTTGGCGACGATTCATCACGGGTTGGATGTGCGGGACGTTCGCCCTCTGGCACAGGTTTGAGTTTGTGTGGTGCATTCGATCAGGTCGGGGCTTGGGGTATCTGGCCATGACTCACTCAATGAACAGAAACGCGTTACTATTGATCAGGATGTGGCAAACATCTGCTTCACCCTCTCGTCCGCTGGCGGCCAGGGGCGCGAGCAAGTCAATGGTTTTCTGGTCCGCCGGCATCCCGCTGATGATTTCCACGGCGTGCTTCACAAACGCCGCTCCACGCGTTGATTGTTCGGCATGACTGACTTTTCTTCTGACATTGTTCGCAAAGCTCTTCGCAGCGCCGATAACACGCGGACTGTTCATCATCATCAGCGTCTGCGGGGCAGTGGTTGTGACATCCCGTTTGGCGGTTCCGACCAGACCACTGGGGGCATCTAACGCGTTGAGCATTTCATCAGATGAGTTTCGTTTGCGTTGAAGGTAAATCGATCGTCGTCCGGGGGTGCCCGCGACGCTGGGGCCACCGTATTGCATTTGTATTGCGCCGATGGCAACCAGGAGTGAGTCGCGATATTGCTCGGCGTCCATTCGGGCAATCGTACGATGCCAGTGCAGTCGGTTGTTGGAATCGATTTCCAGTGCTTTGGCTTGTTGTGGGTGATTCGTTGACTGCTGATACGTTTTGCTGCTGACGATTTCACGTTGTAGAAGCTGAATATTCCAATTCGAATCAATCAATGATCTGGAAAGGTAATCGAGCAATTCTGGATGCGAAGGAGGTTGCCCCAACTGCCCAAAGTCATTCGGACTGTCTACCAGCCCAGTTCCAAAGTGATATTGCCATAGCCGATTCACCAGGACTCTGGCAGAAATCGGATTCTCTGGTGATGTGATCCAAGCTGCCAGAGCGGTCCGCCGTCCGCTTGATTGGGTGGCGGAGTTTCTTTGTCCAGAGAACGACTGTCCTCCTAGCGCCTTTGGGGCACCGGGCTGAAAAGAGTTGCCGGTTGAGCGTCCTGGTAGACGTGTGGGGCGGATGCTGCCGTTGGCATCAGCAACAGTGATCAGATCAGCGACGTCGTAAGGATTCGCATTGAGGAGTGAAAGTTGTTTCAGGATGTCTTTGCGTTTTTCATTGCGTTCCTTCCCGATTGCCTTGGCGACTTTGGCTGCCGTGATTCCCTCATCGAATACTTGTCGATCAACAAGGTATGCAATTTGGTGCTCGTAGGTAGTTCGCTTGCCTGCTGGCTTGCGAAACATTTCCTGTACGTTGAGTGGGAAGCGATCAATCAGACCGTCGGCAAGTGACTGGATATCGTCACCCTCAATCGCGGCAAGTTCTGCGAGCAGTGATTGAACTTGTGCTTCTTTTCCCGCAGCCACTTGTTTCTGGGGTTTCTGATCGACGAACAGGATGGGCTCAAAGACGCTGCGAAAACGGAAGTAATCACTGCGTGGAATGGGATCGAATTTGTGATCATGGCATTTTGCACATGCCAGGCCAGTGGCCATGAAAATGTCGGCGGTCACATCTGTGATCTCGTCCACAATGTTTTGCCATTGACCCTCGGCGTCTCGTTGGTTGAATTCGTAGATGCCAAGTCTCAATAAGCCAACTGCGGCTAATGCTCGGTCGTTCTCTGGTGCGATCTCATCGCCAGCGAGTTGCCATGCGACGAATTTGTCATAAGTCATGCCTTCGTTGAAGGCATCCGATACGAATTGTCGATAACGCCATGCTTGCGGACGAAACGCGTCAGCACGCCAACCGTCCGATTCGGCGAAGCGAACAAGATCGAGCCATCTGCGAGCCATTCGTTCGCCATAAGCTGGTTCGGCGAACATCCGGTCGACGAGTCGACCGTAGGCATTGGGATGGGGGTCGTCAACAAATGCTTTGATCTGTTCTGGCGTGGGTGGCAGGCCCAGTAGGTCCATGGATAGACGGCGAATCAGGTGGCGGCGGTCAGCTGTCTCTGCCCGTTTCAAACCAACTTCATTCAGAGTTCTGTCAATGTAACGGTCAATGGGATGACGGGATTGGCTATTCCCAGAGTTTTGCGGCACCGTGCGTGGCATTAACGGCTGAGCTGCCCACCATGGCTCTTCCGTTTTGGTTTCTGCGTCCGCGGTGGACGGTGTGTCTTGAGGCCAGAATGCTCCATCAAGGATCCATTTGACCAGCACCTCCTGTTGAGACGTTGTCAAAGGAGCTTTGGGAGGCATCTCGAGATCCTGATAGCGAATCGCATTGATCAGGAGGCTTTCTTGCGGATTGCCCGGGACGACGGCATTTCCACCGTCGCCTCCTTTCTTGATCGCGTTACCAGTGTCGAGTCTGAGACCGCCTTCCACTTTGGCGGCGGAATGACATTCGTAGCACTTTGCCACCAGCAACGGTCGTACTTTGGTTTCGAAAAAGCGGAGCTTAGCCGTATCATCGTTAGCAGAAGCCGTGGGGCTCAGGCCCGCAGCAAAAAGAAAGGCAATGAAACCACTTATGAAAACACACCTGGTACTTCGATTTGTCAGAATCGCAACGATGCCGGCGACCGGCATCGCCAGATGCGATGCGGACTTCACAGGGATGGCAGCCGGTTGCGAATGCATGCTCAGCATCGAGAGACCTGAGATGGGATTGGGAGAGGCGAATGGCGGGCAGGAAATGGCGTCCGCTGACACGATTTTCCTTGGATCTCACAGAAACCTGATCGCCAGGTCGCTGCAGAGTTCTAATACTCACAGACCATGATACTGTTTACACACCATGATACTTGATATTTCAACGAGGGATGACGACATTTTTGCATTGTCTTGGTTGTGTTTCCCCGCAGCGACCCGATGGATGGAACCAAGGTCTGGCTGGGAGGGTTGGCTCAACGATCGCCCGCCTCACGTAGCCTGAGTTGCTTCACGCCGCTCATTGCGGGCCGTGAGAATCAGCTGAACTGCGTCATAAGTTGCGTGTGCGGCAATGGGCACCAGAAGATTTCCCGTGAACAGCACCAAGCTGCCAAAGTACAGACCCATCAGTGCGGCCAGTACGACGTAAAGTTTGGTAATGGGGTGGAAAAGCCCGAACACCAGCGATGATACGACCAGAGCGATCCCGATCGCTAACGGAGTTTGAGCTCCACCGGCAGCAACCGCGAGGCCAATTACATCTGCAAGCCAGTACATGAGCCAACCACGAAACAGAAGTTCTTCCCCGATGCCGGCGCAGATGCTGACCATGATGAGTTCGGCTGGACGCAGTTGAAGCAAGGTGCTGAGCATCCCGTCGTCCGTCAATCGCTCCAGTTCTCGAATCGGTTCCCATGGAATCCGACGGATGATCTCGACGAACAATAAAATTGGTCCAGCGGCGACGCAGCCTAGCAGGACATTGCTGAGGATGGGCCACAGTTCCTCGATGCTGAGTTCGGGCACCATTTCTCTTGCTGATGGCCCGATTGCCCAGCCGAGGAACAATGCGACCGCGGCGAGGGCAAGTTCAAAAAGTGCAGCGGACAGGAAAACCCGATCCGGGGTCTGCTCAGCGTTTTCTTGTTCTTCAGGGGGCATATTGACGCTGTTCTGGTAAGCAACGGAATCCTCGACTATCCGAAAAGTTTCAAGACACGAGTGCTGTACTCATTCTCGCACAAAACGTTGTGAACGCCCACCTCGCCGATACACTACAGCGAGAAAGTGCAGCTTTCGATCAGACTTCAATCTCTGGTCGGCGACTGCCATGCCGCGTAGATTAGTGAGGTCTGTCTGGTGTGGACTCTCCGATGAGGGCGAAAGAGCGGGTTGGCCACAGGTGTGCGCGAGTCGTTTTTTTAAGCCTTTGCTCGGCTGTAGTGCGATATTGCCCCACCGCAATGCCCTATCGCATCGAGGGTGAAATCGATGACGACTGTTTCATTAACGCAGGTGAATAGGCATCGTGAAGTCGCAGTGTTTGATCAGTTTTGGCAGTAACCTGGGCGATCGGTACGCTTTGATTGCCGACGCTGCGAAGGCTGTGGCTGATCTTCCGAAGGTCGACAAACTGCGCGCCAGTCGCCTCTTTGAGACGCCTCCCATTGGGGGACCTGCTGGCCAAGAACCCTTTCTAAACGCCGTTGCGGCATTTGACACCATGGCTTCGGCGAGGGAAATATTGGATTGTTTGCAAGTCATTGAGACAGATCTGGGACGCCAACGGCGTCAGCGTTGGGGAGCGCGTGCGATCGACTTGGATGTGGTCCTGCATGGTGAGTTGGTCGGCGGCGGTACGGGTTTGATCGTGCCCCACCCGCGATACACCGCTCGGCAATTTGTGCTCAAGCCTGCTTGCGATGTTGCTGCCCATTACCGGGATCCACGATTCGGTTGGACCTTGAAACGTCTTGCCGAGCATATCGACCAAGGGATTCCTTCTTTAGCCTTGGTAGGAGGGGATCAGGCCATTCGCGAGGAACTCTGCTTGCGTCTGGCTGCGCAATCCGGGATTACCACTTTCGCCGCCAAGCCGCTCGCGACACCAATGAAGGTTGTCGGAAATGCCCCCGCACCCATCGTTCGTGATCGTCAGTCCGTTGATCTTCAGCCTCCGGCTCAGGATCCGAAATCAGCAGGTAAATCGGTCGAGAGCATCATCCGTCCGGATGCAGATACAGGGCCGTGGGTTTCCGCGTTCATGCCTCCGCTGCCGCCGTTGGATTCGTCGGAAACGGCTTCCGTCAATGTGCCTCGTTTGGTCGCACGGATGCAATCGACGACCGACCAGACCCGATGGCCTGCACCGCACCAGATGTGGCCTGCAGGTTGGCGCTGGCCCGAGTATCGACTGGAAATTGATGATTTGGGCTGGGCTGTGAGTGAGTTGGCCTCTGCCTTGTCCTCCATGCGATGCCCTGTCGAGGCAGTGACCGCTGATGGTGGCTGGTGGTAGAAGGCCTGTTGTTCTTGCCTATTTAGCCTCTCTTGTGCGTGCGAAAAGTTGTCGGTTCTGGTTGCGCAGCGAGCAACGGTGATTTATCCTGATGGTTCGACGGTTAACTGGTCGATAACTCCTCACCTGACACTGGTGCAATGGGGCGGTCAAGCCAGTCTTGTGGGCGGGTTTGACGATTGACTTGTGCGGCACAATGTCGCGAATTGCGGAAAGTCGGCTGATTTATGCGACACAATGTCGCTCGATTCCCCGCTGCCATTGCCAGCGTAAGGGGCGTGTCCCCATACTGTGTACGACTAGGCACCTTTGCCACATTTTCCCTCATCTTTCAGTGCGGAAGTGGGCTGCGAGCTGATCGCTGGCCAAACAAATCATGCAACGGTTTCTGTTTCCTCGTTGGGTTAATCCACTCTTGGGCATTTTTGCGGTAGCAACGGCTGCGGGCGTTGTTTTCGCGGGTGCGATGGGTGGATTGATTACCGACCCCAAGACATTGAATGTTGGCTACGAGCCGACTCAACCGGTCCCGTTCAGCCATGCGATTCATGCCGGGCAACTGAAATTGGACTGCCGGTATTGCCACAACACCGTATTTGATGCTGCCCATGCTGCTGTGCCCCCCACTGCGACGTGCATCAATTGCCACAGCCCTGC